>CAIWMU010000043.1 GCA_903913865.1 uncultured Verrucomicrobia subdivision 3 bacterium
ACCAGAAGGACGGATTGGTAACCCTTGCCCGCGAGTGCCGTTTTGTTGCGTTTGATGAACACGATGGACCAACCCTACGGAATCGGAGGGAAGCGGGCAAGAACAATAGCAATATATTAGAGACAACCGATAAACCTCTATAAATAGCAGTCTGTATTATCTAAAACCCACTTTAATTGACAAATATAGGGGGAACATCAGTCTGATCACCCCCCGAATTGGCTTCGGCATATGCACGGTAGTCCTTTACCCGTGTGTCCCAAATCGAGAATGCGGGGATGCCCGGCACGCCGGTGAATACCATTCCCAGAGTGTTAGTCCACCGGTGACCGATGCTGAAGGAAACGGGTGCCTGAATCAGGTTAACCGGGGACGGGCTGTCTCCTGACTCCCCAAGACAGTGGCCACCAGGCAGGCACACCACAAGCCAGAGAACAAATCTCCTCAGGGCAATTTCACCGGACAAAAGGGATTTGATATTCATATGGGAGCTTCATGTGTGGAAGTCGGACTTCATGGCTGCTGATAAGAGGCCAATGGAAACAGCCGCCTGCAATTGGCGTTGCGAGGGCAGGCGGGAATTCGACTCCACGCTGAATTGTCATGACCGCAGCCTACCCCCTGCGAATTGCCCGTCAACCGGCAACTTCCCGTGCTGGAATTCTCGTGGGTATCCCGACCGCTGACCTCTTCTGAGGAGCATTCAAATCCCCGCCCCGCCCTGGAGCGCGAACTGACGTTTCGTCGGGCATGAGTGCGCCGACCTCGCTGGTTGATGTGGAAATTTGGGGCTGACACTATCCGCCAGTGGCGTATTGTGCGGTATGTGGAAATGATTGTGACGCCCACGTTCACGCGGCTGGTGGGGCAGCTCATGGATGACGATGAGTATGCGAAGCTGCAACTCGCGCTGGTCCTGCGTCCCGATTGGGGCAAGGTCATACCGGGCAGTGGCGGTCTTCACTAACTGCGTTGGGCGGGAAGCGGGCGCGGCAAACGCGGCGGCCTGCGAGTCATTTACTACTGGCAGACCGCTGACGATCAAATCTGGCGGTTGGTAGCCTATCCGAAGAGCGAGCAAGAAGATTTGTCGCATGATGAGATCAAGCAACTGAAACGATTGGTGGAAGAATTTGAGTTATGAAAAGGGAACTTTTTGAAGAATTGAAGCAGAGCCTGCGCGAGGCGAACCTGATCAAACGGGGAAAGTTGAAGCCTGGGCGTGTTTTTCGTGTCAACCCTGACTCCAACCTTGTGCGCGTGCGCGGCGAGCTCGGTTTATCGCAGTCGAAGTTTGCGGCGATTTTAGGAATCAGCGTGGACACGCTGCAGAATTGGGAGCAGGGGCGTCGGACGCCGACCGGGCCGGCAAGGGTGTTGCTGAAGATTGCCGCGAGGCATCCTGAGATACTGTTGGAGGTTGCGGAGCCTGTTGGCGCGGAGCGGTGAGGCACCGGGCGGCGGCGGCGGGACGGACGGCGGAGAGGATGATGCGCCATAGGATGAATGCGACCGAACCCACCGCTGATGACGAGCCAACGCCAACCGAACGGCTGCCAGCACGGGAGGCGAGGACAAAACTGCTCAAGAGAACCGCGCACAACCCGGAGCGGCAGCGGCAACGTAACGGGCTGGAAATAGGTCACCGGCCGGATCAAAACCAACTATTTGCCCCCTGAATCCCGATTTCGGCGATCTTGAAAATTGAGCACCTACTGCTCAAAATGCACGGACGGCCCTTAACTGCCTGTGAACCAATACTGTTCCATCATGCACATTTCAAGAGGGGGGCAGGAAACCGGGCATTTTCCCGGCCGGTGACGGCGGCTTCCATCACATGCCGGGATGATTCCCTGTCGGTTACTTGAGCCAGTCCAAATCCAGGGCACCCTGCCACAGCAGGAGCTCATTGCGGAGGGCAACCGGTTTGACTGTGCTGATTACTTTGTCCTCAGGGCATTTGCGATGTCAGCCAGGGGCACACCCAACGCGGCACGGGATACCTTGTCCAGCGCAGCCTCGGATCCGCTCAAATGGAACGTGCGATGAACATGGGTGAGGCTCTTGCCCGGTTTCAGGGCAGCCGCAGGTGAGGAGGACTCCAGCTCGTAAAACGGCCCCAAAGGCTTGGCCCCGGGAGAGGGTGCTCCGTCATTGTAGCTGTTGGCCACATCCCCGCCAAACGGCTGGTCCTGAATCTTCCACTGGGAATTCACATAGTCCGTGACCCCTTCCGGTTGCGTGAACTGCACGACGGTCAGCACCTTGTTCGCAGCGTCATAACTCCCCAATACCGCTTTGCTGCGCCTTGGGTTGATGCCTATCTTGCTCCTAAACTGCCCATCCCCGCTGAAGAATATGGCGTCATCCCTGACCACCAGACGGTCGGGGGGGATCTGGCCGAAATAGTCCGAGACAACCTTCTTGCCGAGAGCAGCCTCATCCCCGGCCTTGATTGGAACCACAATCGTCGTCAGGGGCCCTGGATTGAACATCCCAAGGATCCAAACGGAGAGCAAACCGGTTTCCTTCCGCCACGGCTCCCCACCCGCATTCCGGATCTTGTTGTTCGACTCGTAGGCCACAAGGTTGAGCGTCGGGGGAGACTTCACCCCCAGCGCCTTCCAGGCTGAACCTGCCGCGAGCAGTTTCACCTCCCGCTCCACATTCACCTCGAAACGGGTGCCTGAATAATTGGTCAACCCGAACTGGGCGCTGAACGTCGCGGAGGAGCCTGTTTGCTTCACAACATCGTAGGCCATCGTGTCGAGGGGGGCGGGTGTGAACCAGTCGGCCAGTTCAAACTTCGCCCCTCTGGCGAAGAAAATGGAGAATTGCCCCCCCTCAGGCCCGAGCCAGAAGCGGTCCTCGCCGCCGAAGACGTTGATGTGCGGCTGCAGTTTGCCCGATGCGATGAGGTCTCTGTTGATCCATCCGTAGCTCAGTCCGGCATCCCCCCCGGAACTGCTCGTCATCACCCGACCCTGCCAGGCCGGGGCGATGGCGACCCGACCCGACCCGTGTTGGTCGCTCAGTACAATCAGTTTGGTGTGCTGCCTCAAGAACGCTGAGTCGTCTCCAAAACTGGCTGCCTCTGAGTTCGTAATGGCCAGGCCGGAGGAAAACAACGCCAACGCGGTGACACCACTTGGAATAACTCCTGCAAGACTATGGGTTTTCATTCAGTGTTTGTGCTTTGTGTAAGGTTGATGTTCACTGCTTCATGTTCCACAGGCGCATCCCACCTGGAGGAATCGGTACCTCCGGCAGGATGCCCATAATGGCTGAAGGACAGAAGGCTTTTTTGGCCCGGAAAAGGGTGAATGGATGGCGCATGCCTGTGATTCAGGATGTTCCCGCCAGCGGTATCCATGTTCCAAAGGGGCATGATCCCGGGGGATGCCACGGGATGCCCAACAGCGATGCGCTTTCCAGCTTTCATAAGGCAGCAACCATACCACGATCGTGAATCAACCGATTAACGCCAGCTCAAATTCCAGCCGGGCACCCCTGGTGATCGTCAATTTCTCAGCGAAGGTCACTTCTACCCTTGTTCCCTTCTGCGCAAAACCAGCCCCGATCTTCTTCGACCCCAATCTCGCATTGAGGGTGGCCACTTTGCTGTTGGCTGGAACATCGACGGTGACGGTGACCAGCTGCAACCTGCCATGCTTGATCTCGATGGAATGAGACTGCCGGGCAACCGACCGGTGCTGGCCGTAGGTGCCCCAGCCTTCAGCGCAGGTAAAGGCGGCCTTGAATTCCTCCGGAGTCAGCCGGGGTGAGAATCCGATCCGCCCCGAGGGGCCGTGATATTCGAAGCCGGACGCTGCGATAAACACTCCATAGCTGGCCATGCTGCGGACATAATGGTCGCCACACTCGATCTCGTTCCACGGGTTCCGCCGGGATGCGTGATACCGGTCATGGACGGCACGGGTGACCGCCATCCCCTCCGTGATCATCCCTTCCCACAGCATGTGCCCTGCTGCCTGATATTCAAAGCCGTTCATGCACTCGTTGAAATAGCCTGCCGCCCAATCAGGACCCTTCCCCTTTGCCTGGTCGTAATCCCAATCGGCACGGGGAAAGGAGCACATCAACAACCCGGCCTCACCGGGCATCGCATACCACCGCCCTGCTTTATAGGCTTTCCTGTAGGGGCCAACATCAGGTGTGAAATTATACGTCCAGAGAGAGCGGAGCGCGGCCCTTGTTTCCTTCTCCGGCAGGACGCGTGGCAGACCCACTTGAAACGCCCAACTCTGCCCCATGACCTGATCAATCTCGCAGCCTGTGCCCGAATTGATGGAGTCCAGATGCCCCTGGTCAACCTTGTTCATGAAGTAGTCGTTTTCAAACAACCTGGAAACGAGATTGGTCTGGCCGGCTTCAAAAATCTGGCGACATCTGGCTGCAAAGTCGCGGTCCCCGACCTCAATCGCCATCTCCTCGGCAGCGAGCAAGGCTGCCAGATAAAGACTGCTCAACCAGGCGACAGGCCCATACCAGTCCGTGTCGAGGGTGTTGTGCTGGTTGCTGTCAATCAAGCCGTCCCCGTCAGCATCCTTGGTGATCAGCCATTCGGTCGCTTTCTTGAATCTGGGCCAGTTGTTTTTCAGAAAGGTGTCATCGGCAGTCATCTGGTGTTCCCGGAGGGCACGCAGGATCGCGCCCGCCTGGGCATCGATCGCCGGAATATTGTTGAACTCCCCACGAAAATGGATCGCCCCGTCCTGCTGGAGTCCGAGGCCGAAATCGACCTTCTCCCTCATCATTCGCTCCAATTCCGGAAACAAACGGGCCATGGCATGGGCATAGTGCCACACGTGCCCGCATGTTCCCTCACAGCACCCAACACCCTCCCAGCTGTAGAAACGCCCATTGCCAAACCTGTGGCATGTGGATGTCGCCAGAATGGATGTGTTCAGGAATGTGCGATCCAGAAACCAGTATGGAAGCGATGAGTCATACCATGTGTCATGCCATAGCCTGGTCTGGGAGGCCAGTTGATCGAAATTCGTGGCCAGATAGGATGCCACCGAGATGGCAGACTTGAACCTGGCTCCGTAGAACCTCCCGGGCGGCAGGCGGTTCATCTTCAGGTTCGCCATGCACCAGGTCACTGCAAAAGTGACTTTGACCGACTTTCCCGAACCCAGCTTAAACCGGTGGGCCAATGACCCGAGCAACTTCTGACCAAACTGCATTGTTGCAGAATCGGTGGTGAGGGCGGAAGTTGAGAAAATTCCTCCGGGCACACCATTTGTTGGGAGACATGGATTTCCAATGTCTCCGGACTGGGGGTTCAGGAGGGCCAGCCCCATGGAACCAAAGTCCTCCTCGCTGGCCAGTGGACCCACCGGATGGCGGGGACGGTCACTAAAAACGATGTCATCCACGCTGATGTTGCCCCAATCGGATGTCTGGTCATCCACAATCACCAGTTGGCCGGTCTTGCCCATCCACTGCCGCACATCCCAGCTCATGGGCTCGAGATGATTATTGGCCGCACCTGTGGCCGAGATGACGACGACCTCATCGATAAGAAGATTCATACAGGTGCGGCCCTTGTGATTGCCGCCCCCGATAAGGAAGGTGATGTAGTTGCGCTCGATCGTGAACGGACGACCAGTAAGCCGGCCAACAGCATCATCCTTTTCCCTGACCTCACGTCCGGGTGCTGATGCATGACTGTTCACGAGACGCTTCCCCGCCGCCCCCACATCCCCCTGGTATTCGGGTATCCGGGCCACCTCAATCGGGCCATTTCCGAACGCCGTCCCCGTCACAGCCCAGTTTCCGTATGTTTCGCTCTCGAAGTCCTCGAAGACGATATTCGGGCGCTCACTCGGGGTTCCCGGGGGCAAATCCTCCGCCGTGCATTCGAGGAAGAGGAAGGCGGGATCACGAACGATACGATTCCGGCGGATGCCATCACGCTTCTGGCCGCTGTAAAGACAGACTGCGTTTTCAATCCACCCGGCCAATTCCCCTTCCACGTGGGTGGAACCGGTGTTCCTGATTGTGAATTCAAGAATCGTTGCCGGAAGGGATGAATCCTCGACGCTCAGGGGAATGAAGGGTGAGAACGCTTCCAGCCCCACAGTTACCGGGCAGTCGGGATCAGCATATTCGACGTAGCCGATGGGGTATTCCCCGGTGAATGTGACACTTTTCCAATGATTCGCGTCCATCGCCCTCTCTTGTGCCTTCCCCTCGCACATCAATCGCAGGGCGAAGCCCTGATCGAGCGGGGAGGAGGCCTTCATTGGCTTGGCATAGTGCTCGGCGTCGGTGTTGAGCTTCCGGTTGAAGATGTCCCAGTGCCACAGTTTCCCATCCCCGCCGAGATAAAGCTGTCCGGCACATATCCCTCCGACCGGCATGCCGATGCTCTCCAGTTCCCTGCCTTTATAGCGTGTCCGTTCACCACGGGCTGTGAGGGACTTAACCCACTCGGGGGAAAGCTTCTTGTCAGCCGGAACCAGTTTCTCGAAGTCGGATCGGCTGAAGGGGCCGGCCATCGATGAAGTCCACGGCTCGAATGCCACCGCAGCAACCCCGAGGCCGATTTGCCTCAGAAAATCACGCCGACCATAGGATGGCCCGGCACAGCCACAGTTGCCGCTGCCACAGTTCGTATTACCCGGATTCTCTTTCATTGGTTCAGGTGGATGGAAAAGCCTACCGTGCTGACTAATCCCGGTCGAGCCGAGATGTAATCGGAATCAGTCCTCTTGTGCGTTGAATAGGCGCAACCATGGGAGGGTGCACATGAATGAGATAACTCAAATCGTTCAAAAAAATACAGCCTCAGATAACGGGCGGACGCCATCCGGTCCCGGACTTTACTGGTCCCCCGCCTGGAGCTGGGGATCCCAATACTTGCTATTCTTGAGGGATGCCGCGGTGGGCACAACGGCAGGTGAGACGGGGGGATTGATGTCACGATCCCGCCTGATTTCGCTGTGGCCATCGTTGAAACTAACAACTCCGATCCCTCCGTGCCTATACACATCGACCCCTTCCTTGTAGTCATTGGCCCCCATGCCGGCGAGGGGCCAGAACACATTCAAACACCAGTCTCCCCCGCCCCGCTTCGGACTGCAGTCGGCCACGAGGAGATTGTCGGATGGCCGCCGGATGCTGGACCGTTTGAAGCCGGGGGCTGTCTTTATTGTGAAGCTTCCAACGCGAATCTGGTCCGGACCTCCCAAACCGAGGAACCAGGCGTTATAGCCATATCCCAATCCCTTTCCATTGAACGCCCACTGCCAGCTGACGCCGTTGTCAGTCCGAGGTCCCTTGAGAGTCGGGCAGTGGAAAACATTGGTCGGGGCATCCTTCATGTTCGATGTGATATAGTAGGCCCAAAAGTTGCCGTTGGGATCACCTGCAGGGTTGATGTCCGCAGGGAAAACATCGTTGTTTTCGTCGGTGTAATATTGAAAGAAAAGGGATACCTGCCGGAGGTTGCTCAGGCATGCGGTCCGGTTGGCCTTTTCCTTGGCCCTGCTCAGCGCGGGCAGCAACATCGAAGCGAGAATTGCGATGATCGCAATCACAACCAGCAACTCTATCAGCGTGAACCCAAATGGCCTGCCGGAGTTGCGCCCGCCGCGCGGCGAGCCACCAGTATTTGCGAACGAAAATGTCTTCTTCATGTCCTGCGATCAACCCACGGATCCTGCCTGACGATAAATGAAACCGCCCCGAACCACATCCCTGAAAAATCCGACCGGGGCTTGCCAGTGCCCCGGTCGGACAAGTTACAACCAGCCGATGCGACTACTTCAGGTGGATGCGGAAGAACCGCGCCCCTGCACCGGCACTGACCGTTGCGCGGTTTCCATCGACGCCCGGGACCGCAGTCCACGGACCGGTGATCTGACTTGCACTTTCCAGCACCGAGCCGGGGGTTGAGGCAGGCCAGGACAGGTTCAAGTCACTCCCTGAACGACTCATTGAGATGTTCAGCCCAACCATTGCCGCATAGTGTGCGTTGACCTCACCGGACGTGAGTGCCTTCGAATAAAAGGCCACGTTGTCAATCCCGCCAACCCAGGGGCTGGAGAGGGTGACTGGAAGGCCGTTGCCGATCTGTGTCGTGACACCCTCATTCGTCCCCGGTCCACCGTTCACGGATGTGATCTTTGCGTCATCCCAATAGACAGCGGCCGTGTTCGTGCCGGCGACGACATCAAACACCGCGACCAGGTGGTGCCAGTTTGTGCCGGGATCCGGTATCGCCGAGAACGTGGTTCCCGCCGAAGTGATGATCCCCATCAGCCCCTTGTGTTGAATCATGCGCAGCGCCCATTTTGTGCCATTCCCATCCCTGCAGGCCAGCACATACGGGTCACCCACCGTCAGCGAATCGGAGGCCCAATCCGCGCGGACCCAGGCTTCCACAGATCCGACCCCATTGGTCATCTGGAATGAATCAACAGACCCAAGGCTGACATAACTGCCCTGATCGAACAGGATGCCTCGATCGGATCCGCCACCCAACCCGGGTTCGAACGTGACAGCCGTGATGTTTCCGGAGCCCTGTGCGCCGTTGTGGCCACCAATGACATCCGAGAAGTCATCCGAATCAAACGGATAGAAGGCCAGGACTCCGGCCTGGGACTGTATGGTCCGTTGGAGACGGAGTGAATCGGGCGAAGCCACGGTGACCAGCGCATCCGCCGTGTTGGTGGTGCCCAGAGTATTTATCGCCCTCACGTGGTAGCGCCCCGCGTCGCCCGGGGCGAGAGCCGGGAGTGTGAGTGTTGCCCCATTCGCACCGGAGATAGCGGCGCCATTCTTGAACCACTGCAGCGAGAGGCCGGCACCCGAGATGGAGGCGGACAGGCTGACCGGTTCACCCGGGAATCCGACGACAGACCTGGGTGACGAGAGGACCTGGGGAGTCGATCCGGCACTGAAGGCATCGTAATGAGCCGTGATTTGGGCCGGCGAGAGCGCCGCGCCATAAAGTGCGAATTCGTCAAATGCCCCCAGCCAACCTTCGCGGGGATAGCTTCCAAAACCAGGAAAGGGATAGGTGCTGTCACTGGCGCCGATTTGTGTCACGACACCGGAACCCGCTCCGAGTGCGATGGATCTCACGACGGGAACATTATCCCAATACACGGTTAACGTCCCGGCATCAAACACAACGGCCAGATGGTGCCAGAAGGTTCCGGGAGCGGGGATCGGCACCAACGCCGGTGCTGAACCGTTCCAGTAGATCAGCTGGGATTTGTCCTGGGAGAGATGGATGCTCCAACGCACAGTCGGCTCGCCGCTCGACCCGCACCGCATCATGCACGGATTGACAGCGATGGGTGCCCAGGGCTCCTTGCCATCGTTGGAAGGACTCCAGTCGGCCCTGACCCAGGTCTCGACCGTGCCGCTTCCGCTGGGGAATTCAAAATCAGGGACGGCCCCGAGTGACGCCAGCCCCGTCCCGTTCAGCACAAGCGAAAGATTTGCACCGCCCGCCAGGCCGTTGTTGGCGAAGGAACAATTTGTGACGCTGCCATGGTTCACGCCCACGCTGTCAGCCGCGTTGCCGAGATCGAAGGTGTACTCTGAGAGCAGCGAACTCTCGGAACGGATCGCGGTTTGATAGCGTGTGATGCTCCCCGGCAGCGTTCCGATCACGAATGCAGCCGGCGTGCTTGTGACCACATTGGCAGGATTGGCAACCACAACGGTATAGCTCCCGGCGTCAGCAGCGGTCACCCCTGAAATCGAATAGGATGAATTGGTTTCTCCCGCCAGTGCGCTGGCCCCTTTGTACCACTGGTAAGTGATCGGAAGCGCGGCATTGTTCGTAACCCCCACAGACAACGAGTAGGGTGCCCCCGGCAGCAACTCTGCGGAAGCGGGACCCGGCTGCCTCGTGATCGCGACCGGGAAGGCTTGCACGGTCAGGGACACCACGGAACTCGTGACAGAGGAACCGCCTGCGGTGACGACAACACTGTAGTTGCCCGCGTCCGCCAATGTGACAGGGGAGTGTGAGAGGGTTCCGGCCGTTGCACCGGAAACAGGTGAGGCATCCTTGAACCATTGGTAGGCAGCTTCGGTACCGCCACCCACGACGCTGAGCGTTGAACTCGATCCCAGGCTATTGGTCAGGCTCACCGGCTGCACCGCGATATAGGCAGGAATGGGGGTGTTGTCTGTCACCTGAACGTGATCAACATGGCCATAATAGCTGCCGCCACCCACCGAAGCGGGACCGGCAAGCAGCAAAATCACCAGTGGATTCCCCTCATCAGCTGCCTGGGCGGTGTAGCTCAGGCTGACAGACCGGATCTCACGGTTTGCAATCGGGCCAACCAGCAGATTGCTGTAGGTTGTCGCGGGGGTCGTGCTGGCTTCGCTCACCAGGGCGATCTGGCACTGATACGGGTCGTTGGGTCCGCCATAAACATCCGCGGTCACAAAATAGGTGTGATTGGCCTGCATGACACCCAGGCCCTGGGCCTGGGCTCCCACATTGGCTGCGGTATCGGTGACCAAACGAAGAGCGCGTGAACCATTTGCAGAACCCGCAGCAGCAGTCCACTCTCCATTGGGTGGATTGGCAGCCACAGCGCTCGATCCTTCAAAACTGACCCCAACGGTAAGGCTCGTCCATCCGCTCGGCTGATAAAGACCACCAATGGCGTTGAGCAACAGTGCGTCCGTTGACTCGAAACTTCCATTCACGAAACTGAAGGGGGAGACTGACAATCTGGCCACCGAACTCGTAACGGATCCTCCGCCATTCGCCACGACAACGGTGTAGTCACCGGCGTTTGGCACCGCCAGCGGGGAGATGGACAGGGTGGCGTTTGTCTCTCCGGCCAGCACGCCGGAACCCTTATACCATTGATAAGTCAGATCGCCGCTTCCGCCAGCGGTCACGCCGGTGGAGAAGCTCAATCCCGCAGCACTCGCCCCCCCGGTGGGCTGGGCGGTAATGTAGGGAGCCACAGGGACGTTGTCGGAGAGTTGAACGTTGTCAACGTGGCCATAGTAGTTTCCCCCGCCCACACTCACCGGGCCGGCCTTTAGCAATACGGTCAGCGGAAGCCCTTCATCGGCAGCCTGGGCGGTGTAACTCAGATTCACGGGAACCTTGGACCCATTCCCGATCGGCCCGACATCCAGCACCGAATATTCCGATGCGGGCGTCACGCTGGGCTCGTTGACAAAACCGATCCGGCAACGGTACGGCGTCACCGGGCCGCCAAAAACGTCTGCGGTAAGATAGTAGGTATGGCCACTTTGCATGGTTCCAACAACCTGGGCTTCGGCACCGACATTCGCAGAACCGTCTGTCACCAGCCTGAGCGCCCGGGACCCGGTGGCGGAGCCGGGTGCGGGAGTCCACTCCCCGTTGGGCGGGTTCCCCGCCACAGCAGAGGAGGCCTCCCAGGCAGCACCGACTGTGAGGTTGACCCAGTCCGAGGGTTGATACAGCCCCCCGATGGCGTTTAAAATCAGTGCGCTTGTGTTCTCGAAGCTTCCGTTCGTCAGCGAAACGGATGCTTGCGCTCCTGTTGTCATGGCAACGACCGCCAGGGCGGTGCTGCGAATTATGGCATTTATGGCTTTCAGCTTCATTTCAAGGTTGCGGATGGTTGGGTTGTTGTTTGGCTTCCGTGACTGTGGAAAACATCAAATTCCATTTGGTTGTCTCAATATGTCGTGGCATTCCAGAGTCGCGAAAAGCCCTTGCGACCCGATTTGTTTGTTTTCATGTTCAAGAATTACCCATGAAAAGTTAACTTCACAATAGACAAAACTGTTTACGAACGGGGCACAGGACAGGCTGGTTTCAAGGCCGGATTTCATCAAATTCCGGCCAAATTCAGGGGAATCAGCCCAACAGGCAGGAAGGGGGGTAAACAGTTTTGGTGAGCGACATTTGAGGCCGGAAAATCCACATTGTTGAAAAACTGAAGGGTCCCAGGCTGATCGGCCAACCGGCTGAGACGTGCGTGTTCACCGACCCGAACGGGGCTGGAAAATGAAGAAACAATTTCAAACAATCACATACATGGCGTGCCTTGCCGCCTTGCTGGCGATCAGGGCACAGGGTGCCATACTGCTGACCAACGGAAGCTTCGAAACGGTTGGATCGCTCTACAGCCCGGCTCTGGGGGGGATTTATGCCGCTTCGGCGTGGACGAACCTGTCGGGCCTGACAATACAGGCATCGAGTGTGCCAGGCGGCGCAGAGGGGACGCCTCCCACAACCACGGGATCCCGCATTTTGCGTCTGGTGAATGACGAGGGATCGTCCAATCCGGCCAATGTCGGCCGCATCGCCCAGAAGCTTGGCACAATGGTGACCGGTGAGACCTACACCTTCAATGCCGATGCCTTCGGCGGGTTGCCAATCGGAGTCAATTGGGGTGCAACAGCGAAATTCGTCGATCAGGGTGTGGCAAGTCCCCCCTCGACATACGCCGCACAAACCGTCAATGGGGTGGGCGCAGGTGTGCTCATCAGCAACGCGTTCAACCTGAGTTATACAGCCAGGCCAGTTGACGACGGCAAGCCATTGTGGATCTGGCTGGAGGCGGTCGCAGTGGGTGCCGGGCAGGCCTCCCGTGGCGGAATTGACAACGCCCGGGTCACAGTCATCACATCCAGCTCTGCAAAGGAACTCCTCGACTTTTCGCTCGGAGCGATGGGCACCGGAAGAATTGATGGCACAAACATCAGCGTCACAGTTCCCTACGGCACCATCGTGACAAACCTCGCCCCAACCTACACTGCCTCAACATCTGCATCCGGCAGGCCCGCCTCAGGCACTCCCCTGGACTTCACCTCGCCAAAGGTTTACGTCATCACCGCACAGGACGGATCCACCCGGTCATACATGGCCACGGTTGCAGTCGCGCCACCCAGCCCGGCCAGGGATATTCTGACATTCAGTTTCCCCTCGCTGGGCTCCTGCGCGATTGTGGGAACCAACATCCTCAAAGCGGTTCCAGGAGGAACTTCCCTCAGCAACCTTGCCCCGGTCTTTACGGTTTCCCCCTTCGCGTCCGCCAGTCCCCCTTCCGGCACCCCCCGCAACTTCAACACTCCGCAAATCTACACGGTCACAGCCCAGGATGGTTCCACCCGCACCTATCAGGCCTCGATACTGTTCCTTTCAACAAACCTCACTATTGTAAACAATGGCACATCCCTGAGCGTGGACAACGGGCTCGTGCGGCTCGACCTGGGACGGACCAACGCCGGTTACACCAGGAAGTTCTCCGCCATGAATGCATCCGCACAGTGGGAGGAGGTTTGCTCCTCGTTCATCCCCGATTTCACGGCAAACCCCTCAGGCAACCCCCTGTTCAACGGGTCTGCCACCCCAAGGCGTTACCGGGTTCATGAGATGGCCACAAACAGCTTTGCCGTCCATTCACCGTCACCCTCCAGCGTGGTGGTCGAGATCACCGGCTCTTCCCTCGGGGCACAGTTCACGGAGCGCATTTATCTCGAGACGGGCAGGAAGTTCTTTCATGTTGCCAACACCATTGTGCTTCCAACCAACTCTCTCGACTACTGCATGTCCTCCTTCACCTTTAACTTTGCCGGCACTCCGGAGTTCGTCCACTCCCCAACGGCCAAAAAGGAGGAGTTCAGGTGGTCACCCGCCACCCCGATCAGCGGACAGGTTGTGGGCGACGTCGCTTTTCATTCCCCGGCACTGATTCTTCAACAGGGGGGACTGTTCGCCGCCATGGTTCCCGATCTGGACAGCATTAACAGGGACAAGGTTCTTTCGCCCGATGCACGCCGCACGAGGTATGTGGGCGCCACGATTTTCGACAGCCCTGAGGTCACAGGCAACTACTCCATGCCCACCGCCCTGGACTTGAACATCAATTCCGGTCTTACGCGGCAACCGGTGATGTCCTACGGGATGATGGATTACATCGTCGGCCATGAGATTCGACACTACAGGCTGAATGATGCCAGCATGATCAGAACGCTCGCCACAAACACAATCAGCTATGGCTTTGATCTCTTTCTGGGCGCACAGGAGCCGTCGAACCGCGGCTACCAGCAGATCAGCCGGTATCTTTGGGAGAGATACGGCCAGCCTCTGCTTCGAAGCCGTCCCCACCTCGCCCTGCCCTCCGAGGAATATGTGAAGCTTGTTTACGGCATTGTTTCACAACCGATGTCCCCGTCTGTTCAGGCGCCGGTCCCCGGATACGCTGACCACGGTGTGTTTCTCGACTTCACCATGAGCAATCAACCCGTATGCAGCATGGTTGCCCCGCTCGGTGTGCTGGGCTTTGGGGATGCCCTCTGGAATTTCGAGTTCTGGAATCCTGTCCGGGACGCCTCGGGCATGTATTACTGGGGGCAGAAGCTGGGAAAACCGGATCTCAGGGACCGGGCGCGCGGCATCATCAACCTGGCCCTCCTTGCACCAAGAGAGACAAACGGGATGTTCTGCCTCACCTATCTGGCCCAGTCCGGAACCTGGCTGCGGGGCTGCGTCAGTGCTCCGGCCAGGTCGCTCTTTTCAAAAAACAACGACACCTGGGATGTGCCGGCGATGAGCAAAACCGCCGCCCATCTGGTTGAGTATTACAAGCAGTGCGAGCAGGATCCACGCATCCTCGCCTGGCTGGCTCCCTACGCAAACTGGCTGGCAACCAGCATCAACCCGGATGGCCGCATCCCCTCCTACTTCACCCCGGCGATGCTCCCCAACGATCCTTTCACAGTCAACGCACAGTCCGCCGCCTCGATGTGGTTTCTTTCGGAGTTCTACTCGATTACAAACAATCCCTCCTACCTTGCCGGCTCAATCAGGATCGCCAGTTACCTGATTTCCAACGTGATCCCCAACCAGAGATGGATGGATTTGGAACCGTGGTTCTCGGACGGCCAGAACCCGCTCGACCTGACTGTGGATCCTGTCCAGGGCCTTCCGCTGAAAGGCAACCTTTCCACCATCTGGGCGGCGGAGGGATTCGCGTCACTCTATCGCAACACCGCCTCGGACCTGTATCTGCGAACGGGCGAACAGGTGGTTGATTACCTGGCTTTCTGGCAGAACGGATGGAACTTCCATTACATTTACGCCGCGTTCCCGTTTGGCGGTGTGACCAGTGACAATGTGGACACGGCGGCATGCCTGGACGCACGGCAGGCTGAAACCGTCCGCTCCTTCTTCTGGTATGGGCAGCAACTCGGCAGGCAGGATCTGCTGGAGCGTGCCGTGGCCGCAGCGCGATCCGGCGCGGTGCTGATCAACCACCCGCTTCACATTGCCAACGGCATCTACTCTCATCCCAACATCTATGGAACGGGTCTCGGCCCGGAAAACATCAATCACGGCGGGTTTAATCAGTCCGCCATGCGCACACACCCCTCCTGGGGAGAGTGTTCCGCTATTTTCACCGGTCTGGGCACCGCCGATTATCTCATGAGCGGATGCTATGTGAATGCCACCAACCTGCTCGCGGTCGGAATGAACGGGCTCTGGTGCACGAACATCTCCGCCGGCAGCAATTCTCTCGCGTTTACAGTCACCAGCCAGATCGCAGCACAGCCATTTCCCTGGGGTTCCCCCTTCAGAACCTCCATCAGGATCGTCGGGGTCGGGACCAACACGAGCTGCAGAATACTCATCAACAATTTGCCGACCGTGAATCTGACGAACTATCCTGGTGGAATCATTCCCATCAAAGTTTCCACCAATGGAGCCGTATCCCTCGCCTTCAGGGAGGTTCTGGTCACCCCGTATTTGGTCTCCTTCCCCGCAAGTGGAACATCCTCCTGCTCGGTCGTGCTGAGTGATGTCCCCCCGCCCGACGGCGCGACGGTCTCGATGGCCCAAACCGGCGGCGATACCAGCATCTCCACCACTCCCCCGGCCAGCAGCTTGCTGTTCACCCCGGCGAACTGGAACATCCCACAGACAATAACCTTCACCGCACCCCGTGGAACCAATTGGCAGAACCGCTCATCAACCTACCTGCTGCAATCACCGGGCTACAGCAACACCACCGTTACGGTCACCGATGTTGTTCACATCCCCCCCCGCATCGACATCAGCAACGGCAGCTTCGAAATCGTTGACCAGCAATACTCCACCTCGATAGGGGGACTCTATCACCCGACCGGCTGGAGCAACCTTTCAGGGCTGGATTATCAAGCCTCAAGCATGCTGGCTGGGTCGGAAGTGACCCTCGCGAGTGGTGCGACCGGCAACCGGATTCTGCGCCTCGCAAATGACTTGTTCGACCCTTACTATGTGGGCCGGATTGCTCAGGAGATCGGCCCCATGATCGCAGGGGAAACCTACACATTTCAGGCAGACCTCCTGGGTGGGGCCGGGGGTGGAATTGACAACCTCTGGGGTGCCAGTGCGGCTTTTGTGAATGAAATCGCCACAAACCCGGCCGTGGTCTATGCATCGCAGACGGTTTCCAACATTCTCTCCGGCCAGATGCTCGCAAACGGGTTCAATTTCTCCTACACCGCCCTGCCCGCGGACAACAACAAGCCGCTCGTGATCCTCCTACAGGCGCGCCCCCTGACAAACGCGGCATCCTCCCTGCGCGGCGGGATCGACAACGCACGTTTCAGTATCACACCCCCTGCCTCCTCAATCACGGTGCTGGCAAACCCGACAAATGCCGGTTATGCCTCCGGATCCGGCTCCTTCACACCGGGAACCGCAATAGAAATCAGTGCGACGGCGTCCAACTACTGGAGATTCACAGGCTGGAACGATGGCAGCACAAACACCCCCCGCACAGTGACCGTGCCGGCCACCAATACGACCTACACGGCCTCATTTTCCCGAATCCCCCCACAACCGGTGATTGCCACCTTCACAGGGCCGGGTGGCGGGGGTGTGAGCATCGGAGGCACCACAGACATCCCCGGGTATGTGGTCACGGAACGAACCCTTGCGCTGGCGCCGCCGATCCACTGGCAACCGGTTCAAACAAATGCCGTGCCCGGTGGGGCCTACAGCTTCCTCATCCCCCAGGGAACAAGTTCAGCAGCTTTTTTCAGACTGCGCGGCTCCTGACGATCTGACCGGGGTGATGGATTCAGGGCTCGATTTTGATCCGATAGAATCTCTTTGCAGTGACGGTCGTGTTGTCCCGGTGGCCCGTCACATCGGCCGCTGAAGACGGGACATGTGTCGCCAGTGGCACCGCATGTGACTGCGGGCATCACGTTGCAAAATTCCCCCCGGCGTGAATGCCTGCCTGGAATGTTGAACGGACAACTCCCCCCTCCCCTGGTCCGTGGTTGAGGTTTGTAATCTTTCATCCGGATCTCCGGAGGTTGAGAACGGGGCTCATAGTTTGCGGTATTTCGCGACCGCCTGACTGCGTGACCTGACGTGCAGCTTCTGGTAGATCCGCGCTATGTGGGTGTGGACTGTTGCATATCCTATGTTCAACTTGTCGGCAACCTCCTTGTAAAGGTAGCCCTGCGTCAGGTAATCCAGCACCTCAATCTCCCGGGGTGAAAGCTCCTCGCCCGGGACTTCAGGCGGGGACTTTGCGGTGCGCCTGAATGACTGGACAACCTTGCGGGCGATGTTGTGCGTCATGGGTGCCCCGCCTTTCTGGACATCTTTGACAGCCGCTATCAATTCGCTGGCCCGTGCCGGTTTCAGGAGGTAACCGCTTGCCCCGGCTTCAAGCGAATGAAAAATCGCCTCTGTGTCGTCGTGCACCGTGAGCATGATCAACATGGTGGAAGGGGAGGCCACGGCCATTTGCCGCACAAATTCCACCCCGTCCATGCCGGGCAGATTTATGTCCACCAGGATCACATCCGGATAATCACCCCCCAGCATCCTCAAAGCCTCCTCGGCACTCCCGAACTCCCCAACGCAGGAGATGCCACGCTGGGTTTTCAGGATGCTCGCGAGATTCCGCCGCACCGCAGCATCATCTTCAACGATCGCGACCTTGATTCTCATTTCAGGACTTTGCACTGATCCAATTTTGGGGGAAAGTGCGGCCTCCCACCAGTAAACAGAAATGTCTAGCCCGCCACCGGAAATCTGAACCGTTGTCCGTTGGCGTTTTCATGATCGCAACGGGAGAATGAACCGGTTCACCGTTCCCTGACCGAGGCGGCTCTCCTGCTCGAACCTGCCCCCAACCGACCGCATCCGCTGCTCCATGTTTTTGAGTCCATGCCCCCGTCCGGATGCCGAGGCCGACTTGTCGGCCTGCTGCACCTGCCCGGGGTCAAAGCCCCGGCCGTTATCCTCGACCTCCAGGACGATCGAGTCCTTGCCACATTTCAGCCTCAGCCACACCTCGGTGGCCGCCCCGTGCTTTGCCACATTGTTCAACGCCTCCTTCACGGAGAGGTAGAGGTGGTGCCGGGTCGCTGAATGCATCGGCGCATCCGGCAACTCCTCCGGAAAATCCAACCGGCAACGCAACCCGGCCGCCCTGAGGAATTCCTGGGCCGAACGCGTGATAAAATTCAGGGAGGGTTCAAGCGAGTTGTTCTTGGGATGCAGAGCCCACACAATTTCATCGGTCGCCCGCGCCAGGCTGCGTGCCTTGGTGAAAATGGAATCCAGATGCCCCCGCGCCGCCTGCGGCTGATCCATCTGGGTTTGAGCCAGTTCACTCAGCAGGGCGATCTCTGTCAGGCTTGCCCCCAAGTCGTCGTGGATATCCTGCGCGATGCGGGCCCGCTCCTGTTCAACTGCATGCATGCGCTCAAGGCCCTCAATCCGGGCCCGATGCCGGCGTCGGAGAAACCATGTCACCAATAATCCAACGCTGACCGCCAGAGCACATGCAAGGCACAGCTTGAACCACCATGTCTGCCAGAAAAAGGGCTGCACGCTGAGCCGGATCCCCGGGGCGGGAACACTCCAGACCCCATTCCGGTTCGCTGCCATGACCTGAAATTGATACTGACCAGGAGGCAACCCTGTGTAATGCACCATCCTCCTCAACCCTGTCTCGACCCAGCTCCGGTCAAATCCCTCCAGCTTGACACGGAACTTTACAAAGTCCGGAGCCAGCCAGCTCAGAGCCGTGTATCGAAGCTCCACACGATGTGACCCCGGCCGGATTTCCGCCGGAAGCAACGAGCCTTGCCGGATCCGGACGGGCTGATCGTCCACCACCATCTCATCCACAACCACCGATGGCGGGGTCGGGTCGCTTTTCAAATCCCCGGGGTTGACCCAGGTCAATCCCTTCGCAGTCGGCCACCACAACCGGCCATCAACACCCCGAAAACCTGCAGGCTGGGATCCCCCGGCACATTCCAACGAGGGCAACCCGTCCCCCATGCCAAACACCGCGGAATGGACGGTGGCACTGCGACCCTCAAAATAATCGTTCAACTCGCTCTTTGAGACCCGGAACACCCCGTGCGGGGAACTGCACCAGAGGCACCCTGCCCCGTCATCAAGCATCTGGCACACCACATTGTCGTGGAGCCCCTCCCGTTCGGTGCAGGTTTGCACTTTGCCATCCTTCCACCGGCTCAACCCGCCCCCCGCCGTGCCAACCCAGACACACCGGTTGGATGAATCAACCAGAAGCGACCAGATGGTGTCGCTCCCCAGGCCAGCAGAATGAGTGTAATTCCGGTAATCCCTCCCGTTCCAATGGAACAGCCCTCTTCCTCCGGTCCCAATCCAGAGACCACCCGTCCCATCGTTCGCAAACACCCGGACGTCCATGATCAGCGGTGCTTCCGGCATCGTGAATTGCTGCGGGGCATCGCCCACCACCCGGTAAATCTGCCCTGCCGTTTCAGCTCCAATCCAGAGTCCCCATCGATCGTCCTCAAAAGCTGCAGAGATGTGGTGCGCAGTCCCCAGTGCTTTAAATGGCTTAAGTTCCCCATCCTGGAGGTAGAACAATCCATCGTCCTGAGTCCCCGACCAAACCCGCCCCGCTGAATCAACCGTCACCGTTCGTATCCTTCGAATTTCATGTCCCTCCGCCGTCCTGACACCCTGAATCACGCCGTTTCCTACCCTGATCAATCCATTGCGTTCAGTTCCCACCCAGATACCCTCCGCCCCGCCGTCACAGATGGTTGTCACGGCTGCTCCTGATAATCCCTCCATCAGCGGCAGCACATGAAACAGTCTCCTCCTCAGACGCGTGAGCCCGCCACCCTCGCTTCCCGCCCAAATGGTTCCCTGGCTGTCCTCGAACAGGCAGGCTACCGAGTCCGCCCCCAACCCGTTCGTCGAGGAAAATGCCTGAACCGTTCCATCTGTCATCCGGCACCACAGTCCGCTGACCTCCGTTCCAATCCAGAGGTTGCCATCCCGATCCTCGTGCGCCACCCTCGCGGAGCTGAGAACATTTGTGGGAAATCCCACCTCGCTTACCGACTTTCCCCCCTCCAGCAATCTTAATGATGAGCCTGAGCCCAACCACCACCCCCGGCGGCCCGGCACCAGAAACCGTAATTTCCCGGTTGCCACTTGAATCAGCCGTTCTGCCCCGCTGGAGGTAACCTGCTCCAAACTCCGGCTGCTTGCGGCATACACACCGCCATTTGTGCAGTGAAACAGCCTCAAGCTCCCGTCCGACGCTTCAACATTGGTCGACAGGGAGTAACATGCACCGCCGTTCAATCTCGCGACCACTCCCGCCTCATTGGCAAGCCAGAGATCAGCCCCCTCCGATTTCAATGAGACCACCCTGGATGAACCAACGCCCCCTTCAGAATCACCCCGGGAGAATTGCCCGCCCCTCATGTATCCGAGTGTCGCCCCCGAGGCCTTGATCCAAAGCCCGCCTGAATCATCGGCACAAAGCGCTTCCACCCGGGTGCTCGCAACCCCGGGTGTGTTTTGGGGTGAAAAAGATCTGAAGTTCTGGCCGTCGAACCTGGCCAATCCGTTATCCGTCCCTATCCACAAAAAGCCATCCAGAGTTTGTGCAATCGCTGTGACAGAATTGTTGGGAAGCCCTTTCTCGATATTCCAGCTGTCAACCTGCCATGGCACAGCCTCCGCGCCGGATACACTCCCACGCAGAACCATCCAGAGCCCTATTAACAGGCATCGGGCTCCAGATAGCTTTGGAGCACACAGATAAATGGATGGGTTCACTGAATCAGTCTGGAGGAACCCCCCATCCGCCTGCAACGCCTTTTCGTCCCGCACCCGGGTCAGCGCAGGGGAGCGGGAGCGAGAGCCGGGGCGAAGCCGTTCGCCGAACGTCCAACCCATCAGCCACGCTTTGCAACATCATCATGCCTCAGGCTCCTATTCCCTACAGCCTCTTCTCCATCTTTCACACATCACCCTCACCAGCCAATTGAAGATCACCAGAAGATTCTGGAAGAACCTGAATCGGTAGACCTCCACGATCAGCCTTTGCCCAACCACCTTCCATGGGACCTCCTGCACCTCAACCCCGTCTACCTCCGGCTTCCCCCATGACGCATCGTCATGCCGGCCGCAGGTCTGAACCTGCTCCGCCATACGTTTGTCAGGTTGGTCAATTTGTTCTTGAAATTCTGTCAGCCCATCGGCACCGTCCAGATATAGGGGATTCGACTGGCTGAAACCATCATCTTGAAGATGAGACAATCTGAAAACGGCGAAGTATCGCAGTCTGATCAAGGTGGAGCATTCCGGACCACTCGCTGGAGCCTCGTCATGAGTGCAGGCGATCCAAGCTGCCCACAAGCCACCGAGGCCATGGAGAAGCTTTGCCGCGCCTACTGGTATCCCCTCTACGCCTATCTCCGGAAACAGGGACGGAACAAGGAATCTGCCGAGGACCTGACCCAGGGATTATTCGCACGCCTCCTGCGGCTGAATTCCTTTGGTCAGGTGCGGCCTGAAAAGGGCCGGTTCAGGACTTTCCTGCTGAGTTCCCTGAAAAATTTTCTAAGCGACCAGTATGACAAGGAGCGGGCCATCAAGCGTGGCGGAGGTTGCCACTTCTGTTCACTGGATGACTCCACTGCTGAAGAACGCTACCAGCACGAACCGGCCAATGTTCTGGATCCTGAGAAGCTCTATGAACGCCGCTTCGCCCTGGCCCTGCTGGACCAGGCCCGGCAACGCTTGAGGGAGGAGTATGCGGGGAGGGGCAAGTCCGCCCTCTATGAACTGCTTCAGACAAGCGATGCCGGGGGGCCTGGCACCCAAACTTACAAGGAGATCGCCACCCGGTTGGGCATGACGGAGTCGGCCGTGACAAGCGCGGCCTTCGCCATGCGTCGAAGATTCAGCCATTTGGTGCGGGAGGAGGTGGCCAACACGGTTGAAAGCCCCGCCGATGTGGACGAGGAATTGCGCCACTTGATTACAGTCATCAGCGGATGAACCCGCCATGAGCCAGCTGCGGTGGCGACCCTCTTTCGACAATCCGATGCACCCATCGGCATCCAATCCGTCCGATTGCCCCCATCCCCCAGCGCACGCATGCAAGGGGTTCTTCACATCCCCCGGCCTTTTGCCGCAAGGTTCCTCCCCTATTTCCTCTGTAACAAGTGAGCCACCCAATTTGGTGTGACGAATATTGATGCCTAGTCCCATTCAATCCAGCCAGCCCTGCCCCAAGTGCGGCCTGCCCCGGGAGAACAACCCCACGGGTGCCATTTGCCCCCGCTGCGCCTTGCAGGACGCACTTGCCCTTTCCGATGAGGGGCTTGAAGCCGTGCTCACGGAAAAGCCCGGAGACCGCATCGGGCGCTACAAGCTGCTTGAGAAAATCGGCGAGGGCGGCTGCGGTGTGGTCTATATGGCCGAGCAGACGGAGGATGTCCGCCGGCGGGTGGCGCTGAAGATCGTCAAGCTGGGCATGGACACCCGCCAGGTCCTCGCCCGTTTCGAGGCGGAACTTCAGGCGCTGGCCCTCATGTCGCATCCCAACATCGCACAGGTGCTGGATGCCGGCGCCACGGAGACGGGTCGCCCCTATTTCGTCATGGAACTTGTGCGCGGCACAAGGATCACCGACTACTGCAATCAGAACAACCTTTCCACCCGCGCACGCCTCGACCTGTTCATCCAGGTCTGCCAGGCCATCCAGCACGCCCATCAGAAAGGCATCATCCATCGCGATATCAAGCCGTCAAACATCCTCGTGACCACTATCGATGGCTTGCCCGTCCCGAAAGTCATCGATTTCGGCATCTCCAAGGCAACCGAGCAAAACCTGACCGGCAAGACCCTGTTCACAGCATTCCACCAGTTCCTGGGCACCCCGGCCTACATGAGCCCCGAGCAGGCGGCCATGAGCGGCCACGACATCGACACCCGGAGCGACATCTACACCCTCGGCGTGTTGCTTTACGAGTTGCTCACGAACCATCTCCCTTTCGAAACCGAGGAACTCCTTTATGCCGGGTTTGATGAAATGCGCCGCAAGGTTCGGGAGGATGAACCACCCAAACCCTCCACCCGCCTGGGCACTCTCGCCGTCGAGGCCCTCACCACAGTGGCCCGGGAACGGCAGTCCGAACCACCCAAACTCCTGCACTCGGTGCGGGGGGACCTCGACTGGATCGTCATGCGCTGCCTGGAAAAGGACCGGTCGCGGCGCTATGCAAGCGCGAGCGGGCTGGCGCACGATGTCGAGCGGCATCTGAACAGCGAACCCGTCACGGCACGCCCCCCGGGCAAGTGGTATCGCTTCCGCAAATTCACACAACGCAACAGGTTGACCTTCGCCCTCCTCACCATCACTGCCCTGGTCCTGGTGCTCGGCGTGGTCGGAAGCACCTGGCAGGCGGTCAGGGCCACCCATGCCGAGCACGAACAAACGCGCCTCCGTCAGGTGGCGGAGCGGGAAGGCAGCAAAAGCCGGGAGGTCGCCAAATTCCTCACAGACATGCTCGCCGGAATAGGGCCCTCCGTTGCGAAAGGCAGGGATACAAAACTCCTGCGTGAGATCCTCGATAAAACCGTGGAGCGGGTCCGAATCGACCTGAAGGACCAGCCCGAAATCGAGGCCGAACTCCTTGAAGTCATCAGCGGAGTCATGCTGCAACTCGGCGAGTTCCAGGAAACCGCGGCCCTGCGCCGGGAAATATTGGAACTCAAGAGGAAGGTTTTCGGTGCGGAGCATCGCAAGCTCGCATTCCGCCGGAAGTTCCTGGGGAATGACAATCCAGATGTGGCCTCCTCCCTCTTCAATCTGGCCATTGCCCTCGCCGGTCAGGGCCGCTTGTCCGAGGCCGAAGCCATCAACCGTGATACGTTGGAACTGCGCCAGAAACTGCTTGGCCCCGATCATCCGGAGGTCGCCGCCTCACTCAACAACCTCGCCATCGTCCTCATTCAGGAGCATAAGTTCGCGGAGGCGGAAGGGGTCCAGCGCTCATCTCTTGCCATCCAGCGCAAAACAGCCTCAACCGACAAACAGGAATTGGCCACCGGCCTGAGCAATCTTGGCCGCGCCCTCCGTGGCCTGGGCCACCAGTACGATGCCGAGCGGAGCGGACGCGAGGCCATCGATGCTCTCGGAGAACTTTCCCATGATGAACTCGCGGCGGTCGGGCAGATCAAGCTGGACCTCGCCAAAACCCTCCATAGCGCCGGAAAACAACAGGAAGCGTTGGTCTTTTTCAAGGAGGTTGTAGAGCTCTACCGCAAACAGGCCGGGGACGGAGCCTCCGAGCCCCTGCAACGCCTCGCCTGGATCCTCGCCACATGCCAGGCCGACAGCATACGCGATGGCAAGGCCGCCATCCAAGCTGCGGAGAAGGCCGTTGAACAAATGAGCTTCAAGGACCCGGCCCTCCTGAACACACTCGCCGCCGCCCATGCCGAGGCAGGCCAGTTCGACCGCGCCATCAGCATTCAGCAGGAGGCGATAAGCATGCTGACATCCGAGGAGGCCCGTCAGGAGTTCACCACCCGCCTTAAACTTTACCAGGTCGGGACCCCCTTCCGCGACGTGGATTGAGGAGGACTGGGGCGTGAAGATGCGCTCAGTGTCGAGGTAGTCTGATCGTCCAGGTCCGTATTAGAGACCACGTCATAAACAGTTGCGCATGGCAAGTTCCTGACATGGCGCTCTCGTGAGTCTCCCATGGTTTCGATGCGCAGAACGCCACAGCTCGGTTTATAACTGATGGTCCAATGGTCCCCCTTCCGGGAACCCTGGAGGGGTTCAGCCCCAAAGCCCGGGGTTACGCCGTCTGCGGCGTTACCCCGGGTATGGGTGGGAGGTGCGCCACAACCCCGAAGGCGGTTGTGCCGGGGAATCGAACGGGTGCCTTGACCCGCAGGGAGTATGGCGTGGTAATGCAAATCAATTGGGCGCTGTGCCCGTTCGGCCGAACCGAGGCACCTCCCGCAACCTCCCCGGGTTTTACGACGGCACAACCCTTCCAGGGTGGTTTTGTTGTCAACCATTCACCCATGGTAGCACCTCGGCGGTGCAACCATGGGCTTTGTGCCAGAATCCCGGTTGGGATTCCCGACCGGGACAGGGGGTTGTTGTTGGTGGACTGTTGATAGACACCGCGCCATAAACAGTTGCGCATGGCAAGTTCCTGACATGCGCTTTCGTGGTCCTCCATCGTTTCGATACGCAGAACTTTACGGCGCCATGTCTAACGACCGCCATGAAACTGCCAAGCGCTGTATGACTGACTGCCATTAGGCACTGGCCACACAGGACCGTCTGGAGGCAGCCTCCACCTGAGATCAGCGCTTCATGGAGTTGTCATACTGTTGCCGGAACCGGCCCGCATCTTGAATTGTGCGCTGAAGTTGCTCCTGCTGGTATTGATCCTGAGCCTTCTTAAGGATGTCATCTGAGGTATTCCCCGGGTCTCCCGATGACTGCTGTTGATTCGCATAGTTAAACGCAGTCCCGGGGCCCATTACAGAGTAGATCAGGCCAGTACCATCGATTTTGTAATGGTAGGTCTTCCCGGCTTCTGCGGTGGTTCGCCGACCTATAACCCCCTGGATGCTTATGTCCATGGGCCCCGGATCACGGAGCCAAGCCATTTTTCCGTGGGGGCCGACCTTGCCGACAAAGACCTTGTTATCATACAATTTTACTGCATACAACTTGAACATCCCTGCCCAGGAGGAGGATCCATCGACAACGATCATGGCTTTCTCCGGAGGGGGAGCATCACTGGTTACCAAAGGAAGATTCTGCGTTGTAGATGTTTGGAAGGCGGCGCACCCGGAGAGCAGCACACTGGTAATGCCAACCCAAAAGAGGCGAATGCACTTTAAGGAATTCATAGCAAGATTTGGGATTGGGGTCGTTGGGTATAACTCACGAGTCCGTAACCGTGACGGACTACTTCTTCGAATTGTGCAGCCATAGAGAATCACTTCTCTGCCCCGTATATGGGCCTGAAACATATACTTTATTTCTCAGGAAAATTTCCGGCTCCTCCCCCTTCAACAGAGCCGATCGTGTAGCCTTGCACGAGAAGGAAATCACTTCCTCGCGTGACTGCTGGGAGCTGCTCGGGTCACGCACCCCAGCAGCACCCTGAACCGCTCCGGACAACCCGGCACGCAACAACTGGGAGCCAAGCTTAATGTCCTGCATCTGCTCCGAGGAAACAACGATCGCATCCACGGCCGGAATTTCGGGGTCAAGTGACAGTGCCTTCATGGCCTTGAGGCAATCCGCTTCCTCAGAAGATCCTGGAACCTGAAGCGTAATGATGAGGGTGTGCCCCTTCTGATTGAGAATCACCATTCTCTTAATACATCTGGCGCTGCCAACTGCCTTCTCAATTTTTTGATGTAGATAGCCAACGTCGCCAGGCGCTGGTTGGGATAACCCCGCACATCCGGCAAGAATTCCAAGTGCACCGCAGAGGATGCTGATTCCGATGAAACGTGGTCCAATGGCCTTTGTCGTCGCTTGTGTGATCATAATATTCATTGTCTTTCAACTTCCCCTATGGAATCACCGTGACCTGACGCGGTAAAATCGAGTGGGATGACTCTTCCAATCCGGATCGCTGTAGTACGCCGACCCACTGTTTAGACTATTCGTGGACACCGGCAACCACACCGGGTGGGAGAGGCTCGTTGAGACTTCAACCACAACAGGAACATTGGTAGCCCAGGAAATTGTGAAGCCGAACCGGTTGGTTTGCAGGCCAAACCTGGGTGCGTTGCTAAAAATCAACGGCGCCGGCAGTGGCCATGGCGCCGTCCGAAGATCACCTAGCGTTGCGCCCCAACCCGCCGTTCCTGGCAGGTAATAGGCTGTCGTGGTGGGATAGCCGAAAACCCAGTAACCGCCAAGCGTAGGCGCGTTACCTTTAAAATACACGTCCTTCAGGATCCAGCACCCATAAAAGGCACTATCCCCAATGCTCGCAACCCTAATGCCGATCGTGACGTTGGTCAGGAAGGAGCAGTGATAGAAGGACTCGTCCCCAATATTCGTGACGCTGTCTGGGATCGTCACCGTGGTTAAGCTGTAGCAGCCATAGAAGGCTTGGTAACCAATGCTGGTGAGGCTATTGGGGATCGTCACCGTCGATAAGGAGGAGCAGCCACGGAAAGCAGCATCGCCGATATTGGTGACGCTGTTGGGGATCGTGACATTGGTCAGGCGGCAGTAATAGAAGGCCCAGGCACCGATACTGGTGATGCCGTTGGGGAGCGTCACATTGGTGAGTTCGTAGCAGCCACTGAAGGAATGGGGTGGGATGGTGGTGATGCTGCTGGGGATCGTCACCGTGGTTAAGCCTTGGCAGTTATCGAAAACACCATCCCCAATATTGGTGACGCTGTTGGGGATCGTGACATCGGTCAGGCCGTAGCAGGAAGAGAAGGCCCAGGCACCGATACTGGTGATGCCGTTGGGGAGCGTCACATTGGTCAGGCCGGAGCAGGCATAGAAGGAATGGTCCCCAAAATTGGTGATGCCGTTGGGGATCGTGACATTGGTGAGGTGGTAGCAGACTTCGAACGCCGAGTCACCGATGCTGGTGACGCTGTTGGGGATCGTCACATTGGTGAGTTTGTAGCAGTGACTGAAGGAATGGGGTGGGATGGTGGTGACGCTGTTGGGGATCGTCACCGTGGTTAAGCCGGAACAGTAATAAAAGGCGTAGCTACCGATGCTGGTGACGCTGTTGGGGATCGTCACCGAGGTCAGGCCGGAGCACCCACCGAAGGCAGAGTCACCGATGCTGCTGACGCTGTTGGGGATCGTCACATTGGTCAGGCCGTAGCAACCAGAGAACGCCCCGGCCCCGATGCTGGTGACGCTGTTGTGGATCGTGACATCGGTCAGGCCGGAGCAGGAAGAGAAGGCCCTGGCACCGATACTGGTGATGCCGTTGGGGATCGTAACATTGGTCAGGCCGGAGCACCCAACGAAGGCAGAGTCACCGATGCTGGTGACGCTGTTGGGGATCGTGACATCGGTCAGGCCGGAGCACCCAGCGAAGGCATAGTCACCGATGCTGGTGACGCTGTTGGGGAGCGTAACATTGGTCAGGCCGGAGCACCCAACGAAGGCATAGCCACCGATGCTGGCGACGCTGTTCGGGATCGTCACGCTAATTAGGCTCGAGCAGTGGGAGAAAGTATAGGATTCGATGCTGCCTACGCCGGTGGGAATCGTCACGCTGCTTAAGCCAGAGCAGTAAAAGAACGCATAAGCCCCAATCCTGGCAACGCTGTTGGGGACCGCATAAGGTCCTGCTTTGAGTGCCGGATACTTGATGAGCCTTGTCTGGCTCTTGTTGAACAAGACGCCAGCGATACTGCTGTAGCTGAGGTTGAGCGCATCAACGGTGATGCCAACCAAGCTGTCACAACCAATAAACGGCTCGTTTCCAAGGTTGGTGACGCTCCTAGGGATTGCCACGTTCGCTAACCGATAGCAATCTTTGAATGCATTATCACCGATGCTTGCCAACTCATTTGGGATTGTCAAGTTGGTCAGGCTAGAGCATCCTTCGAACGCTGAGCCGTCAATACTGAGAACACTATTCGGAATCGTAATACCTGTGAGATGCCCGCATCTTTCAAATGTCTGCCGCTGAATGCCTCTGAGCCTGATGCTGATTGTAGCATTGGTAATTCCACTACATGAATAAAAAGCCCCGCCCCCGATACTAGTGACGGAATCCGGTATTGTGACGCTCGTTAGACCAGAGCAGTAGATAAACGCCTCGTTTCCAATGCTGATGACCGTGTGCGGTATCGTGACAATTGCCAAGTTGCTGCAGCCACCAAATCCATAGTCCGCGATGTTGGTGGCAGTGTTTGGGATTTGATAAGCGCCCACTCGGCCCCCTGGACATTGGATGAGTGTTGTCAGCGCCTTGTTGAACAACACACCATCCAGAGCACTATATGCAGGATTGTTTGTGTCCACGGCTATCACTACCAATCTAGAGCAGTACGCGGTTGATCCCGCCCCAATGTTGGTTACACTTCTGGGGATGGTAATGTTCGTCAGATAATAGCTGGAGGAGAAGGCATGATCACCGATCCTGGTAACGCTATCTGGGATGGTTACGCTGCTTATGGAGCTACCGGAAATCGCATACGCTCCAATGCCGGTGACTGGCAAACCCATGATCATTTGCGGAATCGTCACCACCACATTTGTACCAGTATACCCTGTAATGGTTATCTCTCCATTTGTGCTGGTGTAGTTGAAGGGCACTTCAGGTGCGCCCTTGGTGATGCGAAAGTTATCCGCATAGAGTTGCCCCTCCACGATGGGACCGAGGAAGGTATCCCCAAGAATAGCAACCGCGAAGGTGTTGGTTGCCATCATTCCGGGTGACATGTTGGATAGAGAAATTGAATTCAGTGGTGTCCAGCTTAGGCTCGAACCAGAGGGGTCGTACCAAGCCGTAATAATCTGGCTGCCGGGATTATACACCAGACGAAGCCCAAACACTGTGTTGTTGGTGTAGGGAATAGAGGTGACGTTGACCTCACCGCCAGGGGTTTGCCATGAGGTGCCAATAGTTGAACTGCCGTCCTTATGGTTTGCGTAGGCCACGTCAAAGCCATTGATATTGCCATTTCGAAAGGACTCTGCGTTTACGGCGACCAGATACAAGGCAGAACCACCATTCCCCCCGGGCACGGTGTTATGTCCAAGAATGTCAACCGTCCACGGTTCGGCGACCGACGGATTTCTGTTCCAGATTAGATAGGCGCGCTGATGGTTCGAAGTCGGAAGAGAGTCAACGTAGCTGGCATGGCCACTAACGACTTGAATGGACATTTGACCAAGGGCGTTTGGGATGAACGTCCAGTTGGTCGAGGAATATTGGCTCGACGAAAAGTCGTCCACCCCTTCCCAGGGTGCCGCAAGGGTTGTATTTGGCCGCCCCAGCACCAAAGCGTGCGCAATGGCGACAAGGATTACGACTGTTGGACGGATTTTCATGGCTACGGTTTGTTGTTTGTTTGCTATCGACATTCTGTTTCTTAAGGGGCGATCTGGACCCGGAAGGAGAGTTGACCCCAATGGTCCACATCAAAATAGTGTGGATATTCCATCGTGGAGCTTGCCGCCGGAAAAGGCAGACCTTCGTTGGTCCAGGTTGTGTGATCGCTCGAGACCTGCAATTGGTATCTCGAGCCAACCTCCAGATTGTGGAACAGGAGTTTTACCGCCTTGGTCAAGCCCAGCGTGGGTCTGGATGTGTTTTGGCTGAGAGACATGACTTCACCGTCACTCAGGGGGCGGTTGTAAATCCGGACCTCATCAATAGCCCCGTTAAAAGGACTCCCATTTATATCCCAATAGGCCCCGACCCCACTTGGAGCAACATCGGTTCCGATAATCAGGTCCATTCCCTGCACACCCGTGGCAATTCCAAAGGAATCTGCAACCCCGATGAGCACTCCATCCATGAACATCGTGATCCGGTTCCCCAGGATCGTCACCGCCCAATGATGCCAGATCCCAACCCCGTTGGTCATAGGGACATCCAGGCGGTTGTAGCCATAATGGCCCTGGGTTTCATAATGGTTTTGCCCGGCGTCGGCATTGTTTAACATCATCAGGAAAGATGCCCCGCCACCATATCCCATGACACACCGCCCGACATTCACATTCGTGGCATTGAACCAGAGCGCCACGGTGCGATCCGCCGTCGGAAAACCGTTGGCGGAGGCACTCACATACGAATCCACGCCATTGAAGTAGCCCGCACTATTGGGGTTCCCCAAATGGTCGGTCGTGAAGGAGACTCCATGGTTGCTCGCGTGGCTTCCCCGTCCCCCCTCGTCGTTGAAGTTCCCGTTGAACGGGTAATATGCGACCAACCCCGCATCCACGCTGTTCAGCCAGTCCCCCGAGAGTCGGAAGAACAGCTGACCCCGACTCGCCATGTCGAAGGATTGGGCCAGGGTCATACTCGTGTTCGTGGGCACAAATGCGGCGCCTTCATTGGTCCAGTTGATCAGGTCACTGGAAATCTGCAACCGGCAGCTCGCGGACAAGGTCAGATTGCTGAAGACGGGCTTAACAATCCGGATTGTTTCGACCAAGATTGCGGCTGGCGCTGGCTCCAAAACAACCACATCAAAGCTGTTCGTCACACTCAACCGGTCTTCCTTCGCGGTCCAGGGATTGAAGTCTGTCACGCTGATCGTGATGGTGTGTGACCCAATTTGATTTGTGGTGGGAGTCCATGTCAGGACTCCCGTGTCGGGGTTGATGCCGACCCCGGATGGGGCCGAGACAATGGCAAATGTGAGCGCGTTGGCAGGAATATCCGTATCCACGGCCCTGTTCGTCACGCACAGCAGGGTGTTGGCGCTGACTGTTTGCACAGCCGGAACGGTGAGCGCCGGGGCCAGATTCACCTCGTTGACGATCACACTGAAGTTCGTCCAGGCAACAGTGGTTCCAGATTGATACACCGCAAACGTAATCGGACCGTTTGTGCCTGGCGCCTGCTCCTCCGTGGGTGTCCACGATAGGGTGCCGCTGTTCGTATCCACCGCCATGCCTGCAGGGGCATTCGACAAACCGAACGTGTAGCCAGTTCCACTAAAGGTGGGGGTGTAGTGCCATGAGACATCCTCGCTGACTGTAAAATCGGGTAGGATCACCAGCGGCAGGGGAGATACCCTCCAGATTGCATCCATGTCCTTGTCGCACACATACAGGTTACCGTCTCGAGCGAATTGGAAATATCCATGAAAATTTTCGTTCCCGAAATTTCCGCTGCCTATTTGTTGGACCACTCCATTAGTCGATATTCGCAAGAACCTCCCCCGGGTTCCTGCATAGACGTCATAGCCCCAAATTCCACCCTTGCCGGTAGCAACGGTTGGGTCCGCCCCTTCGCCGACATATGCAAATTGCGGGTCCAAGAGCTGACCCTCTCCACTATACAGAGACAAATATGGCTGCCCCGGACTTCCCACAACGAGGCGTCCCAACGAATCTACGGCAACAGATGTTACGCCACCTGCAGGACTAAAAGATGCGTGGATTGTTCTATCCTTATTAACTATGCTGACAGCACCATTCATGGAGTAACTGAACACTACCAATCTCCCGGCCTTGTCAAAAGCTGGGGCCTCAGCATTCCCAAAGAGCTCGGTGTTCGCCGACCAAACGCCCACCGTCCCGTCGGGTTGGACCGAAAAAACTCTGCCAAGGTTAACGCCATCGACGGGATCACCACTGCCACACAATACGGTTCCAGATGTCCCCGTGAATGCGCCATCGCTGTCTATCAGCACAGTATCACTATCCGGCATACCACTACTTCCAAATTGTTCTACGGGGCTGCCACCGCGCCCTACGCGCCAAAGTTTCACGTCTGGAAACGCTGCGTTTGTTTCAACCTGTGTGGCGTATAGCACCCCACTCTCGCTCATGTCACAAGCCTGTGCAGAGGGCACAGTCGCATACAATGTGGTTGAACTTCCTGCGACGATTGGTCTCTCCAACATTAGCTTCAGCCAGCTTGTGACCGAGCCCCCTGGGTTACTAATGACAACCGCATAATCTCCCACATCAGTTTCGCTGACGTGGGCGATTGTATATGAGGCATTTGTTGCACCGTAAATTTGTTTACCGTTGCACCACCACTGGTAAAAGAACGGCGGAAAGCCGCCTGCGGTCACCAAGAAAGTCGCCGGAGCTCCAAGATCCACCACCAGTTTTATAGGGTTCACCAAGACATTAGGTGGTGGCGAGCAACCACCAACCACTGACAAGGATACTCCATACCCTCCTACTTCGCGATACCTGGTGTCATGTACCAGGATCGTGTAGGACCCCGTGGTCGGCAATACCAGAGGGATGCTACTCCCCTGGACTGCGCTGCCAATCAGGTTCGTTCCAGAGGAATCATAGAGATCGGCTTGAGAGCCAAAGTTAACCATCGGGCCTCCGTGAGTGTTGATCACGACCGCTTTACCCGCTTTTCCAATGAAGGTGTAACTGTCTGTCTGTCCACCACTGTTGATTCCTCCGCTAAGGGTCTCGCCACACGAAATCCACCTCCCGCAGCGTCCCGTCGCGGAACTGAGACACACCCCATACCCTCCTACTTCGCGATACCTGGTGTCATGTACCAGGATAGTGTAGGTCCCCGTGGTCTGCAGAACCAGAGGACCGCTACTCCCCTGGACTGCGCTGCCAATCAGGTTCGTTCCAGAGGAATCATAGAGATCAGCCTGAGCGGAAAAATTCACCATCAAAC
>CAIWMU010000044.1 GCA_903913865.1 uncultured Verrucomicrobia subdivision 3 bacterium
CATCGAGAAGCCGGACTGTGACACGGTCCAAAACGTTGCTTTCGGTGCCTGAAATGTTCAAAATCATGCGCCGGAGTATGGAAAAGGAGCCGGCGATTGTCCCGTCAAATCTCATACCCACTCGTCCCTTATTCATCCTGGTCTTCCCAGATGAATCGGCCCTGGGGTCAAAGTTCTGGGAATCGCGTGTGCATGAAGGGTTCAACCAAGTGTTGGGAGGCTGTGGGTGAGGAAGTGTGTGGTTGGAATCTTGGGGAGAGATATGACGGTGTTGGGCGTCATGGGTGGGGGAATTTGGGGACCTGTTTTGCCCTTGCAGGGCGGTCTGAACTGTTTTTGGTGTGTTCCTCTTCCCGGGCCTCCAGCCCGGGCTGCAACATGCCGGGCTTACAGCCCACCTGAAGAGGGAGCCTGAAATAACGACTGTAGGTTCGATCCCCATCGGGCTGCCCTGTAAGGGCAAAATGTGTAAGCCCGGGCTGCAGGCCCGGGTCGTCGGCCCCCCAATATCCATCCCAAAGCCCTGAATGGGCGTAATATCGTCACCATGAACGGTCCGATCCAAAATGCCAGCGGCTTTGTGTCGGTTTTTTTCGGTCCACCAGCATCGGGCAACCTCGAAACCTGTAAAATCAGGAAACTGCAGTGCTACCAATCCATTCTCAGCCCGGCTTTTCACCCATCCGACCGGTTTCATGAATATGTCCTGAGCTCCGGGACCTTGTGTCCAACAGTGACTCCTTAGCTGATGCCCATACCACAAGAATCGGGGCGGGCTTCCATCGGACCCAGCCGGCGTTCGCCGGAGTTCCTGTTGCACGGGCGGACCGGCCTCGCGGTGCCGGGCACATTATCAACCTGGAAGGTGTAGAAAATCGGGAGTGGAATCCGTTTCCATAGGTGGATATGAAGACAGGACAACCATTTTTTCGGGATTTTCCGGGGTGTCTCGCACGTGCCATCGCGGCGTCGTTGGTCATGGTGGCGGGGCTGGGGGCTCACCCTGTGCAGGCTTATGAGCGGTTGCAGGGGCCCACGGAACTGCTTTATTGGGACAAGACGAATGCCTTCAACGGCTACACGTTGTTTGGCACGCATGGAACGACTTATCTGATCGATATGGCCGGTCAGGTGGTCCACAGCTGGCGACTTGGGACGAATCCCCGATTATTGGAGAACGGCAACCTGCTGGATGCCTCCCGGGATGACCCAAGCGGTTTTCAAGGGTTGGTGGAGGTGGATTGGGATGGCCGGAAGGTGTGGGAATACACGGAAAAGCGGGAGGGTTACGCCCCCCACCACGATTGGGTGCGCCTTTTCAACAAGAAGTTAAATGCGTGGACCACAATGTATATCGCCAACAAGTCCATCTCCCACGATCAGGCCATTGCGGCAGGAGCAGATCCCCGCAAAGGGCCCTACGAGGGGGGGCAAATGGATGCCGTTGTGGAGGTGGACAAGGATGGGAAGGTGGTCTGGGAATGGTGCTTCTTTGATCATGTGGTTCAGGATGTGGATGCGGGAAAGTCGAATTATGTGGGGCAGGGAAAGTCGATTGCCGATTATCCGAACAGGATCAACATCAATCTGCCCGGCCGCCCGCTGAAGAGGGACTGGCTTCATTGCAACTCAATGGACTACAACGCTGAATTGGATCAGGTGGTCGTCAATTCCGTGCAGGGGGAGTTGTATGTGATCGACCACGGGAACACCTTCGTCCCGGGGGACCCCGAGGCCAGCATCAGGAAGGCAGCCAGTCCGGCCGGGGATTTTCTCTACCGGTTCGGGGATCCGGCCCGCTATGCGCAGGGGGATCCGCCCCGCGTGCTTGAGAACTGGGACAACGCGACTTCCGGACACAAGCAGATGGGCGGTGCCCACGACGTCCACTGGATCAAGCCGGGGCTGCCCGGGGCCGGACACCTGATGGTGTTCAACAACGGCCAGTATCTTTTCCAGCGCACTCCGCAATCCTCCATTCTTGAAATCAATCCTTTTTTGAACGGCAGCGGGCAGGACACGGGCGGATACATCAACCCTCCGCAGGCGGGATATGTCCGTGAGGAGTATGATCGGGACACACACAACCCGCCGCGCCAGGTTTCCAGACATGTTGTGTGGGCCTATCGATCGCTCAACAACCACGGATTTTTCAGCCAGATCGGTTGCAGCGGTCAGCGGTTGCCGAATGGCAACACCCTGATCTGTTCAGACACGGAGGGTCACCTTTTCGAGGTGACTTCGTCCGGGGCACTGGTCTGGGAGTATATCAATCCCGTGACGCGGGATTTTGGCACGCTCAAGACAATGCCGGATTCGCTCCCTATGGTGAACAGTGTGTTTCGTGCCTATCGCTACAGTGCGGACAGCCCTGCGTTGAAGGGCAGGGAGCTGAAGCCCCTCGGGACCATCACGGATGCCTTTCCACGGCAACCGGATCCGAGGCCCAAGGACCGTTCGGGACCGGGGAAAGGTGGTCCAAGGCAGGGGAAGGGTGGGGAGGGGAACCGCGGGGGGCGGGGTGAAGGGCGGCCACAGTAGCGATGGCACCACTCCCAGGAATAGGTGATGCTCCAAAGGGTCGGATGGGCGATGGGCCCACCCGCCCTGAAATTGTGTCGAAAGCAGGCTCTCCCTTGGGAGGGCCCGATTGATTTATGAGAAAGACGTTATCTGACTTAAGACTCTGCGCCCTGATCTGCTGCGCGATGGCATCGGCCTCATTGGAGGCGGTGGAGGGCAGATTGAATTTTATCCTGATCCTGGGCGAGGGGGCCGGGTGGTGCAGTTCTTCCGTGCAGATGGATGATCGCAATCCGGCTTCGAAAGGCCAGGGAATCAGGACTCCCAATCTGGAGCGTCTGGCGGCGGCAGGGATGAGGTTTTCGGACGGGTATGCGGCATCGCCAAGATGCACCCCCTCGCGGGCGGCGATCTTCACCGGGCGCAGTCCTGCAGCGTTGGGGATGACTTTTGTTGGGGAGGGGCGGGGGCGGCAGGCTGCGGAGCCAAACACCAGGATGATCACGCCCGAGGCGCTTCTTGAATTGCCCGAGGCGGAAACAACGATCGCCGAGCTGCTCAAGAGTGCCGGTTACGCCACGGCACATTTTGGGAAGTGGCACGTGGGCCGGGCAAATCCGGGTCGGCACGGGTTTGATGAAAGTGACGGCCCGACGGGCAACGGCGGTCCGGATAATGTGGCCAATCCAAATCCGAAGCAGGCGTTGGCGATGACAGCCCATGGGATTGACTTCATGCAGCGTCAGGCCAAAGCGGGTCGGTCGTTTTACGTGCAACTTTCCCACTACCCGAGCCAGCCGGAGAAGGGTGGGGGACGCAATCGCGCGGCGGAGGGTGGCAACGAGGAAATGAGTTCTGTGGACAGGAGTGTGGGGGAGATGCTGGATGCGGTGGAGCGGTTGGGGTTGAAAGGCTCAACATGCATCCTTTACACCACCGACCATGGAACCCCGGGGCGGAACGGGCCGCTTTCAGGGGGGAAGGGGACGGTCCGGGAGGGGGGCATCCGCGTGCCGTTCATCGTGGCGGGGCCGGGTATCCGGGAGGGGGCATGCTCCCATGTGCGTGTCACGGCCACGGACCTTTTCCCCACCCTCGCGGAGCTTGCAGGCTGCAAGGGGGGGCTGCCGAAGGGGCTGGAGGGGGGGAGCCTCGTGCCACTGCTGATGAATGGGGGGACTGGCGTTGTGACCCGGTCCCGGGAGGAGTTTGTCATCCACTTTCCGCATTATGACAAGGACGAGATCGGCCCTGCCTCGGCCATCCTGCTGGGGAACTACAAGCTGATCAGGGTCTGCGAGACGGGGCAGTGCAGGTTGTTTGATCTGGCTGCGGATCCCGGAGAACGCAGGGACCTTGCCAGGGAGATGCCTGAGAAGCTGAAGGAGCTGGATCGACGGCTCACCGGTTATCTTCTCGCGGTTGGCGCACGAATGCCATCGCTCAACCGGGATTACGATCCCGCGAAGGGAACACCGGAAAGACGCCAGGGAAGGAGAGGGGAGGCACCGTGAGACGCTGGCTCATTCTGATTGTTGCAGGCGCAGCGCTTGCCACCCAGGGCGTTCAGGATCGGCCGGGTCGCCGGGGAGGGCCCCGGCCCGCTGTTCAGGCATCGAAGTGCAACGATGTGCCCGCGCATCGCTCTGATCTGATTCTTGGCAGACCCACTTCCAACTCCGTCACCGTGAGTGTTTTGTGTCAGGCCGATGCCAACGGCTACATTGCCTACGGAACGGAGCCGGACAAACTCCAGCGCCGGACACCCCCGCGTTTGATGGAAAAGGGCCATCCGGAGGAATTTGTCCTGTCCGGCCTCCGGTCAAATACCCGATATTTCTACCAGCTCTGTTTTGTGCCAGGCGGAATTTCGGGGGTGGCGACCGACAGCACTGGAATTGGAACGAACAGCGCGGTGCTATGTTTTCATACAGCGCGGCCCCGGGGGGAACCGTTCACCTTCACTGTGACGGCCGATTCACACCTCGACGAGCGCACCGATCCGCTTGTTTATCAGCGGACGCTGGCAGGTGCGCTGAAGGATGAACCGGATTTTCACATCGATCTGGGGGACACCTTCATGACCGAAAAACACCCCGGACGGGATGAAGCACACAGGCAATACATCGCACAACGCTACTACTTCGGTCAGATGTCGGCATCCACCCCCCTGTTTCTCGTGCTGGGCAATCATGATGGTGAAAGTCCTGGCGGCGGGCGGGCGGGCGGTGACAGCCTTGCTGTCTGGTCGAACACCATGCGAAAACGATATTTTCCAAACCCTGCTCCGGACGGCTTCTACACAGGAAACAGGACACCGCATCCCCAAGCCGGACTGTTGCAGGATTACTACGCATGGGAGTGGGGAGATGCGCTGTTTGTTGTGCTGGATCCGTTCTGGTTCACGCCAAAGCAACGCGGGGAGGGAGACAACTGGAATCGCACCCTGGGGGCCGGGCAGCATGCGTGGCTGGGGCGCACTCTTGAATCCAGCAAGGCCCGGTTCAAGTTTGTCTTCATCCATCATCTGGTTGGTGGATTTGAGAACCAGTGCCGTGGCGGGTCGGAGGCTGCCCCCTTTTTTGAGTGGGGTGGGAAAAATGCAGATGGCAGCGAAGGATTCAAGGAGCACAGGCCCGGTTGGGCCGCGCCGATCCACCAGATGCTGGTAACGAACAAGGTCAACGTCGTCTTCCACGGGCACGACCATTTTTACGCCAGGCAGGCTCTTGATGGGGTGATCTATCAGGAAGTTCCCCAACCCGGTTTTCCAGGGAACGGCAGGCCCCCGCGCAACGCTGCGGAATATGGCTATCGTGAGGGCACGATCCTGGGCAGTCCGGGCTATTTGCGGGTCAGGGTTTCCCCAAAAATGACGATGGTGAGCCTTGCCCGACCCGCAGGGAGCGGGGCCGAAAACCCTTACGTGTATGAGGTGTCACCGTGAACTGAGGAATAGGTGACGGGTTCGATGAAAGAGCGGTGGCATCTTCATGGCTCGCCCGGGCAAAGTCGGAGATCGGGGGGCTGGTTGTTCGACCCAGCTCGGAATTCACGACCCCCAAAAAGGAATCACCTGGGGAGGGATTGTGTATTGGTCTTCGAGGGGGAAGACATTAAGCTGGGGCAAAGACTGATGAAAGCGACGCTCGCAATAATCTTTGGACTTGGCCTGATGTTTATCAGTGCTGTGAAGGGTGCTGAATGCGGTCCGTGGGACGTGTTTGAAGCCAGTTTCAAGTCCACCAGGGACTACACGAACGCCTTCAAGGAGGTGGAGGTCAATTGTGTCTTCAGTCAGGGCGAGAAACGGTGGATCGTTCCGGCTTTCTGGGCGGGTGGGAAGAAGTGGACGGTGCGTTTTGCGCCACCCGCAACAGGGAAATACACATTTCGGATCGAATCTAGCGACAATTCGGATGTGGGGCTGAACGGCAAGGAGCAGAGCCTTCGCGTTGCAGCCTACAAGGGCAGGAACCCGTTGCTCCAGCATGGATTTCTCCGTGTGGCCGGGGACATGCGTCATTTCGAGCATGCCGACGGGACGCCGTTCCTCTGGCTTGCGGACACCTGGTGGAAAGGCCTGGCCAAACGGTTGACGTGGGAGGGATTCCGGGAGTTGACAGCCGACCGCAGGAGCAAGGGCTTCTCCGTCGTTCAGATCGTTTGCGGACCTTATCCGGATGAAGGTTTCTTCAAACCCAGTTGGGAGAACGAAGGCGGGCAGCCCTATCTGGCGAGGGACTTGGGTGTCGTCAATCCGAACTATTTTGACTATGCGGACAGACGCATCAAATTCCTTGTGGACTCTGGAATGGTTCCCGCAATTGTCGGTGCATGGGGGCGGGGCGACTGCAACAGCATGGAGGCTTTTGGGCCTGCCAGTCTGAAGCGCCACTGGCGTTATCTGGTCGCACGCTACGGCGCCTATCCGGTGACGTGGATCCTGGCAGGGGAGATTCCGGATGAAACCAAATGGGGCAAGGGGCCTTGGGCGGAGGTGGCAGATTATCTGCGCAAAATTGACCCTTACCACCATCCGGTGACTTGTCATCCAAATAACGGGAAGGGACGAAGAGGGGTGAAAGGGGATGAAGTGGTGTTCGATTACGATATGGTTGGGGGCAGCCACGATGCGCCCGCAGCCATTTCAGGAGAATCGCTCGCCACTCTGACCTCGGCCCGGGGAATGGAGCCCGCCATGCCTGTGCTGTGTGGGGAAACGTGTTATGAGGGGCACATGCAGCAGGGATTCGGGGATGTGCAACGGCATATTTTCTGGATGAACATGCTGAGTGGTGCCGCCGGTCATACCTATGGAGCGGCAGGAGTCTGGCATGCAGGCGTGGTGGGTGATCATGGGAATTGGGGGGCTTGGGGTGGCCAGCCCTATGATTGGACGACCTGGAAGGAAGGCATGAACTATCCCGGCTCAACCCAGGTGGGGATCGGCAAGAAACTGTTGGAACAATATCCCTGGGCACGCTTCGAGCCGCATCCGGAGTGGGCACCTGGTTGCTTTGCTGCGGGCATTCCGCGTCAGGTCAGGTTCGTCTATTTGCCCCGACGCAACATCTATAACTGGGACGGCCCGGAAGTGAAGGATCTCGAGCCGGATGTGGATTGGCATGTTTACTATTTCGATCCGGCCACAGGGCGGAAGTTCGATCAGGGAACGATCACCGCCACGGCCAGACCGGGCGAGAGGGATGCGAAGCTTGTCACCTTCAAGAAAAACGTTCCGTCCCCGCAGGACTGGGTGCTGGTCCTGGAAAACATCGCCAGAAAGTGAACCGGGTTGCCATGAAACACATTTTAGCCTTGGTTACCGCGCTGCTGCTCGCGCCGATTTTTTTGATCCACGCGGCAAACGTGACGCAACTGCGATGTGAACATAGGAACAACCCGACCGGCGTGGATGTGGAGAATCCACGAATGAGTTGGGTGATGGATGAGCGGAGTCAGAGGCCGGAGGCCAGGGGGCAGAGGCAGACGGCCTGGCAGGTGCTGGTGGCGAGTTCGAAAGAACTGATCAAGCGGGGGGCGGGCGATGTGTGGGATAGCGGGAAGGTGGTTTCGGACAAATCCATCGGTGTCCGCTACTCAGGACGTTCATTGATTTCTGAGACGCGCTACTGGTGGAAGGTCCGCGCCTGGGACAAGGATGGCCAGCCAACCGCCTGGAGCGAGGCTGGAACGTTCCTGACGGGCAAGCTAAGTTCGGGCGACTGGCACGGGAAATGGATCGGGCCCGGTCTGGCGCGACACACGGCTGCTTCGGATGTTCTCGGTTTCGCGGTCGAAGCGAAGCGTGCGGACGAGGAGCATTGGGTGCAGGTGGATCTGGGCAGCCAGCACCGCCTTGACCGGATCGTGTTGCATCCGATGCGGCACAACGATGCAGCTGCGGGCGGGTGGAGGGATGGTTACGGTTTTCCGGTCCGGTTTCGCATTTCCACTTCGGATGACCGGACGTTTGGCGCGTGCTCCAACGTGGTTGATTTCACGCGGGAAGATTACGCGAATCCCGGTAGCGTGCCGCTGACGTTCGACGGGCAGGGGCGCACCGCCCGATACGTGCGGTTGACGGCGACGAAACTCTGGAGGCGTGGCCCCGAGCTGCCATTTGTTTACACGCTGGCGGAACTTCAAGTGTTCTCCGGCACCAACAATATCGCCGCCGGTGCGCCGGTGGATGCGAGTGAAAGCGTCGAGGGTTTCGGCTGGGCGAAAAAGCAACTCACGGATGGCCTCGCCTTGTGCGGGAGTGCGGGCAAAGCGGCTTCGGAGCCTCCTCCGCACCAGCACGGTGCCATCTATCTGCGGAAGGAATTTGATCTGGCGCGACCGGCTGTGCGTGCGGTGCTTTCATTTTCGGGGCTGGGCTTTTCGGAAGTGGCGGTGGATGGCCGGAAAGTGGGCGACTATGTGATAGGCCCCGGGTTCACGGACTACGACCATCGTGTTCCCTACCTCACGTTTGATGTTACCGACCGCTTCACCTCGCCGGGTCGCAAGCGGCTCGATGTGACACTTGCCGACGGATGGTATGCCCTTGCGCGCGACCCCTGGGTGCACCAGCTGGAGAAGAAGCCGTATGTGGATTTGCCCAAACTGCTGCTCGACCTGCGCCTGATCCATGCCGATGGAACGGAAACCGTCATCAGTTCTGACGAGTCATGGAAATGGAGCACAGGAGAAATCACCAGAAGCTGGATTGCCGGGGAGGATATCGATTTGCGCAGGGCCGGTGAGACGGCACGTTCCTGGAGGCCGGCTGTTCGGGTGAAGGGGCCACGCGGGAAACTGGAGCATCAGAAGGAATCTCATAACAGCATTGTGGAGGAGATAAGTCCCGCCTCCGTGAGTTTTGATGCCAAAACCGCCACGGCCACCTATGAAATTGGCCGCGAGGTCAACGGTTGGGTGCGTTTCCGGGCAGGGGGACCGGCGGGCACGACAATCCGTATCACCACAATCCCCAGCGACCCCCACTATCCACGAACCAGCACGTTTGTGGTGTCTGGCAGCGGCGGGAAGGAGACTTACGAGCCCCGCTTTTTCTATACTGCCATGAAACGGGTGACGGTATCGGGGCTGGTGGAGCAACCCACGCTCTATGACATCGTGGTGTGCCGCATCAGTTCGATGCGCACTCCAGCAGGCGCATTCAGCTGCTCCGATGAGTTTGTTACCGGGATGGAGCAGGTTGTCCGGCGCACCGTGGTGAACTATACGACCTTTCTCCCAAATGATCCGGTGCGCGAGTGGAAGGCGTGGACGCAGGACATTCAGAGCATGTTTGGCTCGGCCTTCTACCTTTTTGCGGAGTCGCAAACGATGTATGAACGCTGGCAGCACGACCTGCTCGACAGCCAGCGCGCGGATGGCAACATGGCAAACGTCGCTCCCGGTCCTGTTTTCGACGACTATAACAGCCCCTGGTGGGGCGGTTGCGGAGTGTGGCTCCCGTGGGAATGGCGGCTGGCCTACGGTGACGATTCCCTGCTTCGCGAAAGCTACGCGGCCATGGGAGAATATGTGAAGTTTCTTGGCGGCGAGGCATCCAAATCGGGCGGTTTGCAGCAGTGGGGACTGGGGGATTGGTTGGCGGTCGAGGAGACTCCCGTTGCGCTGATCAACACTCCGGCGCACGTCCACTTCCTGCGGATCGTGAGTGAGACAGCGGCGCTCCTGGGTCGGTCCGGAGAGGCGCAGGCTTACGCCGCCATGTCGGACGGGGTTAAGGAGACGTTCAACCGCAAATTTCTGGACTCCACGACTGGTATTTATGGGGAGAAAAGCTGGAAGGTGCAGAAGGGAAACTGGGACGTTCCCGGCGGCATCGAACCCCTGCACAAAATCTGGTGGAACGGCGACCGCCCCTGCACACAGGCTGGCCAGGTGCTGCCGCTTGCGCTGGGGCTGGTGCCGGTGGCGGATCGTCCAGCGGTGGAGAGGGCGCTGAAGCGGGAAATCAGGGCGCACCAGGACCGGCTCAGCACGGGATTTGTCAGCACACCGTATCTGCTCGACGTGCTGACGGATCTCGATCCTGAATTGTGCTGGCGTCTTGCCACCACGCCGGAATTTCCCTCCTGGTTCTCCATGACCCGGGGCAGTGGTAACGATCTACTGAAGGAAACCTGGGCCGGGGGGCAGGCATTGATGCCATCGCTGGGCGGTAGCTTTGCTCGGTGGTGCTATCGTGGTCTTGGCGGCATCCGGCCTTCCCCAGAGGTTCCGGGCTTCAAGGTGATCATGATCAAGCCTGCGGTCGTCACAGGGCTGACATGGGTCCAGTCCCACCACGATTCACCCTACGGCCGCATTGTCAGCAATTGGCGACTGGTGGGTAATAGATTGACGATGGAGGTCACGATTCCGCCCAACACCACTGCCACTGTGAATGTGCCGGCGAAGGATGCTGGCGGAGTGAAAGAGTCCGGAAAATCTGCAGCAAAGGTGAAAGGGGCGAAGTTTCTGCGCATGGAGAACGGGGCCGCTATCTTTGCTGTCGGCTCAGGATCATACCGGTTCCAATCGTTGGTCCCGGACTTCATCAATAAAGATTCCAAATAGGTGATACACATGAATACACTCACTTCGTCCACCCTGGCTGCCCCATTGCTGCTGTCGCTTACCTTGCTGTATGCGACCGGCTCGCCGGCACTCGCAGCCGATTCCCGCATTGACCGTCATGCCCTTGTCACGCGCCACAACATCGAGTGGAACGACCCGGCGGGGAGGGTTCCGCTTGGGAACGGTGAATTCTGTTTCACTGCTGACGGCACGGGGCTGCAGACGTTTGGGGGTAATTCGATGTCTCATTGGGCCTGGCATTCCTTTCCGCTGCCGGCCGGGTGGCCCGCCGAGAGGGTCCCTTCCACCGGGACTTTCCAGAAAGGGCGCAATCAGGGGCCGGATGAGTTTCCGCCGAACACCGACAGTATCCGGCAGTGGATGTTCGACAATCCGCACATCATGAATCTTGGCCGGTTGCGCCTGTGCCGGGCGGGCGGGGTGGAACTGCATCCAGCTGAGGTGTCCGGTCTCTCGCGGAATCTGGATTTGTGGTCGGGGAGACACACAGCGCGTTATCAAATTGACGGACAGCCTGTTTGCGTCGAGACCTGTGTCGCTCCCGGGTTGGATGCCGTGGCGGTGCGGATCGAATCGCCCCTGCTGGAAAGGGGAGGGGTGCAGGTGGTTCTGGACTTTCCGTATCCCTCGCTTAGTAATTCGAAATCAGTCGGCAGCTTCAAACAGAACGACGCTCACAAGACCGAAGTATCGAGGAAAGGGAAGCTTCGGGCTGATTTTCTGCGGCTCGTGGATGCGACGACGTATCATGCCAGTCTTGAGTGGTCGGCCGGGGCAACGTTCTCAGCCACCACCAATGGTTCTGCCCATCGGTTCACTCTTTCGACATCGGGAAGTAAGCGGCTGGAGTTTCTCCTGGCGTTTTCAGCCGATAAGATTCCGGGTTCGTTGCCCAGGGTGGAAAAGGCTTTCGGATCAGCGGCGCGCCATTGGGGTCACTTTTGGAGCACCGGGGGAGCGATTGATCTTTCCTCAAGCAAAGATCCACGCTGGTTTGAACTCGAGCGGCGGGTCGTTCTTTCCCAATACCTCATGGGTGCGCAGTCTGCGGGAAGTTTTCCATCCTCGGAATCCGGGTTGATGGAGATTGATCCGTGGCGGGGACAGTTTCACATGGAGATGGTTTGGTGGCATCTGGCGCATTATGCGTTGTGGGACCGGTGGTCGATGGCGGAGAAGGCGGTTGGATGTTACCAGCGTTTCACTCCATCGGCCCGTGCGCTGGCAGAACAGCTGGGCTATCGCGGATTGAAGTGGGGCAAGTCGGTCGGTCCCGAGGGAAGGAGTGCCCCGTGGATGGGCAATCAGGTTCTGCTTTGGAAGCAGCCTCATCCGATCTTTTTTGCGGAGCTGGAATACCGTGCCAGGCCCACCCGGGCCACGCTCAAAAAATGGGCTGATGTTGTTGCCGGCTCGGCTGAGCACATGGCGGATTATCCGGTGCGGGATGACAGGACAGGTCTTTATTCGCTTACCCCGGTGATGCCGCCCAGCGAGCAGGGGATCACTCGCGACACGGTTTTTGATCACGCTTACTGGCGCTGGGGTCTGGACCAGGCACAAGTCTGGCGCCAACGCCTCGGTCTGGGTCGTGAAGCCCATTGGGACGAGGTTCGGCAGCACCTTGCGCCATTGCCCGTGAGCGATGGCCTGTTTGTCCACTCGTCGGAATGGCTGGATACCTACACCAAACGGTCTTTTGAGCATCCGGATCCGGTGGGTGTTTTTGGGATGCTGCCCCCCATTGCCGGGGTTGATCAGGAAACTGCGCACCGCACGGTGTTGAAGGTTTGGAAGACCTGGGACTGGTCCCGGTGCTGGGGATGGGATTTCCCATGGATGGCGATGGCGGCTGCGCGCAACGGGGAGCCTCAGATTGCCCTTGAAGCCCTGCTGAAGGATGCCGGCGACAAGAACCGGTATGATGTGCGCGGCCTGAACGGGGGGTGGTATCTGCCGGGAAATGGAGGGCTCCTGTATGCCGTCGCGATGATGGCTGCCGGATGGGATGGGTGCCCTGCCGGGGCAGCCCCCGGCTTTCCTGCCGATGGAAGCTGGGTGGTCAGGTGGGAGGGCTTGAAAAAGGCACCCTGAACACATGGTTGGCGCGTGCGGGGCAGGGGGCTTGGGTTGGTGCCAGACCCGCAGTCAGAGCATCGACAAGCTCGGTATCATGGGAAGCAAGGCCTCGTGTCGGATCGGATGGGTCGGACCTACAGCCCCCGGATGGTCCTGATGTTGGCACAAATATGGCCTGATCGCCCAGGCTGATATGGGGTCGCACCTTTGTGCTCGGGGATGTGGCGGCGATTGGGACTCGTCTCTCAAACGCATGGTGCGCCGTCGGCGGTCGGATCTGCAGATTCCAGGGAACTCCCTGCGGTCCCGCACAGGGAGTCAGGCTAATCCGACGTTCAGCACACCCCATCACAGGGTGCATCGGGCCTCAGCCTTCTTTGCTGGGTTGCAGGTGATCGGCATGGGTAAAACACGGTCGCCTTGGTAAACATGATCAAGTTGCTTAACTTGGCCATCAGAACTCAATGCCTGCTCAGTGCCTCCCACCAGGAGACATTCGACGTGCACCAACGATCCTCCAGACAGGGGGAAATCATCTCTGGAAGGTCAAAAAGTGAACTTCCCTGTAGAAAAGGGTGGGCGTTTGTCGTTCAAGAGGTTGGAGAGGGAGATGAATATATGACAAAACTGGTGAAAAGGAGATTCTTCGGGCTGGCTCTGATGGTGTTGGGACTGATCGGCACATTGCCGCTGGGTGCTTATGAGGCGATGCAGGGGCCGACGGAACTGCTCTATTGGGACAGGACAAACAGCCACAACGGCTACACGTGGTTTGGGGTTCGGGGAGTGACCTATCTTCTTGATATGGAGGGGCGTGTGGTGCACACCTGGCCGGTCGGCACGAACCCGCATCTCCTCACCAATGGGAATGTGCTGGATGCCTCCAAGGATGATCCCAGCGGTTTCGGCGGGTTTGTTGAGGTGGACTGGAACGGGTCCAATGTCTGGTCCCACACCGAGACGCGGAGTGCCTACGCTCCCCATCATGACTACGTGAGGATCTTCAATCCAAAGCTCAAGGCGTTCACGACCCTTTACATCGCCAACAAAACCGTCAGTTCCAACCAGTGCATCTCCGTGGGGTGCGATCCGGCGAATGGCCGGAACTACACCAATGCGCAGATGGATACTATTGTGGAGGTGGACATGTCCGGAACCATCGTTTGGGAGTGGGCGTTCTTCGATCATTTGATTCAAAGTTTCGATTCCACCAAGTCGAATTACGCCGGGGCCGGGAAGACCGTTGCGGATTACCCGGGACGGCTGAATGCCAATATCCCGGGTTTGCCGGTTCAACGGGATTGGCTCCATTGCAACTCGATCGATTACAACCCGGCGCTGGATCAGATCGTGATCAATTCGGTGCGGGGCGAATTTTATGTGGTGGACCACGGTGGCACGTTCATTGCCGGGAATCCCTCCGGCAGCATTCTTCTGGCGGCCGGGGCTGCGGGTGACTTTTTGTACCGGTTCGGGGATGCCGCGCGTTACAGCCAGGGCAGTCCCCCCTCGATTCTCACGAACTGGACGGAGTCCACCACGGGGAACAAGCAAATCGGTGGTGCGCATCATGTGAGCTGGATTCCGCCCGGGTTTTCAGGGGCTGGGAACATGCTCGTGTTCAACAATTCCCAAAACCTTTTCGAACACACACAGGGATCCTATGTGTTTGAGATCAATCCGTTCCTGAACAGCGCCACCAACGATGTGGGGATCTATGTGAATCCGCCGCTGGCGGGTTACAATACCTGGCCACCCCCGGCAGCCACTGCCGGGAAGAACGCGAAACTGATGTCGAGACAGATTGTCTGGAGTTATTCATCCAAGGCGAGTCATGGGATGTTCAGCCACATCGGCAGCAGTGCCCAGCGGCTGGCCAATGGAAACACCCTGATCTGTTCGGACACGGAAGGGCATATCCTGGAGGTAACCCCCTCGGGCGATGTGGTGTGGGAATACATCAACCCGGTGACTTCGGACGGCATTCTGAAGTTCAAGCGGGACAACTGGCCGATGTACAACTCGATCTTTCGCGCCTTTAGAATCCCTGCAAGCGACCCGGCGCTGGCGGGCCGCACCATGACTCCCGGAAACACGATCACCGGCCGGGCACCCTCCTACCACATGCCGTGATTGATCTTCCATCATGCGAACTCTTACTTCCGCTCAAATCATGAAAGCATTTACAAGGACAGTCCTGGCGGCCATTGGCCTCGTGTTTGGCACCACCTCTTTGCAGGCCTATGAACGGCTCCAGGGCCCGACAGAAGTAATCTACTGGGACAAAGCCAAGGCGATGGCCGGATACACTTTTTTCGGTGTCCGGAGCAACACCTACCTGGTGGATATGGAAGGGCAGGTCGTCCACAAGTGGCCTCTGGGTGCGAACCCCCATTTGCTGGAGAACGGGAATGTCCTGGATGCGATCGATGGGGATGTGAACGGGTTTTCGGGGCTTGCGGAAGTGGATTGGGATGGCAAACCGGTCTGGCAGCATGCGGAGACACGCGCCGGCTACCAGCCGCACCATGATTTCCTGCGGATCTGGAACCGGAAACTCGGGACGAACACGACACTTTACATCGCCGCCAAAACGGTTTCGGCCGCAGCCTGCCTCGGGGCTGGTTGCAACCCGGCCAGCGGGGCATACACGAACGCCCAGGTGGACACGATTGTCGAAGTGGACATGGCCGGGACGGTGGTCTGGGAATGGGGTTTCTTCGACCATGGCATCCAGGATTTCGACGCCAGCAAATCCAATCATGTCGGTGCGGGGAAGAGCATCTCCAGTTATCCCGGGCGATTGAATCTGAATCTGCCGGGACGCCCGGTGTCACGGGATTGGCTGCACTGCAACTCCATCGATTACAACACGAACCTTGACCAGATCGTCATCAACGCGGCGGGCGGAGAGTTCTATGTGATTGACCACGGGGGGACTTTTATTGCCGGAAACCCGGCGGCCAGCATTGCCCTGGCCGCGAGCACGAACGGGGATTTCCTCTACCGCTTCGGGGATCCAGCACGCTACAGCCAGGGGAATCCCCCATCCATTCAACAGAACTGGACCACATCGACCACTGGAAACAAGCAGATTGGCGGATCCAGCCACGCGGGATGGATTCCTGCCGGAGTGCCGGGTGCCGGTCACTTTCTGGTCTATAACAACGGGGGCGATTTGTTTGAAACCACCCCACAGTCGTATGTTTTCGAGATCAATGGTTATCTCAATGCGAGCACCAATGATACCGGAGTGTATGTCAATCCACCGGTGGCAGGCTACTTCACCTGGATTCCTGCCGGGCACGATACAGACAAACGCAACAAGCTGATCTCCCGCCAGGTGGTGGGGATCTACTATTCGATGGCAAACCAGGGCATGTTCAGCCATCTGGATTCCAGCGCCCAGCGGCTTGCCAATGGCAGCACGCTGATTTGTGATTCGACCGAGGGGCACGTTTTTGAGGTGACAGCTGCGGGTGACGTTGTCTGGGAATACATAAATCCGGTCACTGCGGCCGGGATCAGTTCCTACAAGCGGGATGGCTGGCCGATGGAGAATGCTGTTTTCGCAGCCTGCCGCCTATCCACCAATCATCCAGCCCTGACAGGCCGGACGCTGGTGCCGACGGGCACCCTCACCGGTGGCAAGCCCTCCTATGTTTCAGCACCGACAATCCGTGCCACGTCCATCACCCCGGCCATCCCGGCAGCCGCCTCCGTGGTCTGGGTGACAGCATCCGTAAGCAACAGCCGCAGCGTGGCATCCGTCGCCCTGACCTATGTGGTGGGTGGCACGACCAACACGGTTGCGATGCTGGATGATGGTTCCCATCAGGACGGCCTCGCCGGTGATGGCGTCCATGGAGCCCAGATTCCAACGTTTGCCGCAGGCACCACTGTGGCCTACCAGATCACCGCTCTGGACGAGTTCGGCCTGGCGGCGATTGACCCGGTCACGGCACCCGCCACCCGCTATTCCTATGTTGTATCGACCATTCAGCAGCAGCCCGTGCCGTTCGACCTGATTCTGGGGCGGCCGACGGACAGTTCGATTGCCGTCAGTGTGCTTTCAAGCAACACGATCGAGGCCTACCTCGAGTGCGACATCCAGTCGGGGGTTTATTCGATCCAGACCAGCAACAGGCTTGTCACAGCCGGGGTTCCCGCAGTGCTGAGTCTGGGTTCACTGCTGCCCAATCAGCGCTATTCCTACCGGCTGCGCTATCGTGCACCCGGGGATGCGTTGTTCCTTTCGGGTGCTGAGCGGTTCTTCCGCACGCAGCGGGCACGGGGGGAGACCTTCACGTTCGACATCGAGGCGGACCCCCATTACCTGGACAATGAACCGGCCGTGTGGCAGCGCGCACTGACCAATATTCTGGCGGATCAGCCCGATTTTCTGATTGATCTGGGTGATACTTTCATGGGGGAAAAGTATTACAAGACGAACGCAACCACACTCTCCCAGGCCGGGATAGAAGCCGCCTGCAAGGCGGTGCGCGAACAGTTTTTCAGCATCATGGGGCACACGGTTCCCCTCTTCCTGGTGAATGGCAACCATGATCCCGAACTGGGCTGGCTTCTGAGCAATTCCTCACCGACCAACAACAGCGCAGTCTGGGGAGCGCAGGCGCGGGGGCTCTATTATCCTTCCCCCATGACAGGGGCATTCTACTCGGGCAGCACGAACATGGATCCCTACATAACGGCTCCGCGCGATTCCTACTACTCATTCGAGTGGGGCAACGCGCTCTTCATCGTTCTGGATCCCTTCTGGCAGACCAGCCAGGGCACAGCCAAGTCCCTCGATCCGTGGTCGTGGACGTTGGGCGTTGCGCAGTATGAGTGGCTGGGTCGCGTGCTGGCGCAGAGCACCGCAAGCTTCAAGTTTGTTTTCATTCACCACCTTGTCGGGGGCGGATTCGATGGCAACGCGCGCGGTGGCGTGGAGTATGCACCCTATTTTGAATGGGGTGGTGCGAACACCAATGGGACCCAGGACTTCGCCGCAAAACGTCCGGGTTGGGCGATGCCGATTCAAAGCCTGCTCCTCTCCAATGGAGTTCATGCCGTGTTTCACGGGCATGACCACCTGTATGTGAAGCAGGACCTAGATGCCAATGGGGATGGCACCGCCGATCTGGTTTACCATGAGGTGCCGCAGCCGAGCAAAACCAATTACAACTCCACGAGAGCGGCCCCGGGGTATGGTTATTCGAATGGCGTGGTGCTCGGAAATTCGGGGCATCTGCGTGTCACGGTTTCACCCACGAATGCACTGGTGGAGTATGTGCGGGTTTTCCTGCCGGGGGACGAGGGAGTTGGAAAAACGAACCGGATGGTCTCCCACAGCTATGCGTTTTCGCCCCGAGCGGCGCAGGTGGCGGCGTTTGCCGGATCGGTAGTGCTGGGTCGCCCCACCGGTTCAGGTGTGACAGTGAGCCTGCTGGCGAGCAACGCCCTTCAGGTGTATCTGGAATACGGGACAGCCGCCGGGGTTTATGGCTCCAGAGGGGTGACCACCAATCTGGTGGCCGGGGTTCCCATTGAGATGGCGCTGGGGCAGTTGCAGCCTGACACGCGTTACTATTACAGGCTGCGGCACAAGGCTGCCGCAGGTTCAGAATTCCTGGCGGATGTGGAGCATTCCTTCCACACGCAACGGTTGCCGGGCGGCACATTCACATTCTCCGTCCAGGGGGATTCGCATCCGGAACGGGTCAACACGATGTTCGATGCCACCCTGTATCGGCGCACACTGCTGACCGCCGCCGCCGATCAGCCCGATTTCCACTTCTGCATCGGGGACGACTTCAGCGTGGATCAGATTCCCACCAACAGCATCAACGCGGCGCTGGTGACGGAGCGCTACATCAACCAGAGGCAATATCTCGGTTTGATTGGAGCCACGGCCCCGTTGTTCCTTGTGAACGGGAACCATGAACAGGCCGCGGCCTATCTGCTGGATGGAACATCCAACAACATCGCTGTGTGGGCCCAGAACGCCCGCAACACCTATTACCCGGAGCCGGCTCCGGATGGGTTCTATTCCGGCAACACGAACAACGTTCCGTTCATCGGGATGCTCAGAAACTACTTCTCATGGACCTGGGGGGATGCCCTCTTTGTCACGATCGATCCGTATTGGGAGGATCCGGTTTGTGTGGACAACAACTACTGGACGGGAGTCAAACGCACGAACATGTGGGATGTCACCCACGGAATTGCCCAGTATGAGTGGCTCAAGAGGACCCTTGAACAGAGCACTGCGAAATACAAGTTCGTGTTTGCGCACCATGTTCTCGGAACCGGGAGGGGTGGCATAGATGAGGCAGCCCTATACGAGTGGGGCGGGTTGAACAGCAACGGCACCTGGGGATTCCTTGCAAACCGGCCCGGCTGGCCCACCCCCATTCACCAGTTGATGCTGGCCAACAATGTTTCCGCCTTCATCCAGGGGCATGACCACATCTGGGTGCGGGAACAACTGGATGGCATCACCTACCAGACCCTGCCGAATCCCGCCGATCCGAACTACGCCACAAACAACGCGGATGCCTTTTCCACAGGCGTCAAACTGCCGAACACCGGCTACACCCGTTTCACGGTTTCGCCATCAGGCGTGAGGGTGGACTATGTTCGGACCTGGCTTCCAGCGAATGAATCGGGTGCCAGCACAAACGGCATGGTGGCTTACAGTTACGTGATCCTCCCATTGACGATTTCCGGCACGACGAACAGTCCGGCGAACCCGGGAGCGACGCAGCCGGTGTGGGTGACTTCGGCAGTCAGCGGAGGCACGAATGTCAGCCGGGTCACACTCACCTGGATGGCGGGGACGAACACCTCCAGTGTAGCGATGCTGGATGACGGGCTGCACGGGGATGGGACCGCAGGGGATGGTGTGTATGGCGGACAAATTCCGGCCTTCCCGGCGGGAACAATCGTTAAATACTATGTGCAGGCGCAGGACGCCGCCGCCCGGCAGGTCACCGCCCCCTCGGGCGCTCCCCTGAACAGCAGCCTGTTTTTCTACCAGGTGGTCGGGCAGACCCCGGGTGCGTGGAGCATGTTGAAACTTCCGGATACCGGCCAGACGCAAAACTACACCACGACACCCGGGGAGGATTCCGATTATTCGATCAACCCACCCTCCTTCACCGATTCCGGGGATGGCACGGTGACGGACAACATCACCGGCCTGGTATGGCAAAAGGCGGATGGGGGCGAGATGTCGTGGACCAACGCCCTCCGTTATGCGCTGACCAATCGAGTGGGCGGACAAAGCGACTGGCGCCTGCCCACAAGCCATGAGGCCTTCAGCATCCTGAACCACGGCACGGTGAATCCGGCCCTGAACACGACGGTTTTCACACTTTCAGCGGCGCAGTACTGGTGGACGGGAGATTCGCAGGCGGGGGATGCCTCCCGCATCTGGGCGATCAATGCGGGTGGCGGCATCGGGGCACACAGGCAGGATGAGACGCTGAGTTCCGGCGGCACAAACCGCTACCATGTGCGCTGCGTCCGGGGTGCCCCGCTAGCCGTTCCACCAGTCCATCATTTGACCAACAATGCGGATGGAACCATCACCGACAGTGACACCGGGTTGACCTGGCAACAGACCCCGGATGGGACAACCCGGTCCTGGGAGAACGCGCTGCTTTACGCGGAGGCCCTCTCGCTTGGCGGACGTTCCGATTGGCGGCTGCCGAACATCAAGGAACTCCAGTCCATCAACGATGAGGCCCGGCTGGCCCCTTCTGTGGACACGAACTACTTCGCGGGTGCAAAGTCGCTGAAGCACTGGGCCTCGACCACGGTGATGAACCTCACCAACCGGGCCTGGTGGGTGGATTTCCAAAGCGGTATGGTGAGCTATGACGACAAGGGCTCGAACCTTCTGGTCCGTTGCGTGAGAGGGGGGCTGACCAATTCCTACTTCCCCACCAACACCCTTGCCAGTGGCATGGTGCGCATTCCCGGCGGGGAATTCATGATGGGGGACCACTTTGGTTTTGTGGATCCGGCGCATCCGAGCGACGAAGTGCCTGTGCACAGGGTTGTTCTGGATCCCTTCGACATCCAGATCGGGCCGGTGAGTTGCCTCGAATATGCCGGGTTCCTGAACTCCGCCATGACCCAGGGCTTGATCGAGGTTCGGTCGAACTTTGTTTACGCGGCGGGTGGCACGAACATTTACTGCGACACTTACGGATCCGACACCAACAGCCGTATTGTCTGGTCGGGTGGGGTGTTCAGTGTCCGGGACAACCGGGAGACCCATCCGGTGACGGGGGTGAGGTGGTTTGGTGCGGCGGGATTCTGCAACTGGGCGAGCGCCCGCGAAGGGCTGGATCCCTGTTACTCACTGGCCACAGGGAGTGTCAACCTCAAGGCGGGGGGGTATCGCCTGCCGACGGAGGGGGAGTGGGAGTTTGCGGCCAGGGGTGGACTGACCAATCCATACGCGATGTTTCCCTGGGGCTCGGACACCAACGGGGATGGTGCCCTCGCGAACTGGGCCGGATCCTCGAATCCTTTCGCCACCGGTGCATTCCCATGGACGACCCCGATCGGCTTCTACTCGGGTCGGCTGCTCCAGGCTGCGGATTTCCGCTGGCCTTCCCCGGCCCTCTCTTTCCAAACCCGCAACGCCACCAACGGCTTCGGGCTGGTGGATGTCTCGGGCAATGTGTGGCAGTGGGTGAATGACTGGTATGCCGCTGATTACTATGCGGTGTGTGCGGCCAATAACATCGTCTCCAACCCGCCAGGGCCCCTCTCGGGCTCCCTCATGCCGGATGGCCTCCCCTACCGCGGCCTGCGCGGTGGAAATTGGTTCAATGGCCAGGACCAGTTCGGCCATGGCAGGGTGTCGAACAGGAACCCTTCCTACTTCCGTGGGCCGGGGGATCCCAACGGGCCGTGGTTCCATATCGGCTTCCGGGTGGCGCGGGGTGCCACGGCACAGGGCTCGCAGGTGGTGGCGGATGGGGCGGTGCCGGTGCTCCGGGCCTCGGGGCTCCATTTCACCGAGGGTCCGGCTGCGGATGCCGCGGGGAATGTGTTTTTCTCGGATGTGCCCGGGGACACGATTTATGTGTGGTCGATCTCAAATTCGCTCTCGGTGTTCCGCACGAATTCGGGTGGGGCGAATGGCCTTTGTTTCGATGGGGCGGGGAACCTCCTGGTGTGTGAGGGGGACAATGGCCGGGTGGTCTCGATTCCTCCCCAGGGGGGGGATGTGGTGGTGGCGGGGACGTTCGGAGGGGTGCGTTTCAATGAACCGAATGATCTGTGGGTGGACGGGGCCGGGGGGGTGTATTTCTCGGACCCGGTATTCTTCGGCCACGCGGTGGTGCAGGGATCGGAGTCTGTGTATTACGTGAGGCCGGACGGGAGCGGGGTGGCGCGGGTGGTGGGGGATGTGGTGCGGCCGAACGGGCTGGCGGGTTCGCCGGACGGGAAGTGGCTCTACCTGGCGGATTGGGGGGCGACCAATGTGTTCCGCTACGCCATCAACGGGGATGGGTCACTCTCCAACCGGGTGGTGTTTGCACAGGTGCAGGGGGACGGGGTGACCGTGGATGCGTCTGGAAATGTGTATGTGTGCGGGGATGGTGTGCTGGTGTTTGACGCGGGCGGAAGACTGCTGGAGCGGATCGCGCTGCCGGAGCGGCCGACGAATGTGGAGTTCGGCGGGCGGGACCGGATGTCGCTATTCATGACAACGGACGGCGGCAAGCTGTTCTCGCTGGGAATGAAGGTGTCGGGATTGACGCCGGGGACGAACCGGCCGCCGGTGGTCCCGGGGCCGGTGTTTGGCACTGTGGCACAGCGGCCGGTGGCGCCAACCTCGAACGATGTGGTGTGGGTTTCGGCAGCGGTATCCCAGGGGGGCGCTGGTCCGACGAACGGGGCTGGGCTGGCTGTGTGGCTGGCGTATGCGGCCGGGGGGACGAACGGGGCGGGATCCGGCCCCGGGGCGACAAATGTGGTGTTCGCGGAGACCATGGCGGCCGCACCTGCGAAGCCGTGGACCGGGGCGGGGTGCAGCAACGCCTGGTGGGTGGCCTTTGCGGGAGGGAACCCGTTTGAACAACGTGGAGGGGCGAATTACGGCCCCGGGGCGACGAATGGCCTGGAGTTCAAGCTGGGGACGACGAACCTGACGGATTCGATGGCGGGGCCGGTGGCGGCTCTGGATGTGCGCGGGGCGGGGGCTTCGGTGCAGTTTGCGCTCTCGGCGGCGGGGCTTTCGGCAACGGCGGGGTGGACGTTCCAGGTGGATGCGGGGGCGGGGTTTGTGCAGCGGCTGGGTGAACTTTCGGGCACGAACCATGGATGGCTGGTTTACCGTTATGACCTGCAGGCGGTGGAACTGGTGGCCGGGCTGAAGCTGCGATGGCTGTTCCGCGGCGGCGTGGGGGATCCGAGGATCGATCTGGACCAGGTGGTGGTGCGGGTGGTGCAGGCCGGGGGGACGACGTGGACGAATGTGGCGATGCTGGATGATGGCCTGAGCGGGGATGGGGCGGCGGGGGATGGTGTGTTCGGCGGGCGAATCCCAGTTCTGCCCGCAGGGGCTGCGGTAGAGTATGTGCTCCGGGCGGTGGACGGGGCGGGGGTGTGGTGCACGAATCCGGCGGCGGGTGCCTTTTCCTACACCGTGGGGGCGGGGGCATCGAATGTGCCGCCGGTGATCTCGGGAACATCCCGGAGCGCCTTGTTCCCGGCGGCGGGTGCGGGGGTGTGGGTGTCCGCACGGGTGGTGGATCCGCCCACCCCGGGGGCTGCCTCGACAAACGGGGACGGGGTGGCGCAGGTCGTGCTGGCCTATGCGGCGGGGAGCGGGACGAATGTGCCGGGGGCGGGGGCCTCCTGGACGAATGTGGCGATGCTGGATGACGGGCTGCACGGGGACGGGGCGGCGGGGGAGGGGGTGTTTGGCGGGTGGATCCCGGGTTTCCCGGCCGGGTGTGTGGCGGGTTACTTTGTCCGGGCGGCGGACGGCCTGGGGGCGGTGGCCCTGGATCCGGCGGCGGTGGCTGCCGGGCCTTATTCCTACGTGGTGGCAGGGGGGATCTCGAACCGGTCGGTGGGGTTGTTCCTGAACGGGGCGGGGGCGTGGCCGGGCTACACCCTGATGGCGCCGATGCACCATACGAACACCTACCTGCTGAATAATGCCGGGGAGGTGGTGCATTCGTGGTCGAGTGCGTATGAGCCGGGGCGGGCGGCCTATCTGATGACGAACGGACATCTGTTCCGGGCGGGGATGGTGCGCCAGGGTGGGCCTTCGACAGGGGGCGGGGAGGGTGGCCGGATCGAGGAGTTTGACTGGGATGGGAACCTGGTGTGGGCGATCGATTATTACAGCCCGACCTACATTCACCACCACGATTTCAAGGTGCTGCCGAACGGGCATGTGCTGATGCTGGTAGCGGAAAAGAAGACCTATGCGGAGGTGATCGCCGCTGGGTTCAACCCGGCGCTTCTGGATGCCTCAATCGCGACCCAGGGTTACATGCTGCCCGACTGCCTGGTGGAGGTGGTGCCGACGGGGTCCTACGGGGGGACCGTGGTATGGGAGTGGCATTTGTGGGACCACATGATCCAGGACTTTGACGGGACGAAGTCGAATTACGGGGTCGTGGCGGATCATCCGGAACGGATCGATGTGAATGGGCCGGGCATGAAAATCCCGCAGTTCTGGAACCATGTGAACGGGATCGATTACAACGCGGGGCTGGGGCAGGTGATGCTCAGCATCCGGGGGAACAGTGAGTTGTTCGTGGTGGACCACGGGACGACGACCGCGGAGGCGGCGGGGCGGACGGGGGGTCGCTACGGCAAAGGCGGGGACATTCTCTACCGCTGGGGCAATCCGCAACAATACAACAGGGGCACGCCGGGGAACCAACAGCTTTACCAGCAGCACCACACGCACTGGATCGAGGCGGGCCTGCCGGGGGCGGGGAACATCCTGATTTTCAACAACGGGATCGGTCGGGGATTTTCGACGGTGAACGAGATCGTGCCGCCGGTGGATGGGACAGGGTTTTACACCCTGGGTGGGAGCAGTGCGGCGTATGGACCCGCTGCACCTGTGTGGACGTATGCGGCGAGCCCGGTGACGAATTTCTATTCGTCGGAGATCTCCGGGGCGGAACGGCTGGCGAACGGGAACACGCTGGTTTGCGAGGGGATCAAGGGGAACCTGTTCGAGGTGACATCGGCGGGCGAAGTGGTCTGGAGGTATGTCTGTCCCGTGACGACAACGGTGATGAACCAGGGGGACAGTGTGCCGGTAGATGCGGCCCGTCCGGACCAGTTGATGAACTCTGTGTTCCGGGTGGCGCGGTATGGGACGAATTACGGGGCGTTTGCGGGGAGGACGCTGACGGGGCGTGGGACGATCGAGTTTTACGCGGACGGCCTGGGTGCGCCGGTAGTGACGGTGACGAACGGGGACTTTGCGGTGGGTTATGAGGTGGCGTCGGCCGGGATCGGGGGCACGAACAATGCGCATGTGCTGGGGATGTTGTCGTGGTCGAACGGGTTGACCGGGGGCGCGGGGCTGGTGGCGGCGGGGCGGTGGTGGCAGGTGCCGGCGGTGCCGCTGGGTGTGGGGACGAATTTGGTGACGGTGACGGGGACAAACGGGCTGGGCCAGGCGTGCGTGGCGCGGGTGGCGGTGGTGCGCGGCGGGGCGGGGGCTCCTCTGGCGTGGTTCACGGCTTCAGTGACGAACGGGGGTGCGCCGCTGACAGTGTGGCTGACGGATGCATCGACAGGGTTGATCACGAACCGTGTGTGGAGGTTCGGGGACGGGACGGCTCTGGAGGCGGGGTCGGGTTCGGTGAAGCATGTTTACGGGCTGCCGGGGATCTACACCGTAAGCCTTGTTGTCTGGGGACCGGGGGGTGCGGGGACGAATGTGCAGGCCGGACTGGTGCGGGCGGTGTCTGTGAGCACGCCAGGGGACGGTGTGCCGGATTGGTGGCGCGCGCTGCACTTCGGTGGCGGGGGTTCGGTGACGAACGGGGTGTCGTGCGGGGTGTGCGATCCGGATGGGGACGGTGCCGGAAATTATAGCGAGTATGTGGCTGACACGGATCCCCTGGACGGGTTGTCGCGGCTGGGGATCACGGGCGTGCGGGGTGCGGGGGGTGTGGGGGTGTCGTTTGTCTCTTCCACGAACCGTGTCTACTGGCTGGAGGTGTCTGGGGATGTAACAGGGGGAACCTGGGTGCCCGTGCCGGGGCAGTCTGCTGTGCGGGGCAGTGGGGGTGTGCTGACGCTGCAGGACGGGATGACCGGCGGGACGAACCGGTTCCTGCGGGTGCGGGTGGAGGTTCCGTGAGGGGCGGGGATGGAGAATCAGGAATTGCGAATTGGGGCGCAGATGCGGTGTCCGCAGATGACGCAGATGGGGGGTGGGGCCGCTTCCGCGCCCCGAACCGGTGATGCCACGGTGGCAAGGGGCGCGGAGGCGGGTGGGGTTATAAAGACTCAGAAATAGAGCTTGCAATTCGCCCCGTAGTGTCGTCTAAGTTTAGATATGAAAGTTCCAATGGTCCGGATATTTCTAAGGGTCGCTCCGGGACTTTTATTGCTCTACGTGGCAGCGTATCTGGTGCTCAGCGTGTTTGGCCGTTATGGGCGCATGGCTGAGGGCAGCACGTCACATTGGACTAAGTCCTCCTTTTGGATCCCACTGGGTTTCTACGATGCATCTCCACCGGCTGGCTCTTCGAATTCGAAGTGGCAGGAGTTCTTGACGAAGGCGTTCTCACCACTTTATCTGGTTGACCTCCTGTATTTTCACGATCGGCGGGAGGTGTATGAGGCTGCCACTCGCAATTTTGATGGCTCCTGGACAATCCGGACCAATACAGGAGTCCGCGGAGGTGATGGGAAATGGATGTACACCACAAACACTGAACCGCCTGCAATCAACAATCATTCTTCACAGCACTGACTCCAATGAATCCTGTCGGCATGGATCCTTCGTGCAGCTACACAGTCCTTGTGCGGGTGCATGGGCGTCTGTTGGGGCACATCTTAGGGTCCATGCAAAAACTAATTCCGGTTTTGTCTTGGGAAGAGTGTGTAGTTCCAATTGGGTAGGGTAGGGTGCCTGAGGATATTCAACTCCGCCATTTGTTGATCTGAGACTTTGATTTCGGTGGGGTAGAACTTGGTGTTCAATCGGCAGCTGATTCGCAGGCCTGTGTTTGTTTTGGTGTCAGCGATGAGGCGGACGACGGTGGGGTAGTCGATCAGGGGTTGACCAGCCCAGTGTTTGCTGATTTCGCTAAAGAGGCGGTGATCAATGGGATTCCACTTTGAGGCGCCTGTCGGGTAGTGGCAGACGGTGACGGCCAGCCCGAAGCGGTCAGCAAGTTTTTCCTGAAGGGCGCATTTCCAAAGCCGACACCTGGCCCCGTTGCTGCCGCCGTTATCGGCCAGAATCAGGAGTTTGGCTGGCTGCCCATAACGCCGTCGACCTTCTCCGCGCAACCAGTCAGCGATAGCGTCGACGGCGAAGTTCGAGGTGTCGTGCGAGGTGCCAATCAAGACAGAGCCACGATTGGCGGTTACATCATAGAGGCCCCGGGGAATGGCCATGCCTTTGGCCTGAGATCGAAAATCGTGGTCGTTGACCGGGGTTGCCTCACGACTCCAGACCTGGCCGGCATTCTTGAAGGGCCCCACCATTTCTTTTTTCTTGGTGTCCACACTGATGATCGGCAACCCCTGGCTGGTGTAGGCTTGGCGCTGGTCTTGCAGATAACGGAACTGAAGGTCACGCTCGGGGCTTTGCGAGCCGGAGAGGCTTTTGCGGTTGGAGTGCAGGGCGTAGTCCATCTGCCTGAGCAAACGACGGACGGTGTTGGGACATGCCGAAACGCCCAGACGCTCCAGTTGGGTGCTGATCTGTTCCAGGCGTAGCCCGGTCCAAAGCCCCCGCCGGGCCATGGGGTCGCCCACCGTTTCGTTGAGGAGCAGCAACCGGAGCTGGCTCAGGATTTCAGGCGTTTTTTTTCGGCCCGCGGCCTTCCGCCCCCCACCCGCCGCACCCGCTCCTGGAGGACCTGACCGCTCAGGAGCTCCAAGCGCCCACGTGCAACGGTGCCCGGGTCCAAGCCAAGCAAATGCCCCATGCGCTGATCTCCGCCATGGCCCCACTCGAGACTTTCCAGACCGGCGTAAAGCCGACGCTGTTGTTCGTCCAGCAGGCTATAAAACAGGACAATCGCGGCCTGTAAACCATCCTCGGGCCGTTGCTGCGCCTGACGGGCGGCCCATTGCTCCTGGCGACGTCCACGCTCCACGGCGCAATAAAGATAACGGCCATCCAACTCCTGGCGATGGAGCCGGCCTCGCTTCACCAACTGCCGCAAGGCATCCTTGACCGCCACATGTACAACCGCTTCCAATTCATCGGTGAAGTATCCCGCCGGAGCTTTGGCCACAAGGACTGCAGCGGTGTCCAGCAGTGTTCCGTGGCGTGAAAAATGGACATCCCGGCAGGACCACAGGCCGTGTTCATCGTAAAGGACCAGGGTGTCGAGCGTGTAGTAGGCTCCCCGGTGAGAATAGCTCGTTCGATACGGCAAGGTGGCGAGTTTGCGGAACACGGTCAGGTCGGCAGTGGCGCCCAAGGCGGTCTTGAGTTGGGGCAGTGTGGCGATTTTAGTGCTCTGGAGCAGTTCTTGCAGAGGCTGAGCGGTGAATCGGGTGCAGTTCATAATGTTAGAATACCGCCCAAACAGGTTCTGTCGAGCATTATTCCAACATTTAGATCTGAGGATTCTTTTTATAGGGAGAAAGGGTTGCCAAAGCGTATTATCAGGCTTCAGGTCAGCTTCTACCGAACCGCCCATGCATCAAAGGCAGCCTCTACCCTTGTTTGGATTACGCCACAATTACATATCTTGTTTTTGCATGAACCCTAAGCTACACTTTCGCCAATATGAAGCACAGCCAAGTTAACCGTCGCAGTTTCGTGAAAGCCTCCTTGTTCGCCTCTGCCGCTGTTCCTTTGAGCCTTCGCGCGGAAGCCCTGGCCAGTTCGCAGACAGCAGCACGCACCAACGCCCCCGCCGCGCAGCCCAAAGATACGCTGCCGATGAGCAAGATCGGAGATCAGGAGTTCAGCAGCCTGATGCTGGGCGGCAACCTCATTTCCGGATACTCACATGCGCGCGACCTCGGCTACGTAGCCCCGTTGATGCGGTTTTACAACACGCCGACCAAAATCCGCGAGACGCTCGAAACCGCCGAGGCTCACGGTATCAACGCCATCAACACCTTCGTTACGGACGACATCTCCGCCCTGAACGAGCATTGGAAGAACGGCGGCAAGATGAAGTGGATCGCGCAAGTGGGGGCCGGCGACGCCAGCGGCTGCCCTCACATCCAATTGGCTGTGGATCGCGGCGCAACGGGCATCCACATCAACGGCGACCAGGCGGAAACGCTCCTGGCCAATGGCCAGTTCGAGCGCGTCGCCGAGATCGTGCAATGGACCAAGGAGCAGAAACGCATCACCGGAGTTTCTGCACATGACTTGAGGGTCATCATGGAATGCGTAAAGCTCAAACTAGACGTGGACTTCTACCAGAAGACACTGCACACACACGACTACTACACCGCGCCACGACCGGACGAAACCGGTCCGAAGGGCAAACACGACAACTCCTGGTGTAGCGATCCGAAGGCGGTGATTGATTTCATGGCCACGGTGAAAAAACCGTGGATCGCCTTCAAGATTCTGGCGGCTGGCGCCCTGGCCCCACGGCAGGCGTTCCCGCACGCGTTCAACGGCGGGGCGGATTTCATCCTTGTGGGCATGTTCGACTGGCAAATTGCCGAGAACGTAAAGCTCGCGAGGCGAGTTGTGAGTCTGACCATGCAGCCGGACTCCAAGCGCACCCGTTCTTGGTGCGGATAAAAGGGCCTGTTACCGACTATTTTTTGAAAAACTTCATCGCGGCTTCGGTGCGCGAGCGGACATGGAGTTTTTCATACGTGTTCTTCAGGTAGGAACGGACGGTCTCAAGGCTAATCCCGAGCAGGTCGGCGATTTCCTTATTAATGTAGCCTTTGCCGACCAGCGCCAGCACCTCAGCCTCGCGCGGGGTCAGCTCCGGAGACTCGGGGTTGCTCCGCCTGGCGAACGATTGCACCACTTGGCGGGCAATGTAGCCCGACATGGGAGCGCCGCCGTGATGAACCTCGCTGACGGCTTTCAGGATTTCGTCCGGCGTGGTGCGCTTGAGCAAGTAGCCGCTGGCGCCCATTTCCAGCGCCTTGAAGATCTGCTCGCTGTCATTATAGACCGTGAGCATTACAATCTGCAGGTTAGGCCTGGGTAATATATAAAGGTAGCAACTCATATTTTGGAAGTTGGATGGATAGTATAGTTCCATTCACCGTGGAACTTGTCCCGCTCCAGGTTCACCCGCTCCATTTCCTGGTCCGATACTCTTCGCCCAGTCGGATACTTCCTGCGGTCAAGGCGGCAGGTGACCTTCAGCCCTTTTGCCGTGGTTGTGTTGGCGATCAGGTTCACGATCGTTTCGTAGTCACGCAGGGGCTCACCCCGCCAATTGGATGAAATGAATGAGAAGAGCCGATGCTCGATCTTGTTCCATTTGCTGGTGCCAGGCGGAAAGTGACAAACGCACAGGGACAGGCCTGTTTCATCCGCGAAGGCCTGCAATTCCAGCTTCCAGAGCCGGAGACGAGAGCCGTTACTGCCACCACCGTCGGCGGTAATGACAAGTTGCCTAGCCCGATTTTCGCACCCCACCCCCCGGACAGGGGGTCGGACTTCTGTAAGTGGTTGACAGACAACGGTTGGAATTTTGATTCTTGCGTTGTAGGGACTATAACTGTTGATTTCCATGAATTTCTCTTTACGCGCCCCCTTTCGCCGGTTACGTTGGCCTTGTTATTATAAGATTTATTGTAATGCAGTCCTGTGGCAGGCTCTCTGAAGAGAGCCGGCTGAGGTCCGCCCATGTTCCACCCACCCCCGCTGACTGATGTTCTTTCGCACCAAGCAATCCCCATCCGGCCAGTGTTTGCAGTTGCTCGAATCCTATCGCAATGAGAAGGGGCAGCCACGGCACCGTGTGGTTGTTTCCATTGGGGATTCTGACATAGACGAGGCTGACCGTCCGGTCGTAGCC
>CAIWMU010000045.1 GCA_903913865.1 uncultured Verrucomicrobia subdivision 3 bacterium
CCGTCGCAGCCTGCCAGAGCTCTGCTGGAATCCGTTGACCAAGGGGACGGGTCGATCGCCACTCCCGCAGCCTCTCCGCCAATGTTTGAAGTTGAGGAAAACCACCAAAATCTCGTTTCGTTGCCATAGTTCGCCACCAACCATAGCCACTTCACCCCCAAAAGTTACGCACCCTTGCCGAAGCAACACATCCGTTCCACAAGCCTTGCCAGAAAAGCCTTCCTGAGTTCAGGCTGGGTCAGGCAAAGCTGGGCACCATCCCCCACCCGGCGACCCTCTATCAGGGAATACCACTCCGGATGCGGCTTGAAATATTCCGCAGGAGGAAAGTATAGGTTGAAGGTGTGGACATGGTAGGGAGGGCCGTAGTCGCTGCACCCGCCATACTTCCCGGAAATCTGCGCATCCCCATCCCGGTTAAGACGGTTCCGGGCAGCAAACCTCCCGTCGTCCCGCCCATAAAGCATATAAATGTCCCTGTAGTCCAGAGCCGGATGCCCCTGAAGACGGAGCGATCCGATTTTCAAGTTCGCGTGCCGGGGAACCGTCTCCTCAAAAGGATTCCACCAATGCACACCCAGAACGTCCTCAAGGAAATGATAGGCACCATAGATCGTCCCCCCGCGGCATCCCACCCATGATGATAAGATCCTGACCGACCGTCCGGATGATCCACGCCTCAGCCCCCAGGTTGCGACCATCCAGCCCCTGCCCTGCAGCGAATGCGGTTGACCCGACAAGAATCCTGCTTCCCCGGGGAATAGCCTCCTCCTCAGTTAGAACAGGGAAGGTCGCCCCTGTGATCCGGTGCAGATAGTCAGCCAGCTCAGCTGCAGCCGTCTGCTCAGCACTCCCGGCACCTGTGGCAAGCACAATGGAAGCCTTCGCCTTGCCCGCCTCCGCCAGAACGATTGCGCGGACTGGAGAAACCATCCCCATACAAAAGACGAAAACCAGGAGGATGCGGTTTGATAGTATCTGGGTCACAGCCATTTCAATCTGGCCTATGGGATGGAGGAGAGCGATCAAATTGCTTCAGCAACCTGGGAACGAGTTCTGACCAAAAACGCAGGAATACCCGCAGACTTCACCCCCATGGAGTAGACGAGATAGCAACCCGCCATCACCGGATGGGCAGCATCATCTCCGTCACCTGAGCCCCGAGCATCCAGCCCGGAGCAGCACGCACCCCCAGGGCTCGGCACTGATCGGTGTACATTCCGCCAATCCTTTCGATGCCTCCCATGCTATGTGGCCATCCCCCCTCCAACCCGGGAGAAGCCTCCCACTACCCCCATACAGCAGGCATAGGGATGGCGTCGATCATATCCATGTATCCCTGGATGTTTGGATAGCCCCATCCTACCCACCATACGGGACGTGACACCGCCATGTGGCGACATACGCAGGCATAGGATAAACCATAGCCCATACTCCAGCCTATGTCTCCCATCCCATGCCCCCATAGACATGGAAACCGGAAAAGTGGTCCTGTCGGCAAAAAAGCATGAAGACAGGGACCCCACTGCCGGGGATCAAGCGTTCAGAAACAACCGGTTCCGGCCTTCAGAATTGGAATGAGGTGCACCCCAGGCTCGGGAATGACGCTCCTGATAACCGTCCATACCCCGGGCCGGCTCCCATGAAACACTCTATCCCATAAAGCCGGCATGGGGACACGCGAAGGGCCCAATCGACCTTGTCCTCCACACCCAATGGGATGTTTTCCCTTCACGGAAAGGTTCACCGGAGACAGTGCAGCTTGCCGGGGTGAACCCACCTTGGGATGGTGACATGGCGGCTGACGATACGCTCCGGCCTCCCCATCAGGAATCAACGGTTACACCTGACCGGGCAGGCCGATCTTGAACGTCTCAAAGTCGCCCCACATACCCCCGGGGATCAATTGGCGTGCATCCCTTCCGACAAACCGGGTGATCGTCACAGGCTCGCCCCCCCCTCTACATCCTGTCCACCCACTCATCCCTGAACACCCCGTCCACCTCAACCCGGACCCCGGTCCTCTTCTCCACTGGCGTGCCTCGGGAGGCGATCACCTGATCGGCCAGAGTCGTGGCACCCGAACCAAACCTAACGACTGCCCCCGGGGATGATCCCGGCCATCCCCGATTGCTGACATTCCCGGGGTCGCCGTTAAGGAAAAAATCCAAAGTCACTCCTGGAAATTCCGGTTGCGGAATTTGGAAAACAACCCGTCAGAAATCGATCCTCCGTATCCTGATTTTCCTGGGTTCCAAAACCCCACCCCGCCCCTCCAAATTGACCCGCCGGGAGGGTGCTAAAAACCCTCCATTCGGCCACAAGCAAAACTTGTCTACAATCCTTTTCAACGTCGCTTGTTTGATGATCGCTCAAAAGCGACGTCTACACTTTGCGTGTCTATCGAATACCTTCCGGCTGCCACAACGTTCCCCGGTTGAATGGACCCCCGAATTGCGTCCCCCAAAATCCAAAATTTGACTGAGATAAATACCCGCACCCTCCCGACTCTGCAAAGAACACATTCTCCATGAACCGGAAAACCCTCTCAAAAATAGTTCAGCAAACCATCACAAATTTCTTGCAATTTCCATAGTTCAGTGTAATGTTTGGTACACATCCTATTTCATGACTGGACGCGCCGATTTTGCCCCATTTTTCTTGCACGAGCGGTGTCCTGTATGCTATCTTATCTGCAGTTCTAAGTTGTTGATATATGCGCGTTTACAGATCCAAATGGCGTGACAATAGGAGCGGATTCGAATCCCTTCGCTCGCTCCGCCGCTTGACATTCTTTTGCTTCATCCCCCTCCACTCCCAGTCAACCACACCTTATGCGTATTTCGGCGTTCACGCCTGTCAGATCCTGATTTGGGGCTTGTGAACAGTCATCTCGTTTTCGGTGACAGGCAGCCAAAACTTTATGGCCGCGCGACATTTCCAGGGACCCCGCACAAAATCGGTCCAGCGTTCATCGTACACTCTATTTCTTCTAAGTCGTTATATCCCGTCTTGGTGTGCTCACAAGCAGGACTGCAAGGCAATTCGATGAGGCATGGTTGCTACAGACTGACTGGCAGAGTGTTTGGTTTGAAAAGGTCTATCCAACTTTGGAGTCGACCATGACCACTTCCCTGCTTTTACGATTTAGCCAGCTAGTCTATTCCCTCTGAATCCTCCGCGTCTTCACTTTCAACCAACGCGATCATTGCATGGCTCGCTCTGTAGGTTGATGTGCCCAATTCAACGGAGTGTCGGCGGTTCAGTGGACGCCAAATACTGGGGTAGATTCCGGCGTTCACGGCGATACGCAGTTCATCCCTTCGGGAAACTTCCCCGGCCTTGGAAGCTTGCTTCTAGGCAAATTCCAAATGGATCAGGCCATAAACACGTGCGATTTAAAGCACGCACCAAATCAGAAGCCCCCATGCTGCGCCAGATACTCCCTGGCATGCAACGCCGCCGGGAACCCGCTGAATCATGAGCCCAAATCCGGCAGTTGAGATCGCAACAAAGCGGCAAGGGTGCCAAAACTCGGGACGGTGATGAGGAATCGAAGAAAATCGTTGGATCCGGCACATCCATACGATCTACTCGAAGACCACTTCGTAATAGAGGGTCTGGTCCCTGTTGCCGTCGATTGTGAGGCGCCCGTTCGACATCGGCACTGTCCGTCCGGTGCGTCGTCCGGAGTGGTCCAGCAGGTTCACCGACGACACCCGCCGACCCGTGAATGTAAGGTTCGCTTTCACCGGTTCCAGAAGGATTGGCGCCTTGCCATTCTCCACGGTCCTCCCGTCCACTGTAAAATACCTGAACCCGGTGTTGCAGTTCCGGGCCACGGCACACAGGAGCGCGGTCCGCGCGGTGGCGAGTGTCGCCCCGGGATCCTTCGCCGTCAGGAACAGGCTTGCGTAGGGACATTGGAATTCGATTGAGACCTCGCCCAGGTTCTGCGGCTTGCCTTCGGCAAAACCCACCACCGCCTTCGTGCCCGGCGTGTTCACGGTGATGAACCCCTTGCCGGAAGTGTCCCACGCAAGCTGTCCGGTCTCACTCACGATGGCACCGCCGCGCCGGTATTTGGCCAGATCAGGGAACGTGCTGGCCTTCGTCTCGTCCGTGAACTCCACCAGCACCCGGCCGGCCGCAAGGGCCTCGGCCGGCACGCTGCCGCCAAACGTCTTGATGTCTCCCTGCTGTTGGACCCTGTCGGAAAAATTGAACTTTCCACTGGCAAGATCCTGCCGGCTCACGCGGCGGGTGGAGATGACCGCGCCTTCGCGCACGTCCCCGCGATAAACCATGCGCGCCAGGACGGGATATTGGCCCAACTGCGTCGGCACATCCGCTTCCCACACTCCCCACGGCGGCCAGCCCACGCGCTCGTTAAAGGTGTGGGCGTTGATCTGCGATTGAAATTCAAAGCTCGCGTCCCACCCCTGCAAGCCGAGGCCGTAGGCCGCGACCAATGCCGGTCCTTCCGCGCTGTAGAGCGAGGGATATACATGTATCCATTCACTCAATCCAAAGGGCCGGCCGGCGACCTGCTGGAGACCGGTGCTGAAGTAGCCGCTGCCGGGCCGGGTCAGCAAGGTGTCGAACAGCCCGCCGCCGAAATAATTGTGGCGATCGATAAAGCCCGCGAGATAATCCGACCGCAGGTTGAGATAATGCGGCAGCATCGAGGGGGCCTGCCAGGGCGATCCGCATAGCGGCCCCTGGTAGCCGGCGTCCCGGATGGCCTTTGCGAAGCGGGTGTAGAACTTGTTCTGGAGTTCATGAAAATGCCGGGCGCAGTCCAGCAGCCGCTGGCGGGCTCCGCCGGTCTGCTTCGGAAGGTTGTCCTCGCCGAACGACCAGGGATTGGTTTGCGGCACGATATTCTTCCGGGCAATCGATTCCTCCGGTTTGAGGGCCTCGCCCCAGGCTTTCCTCAGGTTTTCTTCCGAGCCATATTGGGCCATCAACCAATCATTGAACCGGGCGATGAAATGGTTTCTGTAAGTTGGGCAGGCGTTGAAAGCCTTCTCGTTTGTGTAGAAAAAGATGTCGTCCTCGTTCTGCAGTTCTATGTAGGCGAGCGCGGGGTCTTCGGCATAGGTCAAACCCGTGTGTGGATTCCGGTGTTTGAGCAGCGCCACCACCATCTCGATCATCAGATCCTGAACGTCCTCGGCAAGATTGATGAACGCATACGTCCTACCCTGCAGATGTTTCTCAATTTCGTCGTAGGCGAGCAGCCGCCCCCTCTGACCCGGTGTCACCTGGAAGCCGAACGTGTGCGACCAGACATAATAAATGCCACGCTGCTTCAATTGTGCGCTGAAATAGTCGAGGCGATCCAGGCCCTCAGGGGTCATGCGCGTGGAATCGTCCTTGTCCGCGATGCCGCTGTGATCGGTCGGATAGGAGAATTTATGCAGGCGGACGGAGTTGATCCCGTACTTTGCGTAGCGCGTGGCCGTGAACCCGGCGGCTTGCTTCTCCGGCGCGCACCCCCCGCCATAGGAGAGGTTTACGCCCCAGAATTTCACGGGTGTGCCATCCGTAAATTGGAACCGGTCGCCGATGCTTCGCACGCCGCCGTGTTTGCCCGCCGGTTTCTCCAGCCAATCTTCCATGCCGATCACGCTGGCGCCGGTGTCGTCCGTCGGTTGGAAGGCAAACCAGTCCGGTCCCGCAAGCGTCTTCGTCAGCGCGTCGAGATCCTCCTGCCGCGCCAGAAACCTCACATCGCCGGGCAAAGCCACCGTGAGCGTCACCGCCCGGGTGCCAGCCTTGAAAACATCCTGGGCCAGCAGCACGCGCAAATCTTTATCGAATGCCACGCCGCACGGCGGGTCGAACAGGATCTTAATGTCGCCGCCCGTTTCCAGGTGCAAGTCCGCCCTCGCCACCGGAGGCCGGGATGTGATCCCCACGGGAAGTTTCAGCGTGCTCGTTTTACCGTCGGCGTGCGTGAGGAGCCATTCTCCCTTGGCGAACGCCGTGTCCACACCCAGACTCGCGATAACCATCGTCACCGGCACATCTTTCGCCGCCGCCAACTCGTAGCGCAATTTCACTTCGCGCGGGCTGCTTTTCCAGGTTTGGAACCCGATATTGATCACCTCGCCCCTGGCCTGGTTCACGACAAACGGCACTGAAAGATCCAGCTTCCCGCCAATGGCCTTTTGGCTGGCGCTCAGCCCCACCCATTGCCAGTTTGGCCCCCACCCGCCGGGTGCCAGCCGAAAAACCTCCGCATCGCCTTTGAGAAAGCGGAACTCCAGCGAATTCTCCGGCGACATAAGGGCGGTCCAGGATTCACCGGCAACAGCGGTCGCTGCGATCGTTGATGTGAGGATGACCAGGAGGAAATGCCGAAAGGGCCGGCTTTTGAGTGAGTTCAACCGCATGAAATTCAGGCTCTCAGGGGGGGACACTCGATTCAAGCTGAATCACACCGGCTTCGAATGGCGCTTACAACCCGCCAAAGCAGGCCCATCCGGAATACCAGTCGCACCCCCTTGGACACCCTCTTTGGAATGAGCCGGCGTTTTGCGGGTGCGAACGGGGATTTGGATGGACGGACCACCGCACCCGCCCCCCACCTAACCCGGCTTTCGCCCCCCTGCTCGTTTCGCCTTGTTGCCCGGCGAGTGGAAAGGGCCGGGAAACGGCATAAAAACGGACCAATCCAGCATTGGATCCGATGCATTCGCAGGGCGGACCGGGTCGAAGCGTGAGAACCCCCAATGAATAACCCCGGGACATTCCTGAAGAGGCCAAAGACAAAACTGGAAGTCCAAACCCCAACGACTTTGTAGTGCCTAAATATTCCGAGGGTTGATCATCAACAACTTAACGAGGGTCGTGCGAAAGTCGGGTTAGCCTTCCCCCGATAGTTACTCCCGGAACTGATCTGGCGACCGGTTCTCGTCTGCACTTGGACTATGGTTCACGCCACGGCCCGCCTTTTGTCCACTGACCCGGTGAACCACTGCCAACCCGGGCCGCCTCGGCGGCCGGGAGCAGAAAGCGCCCGGCAAGCCTCACTACGTCATCAAAATCTGGTGTCGGTTCGGTCCGGACAACTTTTCGCCAGAACGCCTTCCATTGTGCCTGCTTGATGGGTTCGGTCGCGAAGCCTGTGCTCAGCCCGACGGGAACTGTGACCGGAACCTCGGTGTTGCGCCGGGCGAAGGTCGCGGCGATGGCCCGTGCCAGCCGCGCGCCCTGAAAATCAAACTTCCTTGAGAGCAGCCAGACGTCAAAGTAGTCCTTCATCCGCGAATTTCGTTCCCCCAGGGAAACCATCGCTTCGAACTTTTCAGCCAGCACCGTCTCCTTGGTGTAGGCCCGCAGGACGGGCTTCGGCATGTCGAGCAGCGTCGGAAACTCAATCTCCTCGGGCTCCTGCGTGAACGCGTCGCCGAACCCAATGTCGACCTGCACCGGGATGCGGGCATTGCCGACCCGCGCCCGGAGCGTGACCCTTGAGCCGACGTAGTCCTGTTCCGCACGTATCGAATCCGCTTCGATGGTCTCGACCTCGAACTGGACTCCATCGTCGTCCACTGCAACTGCGCAGATGTCCCGGAAGGCGGCTGCCGCCGCCGTGGGGGAATTGTCGCCGAAGCCCAGCAGGTCGGCATCGCGTGTGACCCGTTCGCTCGAACCTTCACCCCAGACGATCAGGAGCATGGCTCCCTTGAGGATGAACCGGGAATGGTGCGGCGAACGCGAAAGGCGGTAGAGCAGACGCTCGGTGCAGTAGCGCTCCAACAAATCCTGGAGCGACAACCTGGAGTTGCGGGAGAGCTGCAACAGCCGCGCCTGAACCGACGCCGCGACGTTTCGACCCTTCTGCTTCATTCGAGCACTCCCTCCAGGTAGGGGCGCATGACATTGAGCACCCGGCAGATTCGCGCGAAGCGGTAGAGGTCATTGGTCGTCACCCGTTTCTTTTTCCAGGCATCCTTCAGCGCCTCGATGGCGGTCCTAGTGCCGATTTGGTTCCGGAACTTAAAGCAGTCGGCCACGGTCTTGGCGGCGGAGTAGATCCGGACGGGCACCCCGGCGATGGTGTGTGTCTCAATGCCCTCGCGAAGCGAAGGCCCGGAGAGGTAATGGACCTTCAGATGGAGGGACTCGATTTGCGGGGCGCGGGAATGGCTTTCGATGGCAATCCAGACTGCCCCGGGGCTTTCGGTGGTGAGTTCGTGGAACCGGAGTGCCGAAAGCAGACAGACCACAGCGTCGGGCTTCCGCAGCGCGAGGAGCGCGAGGTCCTCATGGGACTCCAGCGGCGCATCGGCTACGCGATAGATGCCCCGCGCCATTTCAATCAGCCGACCTTCGCGGGCGAGCTTGCGGATGCCGACCCGGTGCAGCGTCGAGGATCGCACCCGGAAGAGTGCCCCTGCTGTCATCACATTCCGCTTTGTTTCCTGGTTCGGTCTCACCCGGAAGACTTTACCATATGTCGGTAGTTCTTCACAAGTAACGACATTCAATCCGCACCGGTTCGGGGTGGCTGTGCCCGGCACTCAGCCCACAACCAGAGATGTCATCGAAATGGAACCAAGCGTCACCTTTTCGGCAAAGAAACGCACATCCTCACCCTTCCCCTGCTGGGCCAGAATATAGAGAAGGGGGAGATAATGCTCTGCTGTGGGCACGGAAAGCCCGGCTGCCGCCCCCAGTCTCGAATAATCAATCAGCGATGCATGATCCGACGCAAGAACAGCCTCCTTGACCTTGCGATCAAACTCCCGGGCCCAATCGAATGCCGTGTCCTGCCAGACAATCTGGTTGAGATTGTGAACGATGTTTCCGCTGCCCACGAGCATCACACCCTTCCTCCGCAAACTCTGCAACTCGGAGCCCAACTCGTAGTGGCTGGCAGGCGACAACGTGCGGTCCAGACTCAATTGAACCACAGGCACATCCGCCAGCGGGAACATCCGGCACAAAACCGACCATGCCCCGTGGTCGAAGCCCCAGTCAAAATCAGGAACGATCCGCATTTTGCGGGCCGTTTCCCGCGCCAACCGTGCGATCTCAGGGGCCCCGGGGGCGGGATACTCCACGGCACGCAACTCCGCTGGAAATCCTCTGAAGTCATGAATGGTTCTCGGGTGCTCCATGGCGGTGGCATGCGTCCCGAACGTCTCCCAGTGGGCGGAGATGCAGAGAATGGCTTTTGGCCGTGGCAGGGATTTTCCCACCGCAGCCCATCCCCTGCTGAATTCGTTGTCCTCAATGGCATTCATCGGACTTCCATGCCCCACGAAAATCGCAGGCATGGGCGGACCGGAATCCGGAGAATCCTTGAGTGTCCTGATGATGTCCATATGGGAGGGTGCGGTCCGGGTTCCGACCCGATGACCTCAGCGCGCGAGCTTCGCCGCTATTCCTGCAACATGGCGCCCCTGGAAGCGGGCCTGTGCCAGCTCCTTTGTGCTCGGCTGGCGTGATCCATCAGGCCCGGCGATGGTTGCAGCCCCCCAGGGGGATCCACCTTTGACCTCGGAGATATCAGCCAGTTCCTGGCATGCGTAGGGCAACCCCACATAAACCATGCCGTGGTGCATCAGGGTCGTCACGAAGCTCATGATGGTGCTCTCATTGCCCCCGCCGGTGCCCGTGCTGGCAAAAACACTGCCCACCTTGCCCACCAGCGCGCCCTTGGCCCAGAGGCCACCTGTTTGATCCAGGAAATTCCTCATCTGCGCCGCCATGTTCCCAAAGCGCGTGGGCGTGCCGAAAATAACCGCATCATAATCCCCCAGTTCAGCGGGAGAGGCCACCGGGGCCGCCTGGTTGAGCTTGGCGCCATACTTTTGCGCCACCTCCGGGGGCATGGTTTCCGGCACCCGCTTGAGTGTCACCTCCACGCCGTCCACGCTGCGGGCACCTTCCGCAACGGCAGAGGCGAGGGTCTCGACGTGTCCATAGGTCGAATAGTAAAGAACGAGTAGTTTTGTCATGTTTGATGTTTTGCGTTTGTTTTAGTTGAGATCGAAAAGTAATGCCTCCGCCCCGTCGATGCCGGAGAGGGTGATCAATCCATCCTGCTCCGTGCCGATGCCATCGCCACTGGAGAGGGGAATTCCGTTGAGAAGCATGGTTCCCTTGACCACGTGCAGCCAGGCTCCACGACCCGGCCTCAGTTCGTGTGTGGCGGATTCCCCCGCCCCGAGCCGTATGCGGTAAATTTCAGCATCCTGACGAATGCGAGCGGATCCTTCGCGTCCATCCGGGGAGATGAGCAGCACTTTCGCAGCCTTCTCCTGCCCGGGACCGGGACTCCATTCCGTGTAATTTGGAACCAAACCGCGCCGCTGCGGCAAAATCCAGATCTGAAGGAACTTGAGCGGCTCAGTCCGTGAGGGATTGAACTCACTGTGTGCCAACCCCGTCCCGGCACTCATGAGTTGGATCTGGCCGGAGGTCAGCTGACGCCCATTTCCCATGCTGTCCCTGTGCTCAATCGTCCCCTCCATCACGTAGCTGAAAATCTCCATCTCGCTATGCGGGTGCGTGCCAAAACCCATCCCCGGGGCCACGCAGTCATCATTGATGACACGCAACGAACGAAAACCCATGTGTGCGGGATCGTAATAATCGGCAAACGAGAAGGTATGATGCGAGTCCAGCCATCCGTGCCTGGCATGCCCCCGCTCCCCCGCCTTTCTCACATAATACTCTTCCGCCGTTTTCTTCATGCGTGGAACCTACCCCCGCTTTGGGAATCGGCCAATGCAAAGGGGTTGGCCTGAGACTGTCCCGCAGGTATGCTCCATGGCATGGAATTGCGACAACTCCGCCATTTTGTGGCCGTGGCCGAGGATGGGAACATCAGCCGGGCTGCAAAAAGGATTTTTCTGACGCAACCCGCCCTGAGCCGCCAGATCAAAGCCTTGGAGGATGAGATCGGTCAGTGCCTCCTTGAGCGGCAGGCACATTCCATCCGCCTCACCCGGGCAGGAGAGGCGCTTTTGATCGAAGCGCGGGAACTTCTACACCATGCGGATGAAGTGCTTGAGCGGGTAAGGGCCGCCGGGAGGGGAGTCCGGCTACGGGTTGGCTACGCCCCCTCGCTTGCCTCGGGAATCCTCTCAACCACCGTGGAGACCTTCACCCGGAACCATCCGGATGCGCAAGTGGAGCTTTTTGACCATTCGACATCGGAGATGCTCGCCGGACTCGAAGAGGGCAGTCTGGATGTGGCACTGGGCACCGGACAACTGCGCGAGGCCCGGGGATTAAGTTGGACCCCGCTTTTTCATATTCCCTGGCAGCTCGCCGTGGGCCGGAAGCACCGGCTCGCAGAACAACCCCTCATCACGCCTGCGGATGTCGCCAGCGAGCGCCTTCTGCTCTTCTGCCGGCGCGGCTACCCGGAATACTGGGAACTCGTCAGCAACTGGTTTCGCCTCCATCAGAAAAGCCCCCGATACTCCGGTGAATACGATGGCGTGGACAGCCTCATGGCGGCGGTGGAATCCGGACAGGGCGTTGCCATGATCACCATGCGAACTCCTCATCGCGTCCCGGAGCATGTGCGACTACTGCCCCTCTCCTCTCCCCCTGAACCACTCTGCGTCACCGTGGGATGCCGCACGGACCGGTCCAAAGAGCAGCCACTTGCTGAGTTTCTGGAAGAATTGCGAAAGACGGCCCAGTCCATCGCATGATCGGGCGGCAAACCGTCCGCCACATCAGAAGAGTTCCGCCGTTCACCTCCTGCTCGCGGGGGCAGCACTCTCCATCCCAGGTCCGTTGAATGCCGGTCCCAGGCCCGGTTTGGTTTCTCCCGGCTGCCCGGACGTCATCCCCTCGGATGTCGTCACCCGGCCGATGAAAAGAGGGGCCCGGTGCCCCATCACATTGTCGTTGTCCGCCACTTTCGGCATCCAGACCAGAAACAAATCGTCCGCATGCGTGACCCAATGGACCTGCGTATTGTAACTCCCCAACTCCGCACCGTCGTCGAAGGTGCAACGGATTGCACATGGGGGTTGCACGGGTGCGAAAACAGCGTGCTCCGAACTCCACAGACGTTAATGGGTATTGCAGGCACCCCCTCCGTTTGCCACATAATGGCACCACAATACGGACCATGATATACATGCCTCAGACCACCAATCGACCGGTTCGCCGGTTTTCAGTTACACCGTTGCTCACTTTTCTGGTCCTTCTGGGAGCCTTGTTCATCGCTTCCTGCCAGGGTGCCGGGGCTGGCAACGCCAATTATGCCCAGGAGGTCCGGAAAGACAAACCTCTGGGGTGGTGGAGATTTGATGACCAATCTAGCGCCTCGGGTGCGATCGCCATGGACCAGATGGGTGTGCATCCCGGTACCTATCATGGCGGTGTCGCGCTGGAAACTGAGGGGCCACCCACCGGCAGCAAAGCCGCGACCTTTGACGGGAAGAGTTATCTGGAAATCCCTCACCACGCTGACTTCGCGCTGAACACACTATCCGTTGAATTCTGGCTCAAATCCACGCAGGCCTGGGATCAGCCCTATTGGCCGGGCAGCGCCACCCTGGTCAGCAAGGCAACCGCCGGTGTGGGCTCCGGTGATTGGACCATTCTTGGCGGCTCAACAACCGCAGGCCGGAATCAGGGTAGAGTCGTTGCCGCCAGCGGGCCGTACGATGGCAACCGTGATCAGTTGCTGCCGTCGCGGGGAGGCCTCAACGATGGCACGTGGCATCATGTGGTCTGGACACGGTCGGACAACGGGGTTTGCGCGCTCTACGTCGATGGCCGGTTCGCCGGTGAGGCGAACGATGGCCGTCTGGCGATCACCAACACCCGTCCCATCCAACTCGGGGGTGAGGCGATGCTGGAAGGAGGCACGCACCTGAAAGGCAGCCTGGCTGAGGTGGCAATCTACTCCACGCAGCTGTCGCTCACCCGGGTGCAGGCGCATTATCTGGCCGCCTTTCCCGATGCGACCCTGCCCGAAGGGAAAATTGCCGGCGGTGCGCCAGAGAAGCCGGGTGCCCTGATCACACTTACGAACAAGGCTGGCCTCAGGTGGGAATTGGAGCGCCGGGCAGGCGGATGGTCCCTGGGTCGGGTGCTTCTGCATGAGAAACCGGTGGACCGTGCGATCTCACAGGGAGTCCTCTGTTTGCATCAACCCGACACGGATGAGGATCTCTGGCTTCCGGCGGCGGAAGCCATACAGGTCGATGAGCGCACCGCCCGCTTATCCGGACAAAAGTCCGTGGATGGCGCCATGTTCCGCTTCGAAGTCGAAGTCAGTTTGGCAGAAGATATGCCAAAAGCGGCACTGGTGCCCCGCTGGTCCGTGGACGGGAATCTTACCGGATATGAAGTCTGCCTGGCTTACCAGGGCGTAGGCACCAACGACTGGCGTGTGCAGAGCTATCCCTTTGCGGGCAACAGTGAAGGGATCGCGATAACTCCGATGCGATATTGCGGCGTGCCGGGGGCACTGATCTATCGGCCGAACCTGTCGATGGTGGTGTTATTCGCCATCGACACGCAGTTCGACTATCTCAATCCGACGACGTGGACAGGCAAAACCGGGTTCCACTTCGTCAACCGGAAGACGGCCCCGCTAGTCCGCTGCGGCGGCGGATAGTTCTCGGCGGGCTTCCAATACGATCATCCCGTTCAAATGTTCTTCAGCGACAGCGGGGAGTTCGCGACCGCGATCAGCAGCATCATGGAGAACTGGATCAAGGCGAACCACTACAAGGTGGACGAGTCTATCTCCGTTCGGACGGCTCAGGAGGCGTTTCAGCTCACGCTGGAGGGCCGGAGGAAGATGGCCAGTTGGAAGCCCGGGATCGGCTATGAGCATCACAAGGGCACCCCTTTCGTGTATGTGGGCAATAATCCGTATATTGCCTATTACGAATACCGGCTATTCGAAATCACCGGCGAAAAAATGTGGCGCGATCGGGCGTTCGAGCAAATTGATTTTGCGATCAAGGGCCAGCAACCGAATGGCGTGTTCCACACCAGTTGGTATTTTCGAAAAGAAAACCGTGGCAACGGCGCCGTGGCCGAAGGCTTTTGCAGTTGGGATTGGAACCACGGCGGCTACAAGGTGGACCTCAACGCGTGGATGGTCCGCTACATCCTGCAAACGTGGCAACGGGTGAAGGACAAGGAGGGTGTGGACCGGCAGGATTGGTACCGGGCTGCGATGGCC
>CAIWMU010000046.1 GCA_903913865.1 uncultured Verrucomicrobia subdivision 3 bacterium
CGTCACGGTGAACGCGGGAATCGCCAACGGTGTTGCGTTGATGTCACTCACCAAAGCGGGTCCCGGAACGCTCGTGCTTGCCGGCACCAACACCTTCACTGGCAGCGTGTTCGTCAATGGCGGAAACCTGAGCTTCAGCAATGTGACTGCCGCAGGTGCAGGCAGCCTCGGTAACGGTTCCACCACCGCGGTCTCGATTAGTAATGGCGCCACCCTGCAATACACCGGAGCCAACGGCGCCATCAGCGGCACGGCGGCCACGCCCGGGGCGCATACCTACTCCCTCGTCGGTGGCAATGGCGCGATCAGCGTGAGCGAGGCCGGGACCGAACTCACGCTCAACGGCGCGATTTCCGGTGCGGGCAGCCTCGTTAAGTCGGGCGCCGGGACTCTGACGCTGGGCGCAGCGGCAACTTACACCGGGTCCACCATCATCAACACAGGCACCCTGAAAAACTCCGCAGGGGACCGCCTGCCAACGACGCCAGTGTTCATCAACAGCGGCGCTGTCTGGGACATCTCGGCTGGCGGAGATACCGTGGGAACAATTTTTGGCGGGGGAACGATCTCGGCCGGGACGGGCACAGCACGCATCTTGACTGTCGGCGGGGACAACGTCTCCAGCATGACAACCGATGGCAGCAACTCGTTTACCACTTTTAGCGGGAACTTCTCCGGCGCTGCCGCCCACCAGCTCTCCAAGACCGGTAACGGCGTCTTGACTCTGTCCAACGCCGTCACCAGCTCTTGGACAGGCACTACCGGTGTGTCAGGTGGCGTGTTGCGCCTGGGAGCCAGTAACACCCTTTCCGCATCCTCCGGGATGACCATTGCAAATTCGGCAGGCCCTTCGCAGTTGGAGTTGGGGGCCGGTTTCACGCAGCAGTTCGCTAGCCTGGGTTTTGGCGGCAGCGCAGGGACTGCGACCAGCCAAGGCAATGTCCTCATTGGTAGCGGAGCCACACTGACTGTTGCCGGCAATCTTGACTACGTCAGCACGAACAACCCTCTCGGGGCCGTCATTTCGGGAGCGGGCACCCTGTCTGTTGGGAGTGCGACCAGGCTTATCACCGTAAATGACAGCACCACTGTCCCCGCCTCGGAAGCGGAGTTGACGATCTCAACTCCTATTGCCTCGGTTGGAGCCTTCGGGATCAACAAAGCAGGGACGGGCACTTTGCTCCTGTCGGGGAGCAACACCTACACCGGCACAACCACCGTCACCGCAGGCACGCTGCTCATCAATGGCAGCACGGCTACCGGCAGTGCGGTGACAGTTGCATCTGGAGCCACTCTTGGCGGCAACGGAACAGTGGGAGGCAACACGGTCATCAACGGCACTTTGGCTCCCGGGAACAGTCCTGGTCTCCTGACATTTTCAGGAAACCTGACGCTCAACGGGACCACCGCCCTTCAGGTTACCGGTCTGACACGCGGCAGCCAGTATGACGCAGTCAATGTCGGCACCCAGCTGACTTATGGTGGTATCCTCACTGTGGACTTCTCCAACACATTTTCCTCAGGAGCCAACTTCAACTTCTTTGACTTCGGATCAAAGACAGGATCACTTTCGTCCATCGCGTTCACCGGAAGCTACGTCGGCAGCCTGACAGAAACATCCTTGGGGTCGGGAGTGTGGAATGGAACTGTTGGCGGGCAGGACTTCCAGTTCCTGAACAGCAGCGGTGTGCTCTCCGTCGTTCCAGAGCCATCCACCTGGGCGATGGTCGTCGGTGGCTTCGCCATGCTCCTCATCGGCCAGCGCGTCCGCAGACGGCGCGCCTAACTCTTTCTTCGCAGCAGGCCGGCAGGGGGGTGCCGTGCCGCTGAGACCTCTGGATTATGATCCGGCACGGTAACCGTCTTAGATTACGGTTGGAATACATGCCGGATTTCCAGGGGCTGCGGAGTCGGTGGGGGCCGGCGCCGCAGCATTATTTTTGCCATCCACCTAACCATGCCCAATCGCATTAACGTCGGTGTTGTTGGCCTGCACTTCGGCAAGTGTGCAATCGATGAATCTATTCTCAATGACCCTGATTGACACCACGCGCGAGGTGACAAGCGGTCTTTCGCACCCCGCTTTTAACGAGGAGAAGTCCGCGCTTCTCCTCGAACTGCTCGGACGGTTCCGGGTGCAACTCGTCGGGATCTATGTCGCGCCCCTTATCGGCCC
>CAIWMU010000047.1 GCA_903913865.1 uncultured Verrucomicrobia subdivision 3 bacterium
GGCCTACAACGACAATTGCAACCGGATTGTTCTGTTCGGGGGATCCACCACCGGGACCGTCAATGCTGCCGATACCTGGGAATGGAACGGATTTGACTGGATACAGACCGCTGCGGGTAGTCCGACCTCAAGGTTCTCGCATGCCATGGCCCACGACAGCGCCGCAGGCAGAACAGTTCTCTTCGGCGGCAGCCGGGCAGCTCAAAGCTGGCTCAACGACACCTGGGTTTATGGGGCCTCCCCCACAACAGCCACTGTTTCCTCTGTGGACGCATCCTGCGGTGACCAGGTCATTGTCATCACCTTCAGCGAGCCGGTGCTCACCGCCAGCGCTGAGAGCACCAACCACTATGGCGTGCTCTGTAACGGCCTCATCAACCCGGTCATCCAGGCTGTGCAAAGCCCCGACCCGAGAATTGTGTGGCTCTATCTGGGACAACCTCTGGCCAACGGCTGCTCCATCCTCGTCAACGGAGTTCAGGACCTCTGCGGCAAACCGATCAGGAATGCGAACACGGGACTAAAATGCCGCCCGGATCCGTGTGACCGGTCAAGTTCAGGGGTCGACTTCTGGATCACTTTCCCCGGTAATTATGCCCCCGATGCCACCAATCCCCCCGTGCCCAAGGTGTATATTTCGGGCAACCCGGGTACTGTTGGAGCTGTCGTTGTGCCGGGATTGACCCCGCCGTTCCTCATGTTCTTTGTGGTTCCACCATCCCGGGTGGCCACCGTGGTCCTCCCCAAGGAGACGGACCTGGGAGCTGCAACAGATGTCATCCAGACCAACGCAGTCCGGATCGTCGCTTCCGCACCCGTCTCTGTCTGCGGGATGAACCACCTCCCTTACACAAGCGATGCCTATCTGGCTCTGCCCGCCCGCGCCATTGGTCAAACCTACATGGTTTTGGGCTACGGGAACGAGTTCAGCAATCTGCCTGAAGTCAATGGTTCCCAGTTTGCCGTGGCTGCCACGGCCGACAACACCAAACTGATGATCGTTCCCTCGGCCACTGTCGGAAGCCGCACAGCGGGGGTCCCGTATTCCATCACGTTGAACAGGGGGCAGACGTATCAACTGCGCTCCACAAATGATGCCCCCTCCGACCTCAGCGGGTCGATCATTGTCGCCGATCAGCCGGTGTCCGTTTTCGGAAGCCACCAGTGCGCGGCCATACCCAACTCGAACGTCTTTTTCTGCAACTATATTGTGGAACAACTCCCGCCCACGGAAATGTGGGGGACCGCCTTCCTGACCGTGCCCCTTGTGAGCCGCTCCAATGGGGACACCTTCCGCGTGATGGCCATCAACAACAACACGATTGTAAAAACGAACGGCGTGGCGATTCCCGGTTCATTGTCCACCGGCGGGTTCTTTGAGTTTCAACTTGCAACCCCGACCCTGGTCTCGGCAGACAAGCCTGTCCTGCTCGCACAGTATGCGAACAGCTCCGATTGGGATCTGGTCGCCAATTCTGATCCGTTCATGATTCTGGTGCCGCCAGGCTCACACTATGGCGCCGACTACACCTTCCAGATTCCGGCCACCGACTTCGCCAACAATTACGTCAACATCACCGCCTCAACCAACGCCACCAGCCAGATCGAACTGGATGGGGTGCTGATACCGGCGGGATCGTTTATCAACATTCCGGGAACCGGCTTTGCCTACCTCCGCCGCTGGGTTGCCCCAGGGTCGCATCGGCTCGTCAGCCTGAGTGGCTCCGGGATCGGCGCCATCATCTATGGATGGTCCCTGTTCGATGCCTATGGCTACCCGGCCGGTGTCTGCGCAACCATCCGCAACAAGGGCAACACCTTCACCTGCCCGCCGGCCGGCTACGAGACCACCACCAGCAAGGGATGCCTTGCCCCCATCCCGGACTTCACCGCCATGGTCGGGAATGGCGCCAACGCCTTCTTCATCTCCCAGGATCCACCCGCCGGGACCCTGGTCGGACCCGGAACCTACGAGGTCTGGGTCACTGTCGTGGATTCCACAGGCACCCGCACCAGTTGCAAGACGGCCCTGTTTGTCAGCTACGGCCAAAACTCAGGACTAACCTGCCCGCGCGACATCTCCACAAACTGCGCCTCCGCAAAAGGCCAGTTCGTCAACTACGACGTCGGCATCTGCAACACCAACTTCAACCTCGTCTGCACGCCCCCCCCGGGCACACTCTTCCCCCCGGGCACAAACGTCGTCACCTGCAAAGTCATCAACTCCACCGGCTCCATCGTCGACCAGTGCCAGTTCACCATCAACGTCGCCTGCATCGGCCTGGCCACCTCACAAACCGGCTCCACCATCTCCATCCAATGGAACGGCGGCGGCCAACTCCAGAAAGCCTCAACCCTCAACGGCCCCTGGATCACCATCACCAACGCCACAACCCCCTTCAAAGCCAATACCTCCGGCAACAGCGGCTACTTCAGGGTGGTTCA
>CAIWMU010000048.1 GCA_903913865.1 uncultured Verrucomicrobia subdivision 3 bacterium
CCGGTTCTCCCCACCCGCGTGGGGATGGTCCGTTATCTGGCAGGCGATATCTAATGTAGGATCCGTTCTCCCCACCCGCGTGGGGATGGTCCGAGCCACTTCGAGTCAAAGATCTGGGAGGGGCTGTTCTCCCCACCCGCGTGGGGATGGTCCGTTCAGCCATTGAGTTCTGGAGCTACTGGGAATGTTCTCCCCACCCGCGTGGGGATGGTCCGCGAAGAAACTGGCGCAGTTTGGCGGCGACGGCGTTCTCCCCACCCGCGTGGGGATGGTCCGAAGCACGGTCAACCGGAGTTGGGGTTGTGAACGTTCTCCCCACCCGCGTGGGGATGGTCCGCCCGAGCTATTCGGGGACAGGGTCGGGGTCGAGTTCTCCCCACCCGCGTGGGGATGGTCCGCGCCAGCGGGGCGGAGCATTTGCACGGATCCGGTTCTCCCCACCCGCGTGGGGATGGTCCGAACAGCTCCAGACCGAGGAGCTTTGCCCAATCGTTCTCCCCACCCGCGTGGGGATGGTCCGGCTTTGTTGAGGCCCGTGGAACGTCAAAAAGCCCGCAAACCTTGACCTGTTCGCCCAGGGCAGTGTCCGACCGCCTGCCCGGTGGGGTTGATGACAAGGATCCACCCATGTTTTGGCTTTGGAATCAGGGTCAATTCCTCAATCATGGGGCAATGACACAGGTTTTTGCTCGGGAAACCGCAACTTCTTCTGAAGGACCTCGTGCGGCGCTTCCCCGCGCCGTCCACCGGATTGGCACAGAATACAGACACCCTCTGCTCAGGGGTTGGCTGCACCTGTCCCTCTTGATGGTCCTGCTATGCCTTGGATCCGCGCAGGGTCAGGTTGTGATCACAGAATTCATGGCCGCCAACACCAGGACACTGGTGGATGACTTCGGCTTTTATGAGGATTGGATTGAACTGCACAACCCTGGGGCGACGAATGTGAACCTGCTCGACTGGGGAGTGACGGATACGGTTGGCGCCCCGTTCAAATGGCGTTTCCCCACCACGAACCTCCCTCCCAAGGGCTACATGGTCGTGTTTGCCTCAGGACGGGATCGGCGTGTGTCCGGCCTGCCGCTGCACATGAATTTCAAGTTGAGTCCATCCGGGGATTACCTTGGCCTGATTCGGCCCGATGGATTTGTGGCCTCCAGCTTTTCCCCCAAATACCCCGGGCAACTGGCGGATGTTTCGTTTGGGATGGCCATCCAGAAAGGGGCAAGCCTGATCGTGACCACAAATTCCACAGCATTGGTGTGGGTCCCAACAAGCGGGGCTTTGGGGATGTCCTGGGTGAGCAATGAATTCAACAGCACGGGTTGGACCGCAGCCACCAATGGCCTTGGTTTCGAGACTGGAGTCCGGGAGGATCCTGCCACCGTGGCTGCCGATGTGCTCGCCTCCGGTCCGGTGGCATATTGGCGGCTGGGGGAGGCGGCAGGTTCGGTGTTCACGAATGCCGGGGCGATCGCCTCCACCGGGGATGGGACCGGTTCGGGAGGGTTGACGCCGGGGGTTGCGGGTCCCCAATCCCCGGCCTACAAAGGCCTGGAGACAACCAACCGGGGAGTGCGCTTCGACGGGGCAACAGGGAAGATCGAGACCGGTTACACTCCCGACCTGAATCCGGCCACCGCCTTCACGGTTGAGTTTTGGGCCAGGCCAACCAGTTTCACAACAGGTAACCGCTGCCCCGTGTCCTCCATCAATTACACCCCCACCGGTCGTGCGGGCTACCTGTTCTATCAGTCTGCGGCCAGCCAGTGGGAGTTCCGGGTGGGGCGGGGGGACAGCACAAATTTTGTGGGGTTGGCTGCTGGCGGGGCGGTGCAGACCAGCACATGGCAACATATTGTCGGAGTTTGTGATGGAGCCAGCGTGCGCCTGCACGTCAATGGTGTTCAGGTTTCCAGCAATCTATTGACAGGTGGCTTCGTGCCGAATGCGACGGAGAAATTCCGTCTCGGCTGCACCGGGGCAACCAATGCGCCATCGTGGTTCGCCGGGGACCTGGACGAGGTGGCCCTGTTTAACCGGGCGCTGTCAGCCAGCGAGATTTCAAATCGTTACCAGGTGGCGTTGAATGCTGCGAGTCCGGCCATCTACAATTACACGGGCCTGATCAGGACAGATCTCCGTTCCGCCATGCAGGGGGTGGCTCCTTCGGCCTTTGTCCGGTATCCGGTCCAAATGGCGAATGTGTCGGGGATTTCGTCGCTGACTTTGCGGGTGCGCTTTGATGATGGTTTTGCGGCGTTTCTCAATGGGGTGCGGGTGGCATCCGAAAATGCCCCGGTGGAGCTGGATTGGAACTCCACGGCCACCGACCGGCGTCTTGTGAGCGATGCGCTGCAGTTCAAAACCTTCGACCTTGGGGCATGGAGCTACCTGCTGCAGGAGGGGACGAACTGGCTCGCTGTGCAGGCCCTGAACGTGGCCCCGACCAATTCGGACCTGTTGTTCCAGGCTGAATTGGAGGTGCAGCAGGACTCCTACTATCAGACCGATGTGCGCTATTTCACCCAACCCACTCCCGGGGCGGGGAATGTGGCCGGAGTCGCGGATCTGGGCCCCATCATGGTGGGGGACGGATTTTTCCCGGCGCTGCCCCGAACGAATGACACCCTGACTATCACCTGCCGGGTCGCACAGGCTTTCGCGCCTGTGACGAATGTGACCATGAAATGGCGTGTGATGTATGGCGCGGAGCAGACCGCCCGGATGTATGATGATGGACTTCACGGGGACGGGGTGGGCGGGGATGGGATTTACGGTGGAATCATCACGAATCAGGCAGGAGGGTTGCGCACGTATTCGGTGGGTGACATGGTGCGCTGGTACATTTTAGCCACCGATTCGCTTTCCCGGACATCCCGCTGGCCCCTCTATTATGATCCGCTTGGCAGTGCGCAATACTCCGGCACGGTGATCCAGGCGACGAACGTGGTCAGCAAGTTGCCGGTCGTGCACCTCTTCGTTGCGGCCGACCAGCTTTCTGCTGTGGACACACAGACCGGCGGCCGGGCCAGCGCCTATCATGACGGTGAGTTCTACGACAACATCCAGATGCAGGTTCGCGGGAACAGCACGGTGGGCTATGCCAAAAAATCGCATCGTGTGGAGTTTAACAAGGACCACCCCTTCCGGCATCCCGGGCCTGGCGGGCGGATTCGGAAGACATCCTTCGAGGCCGACTACCCGGATCCCACTTACATGCGGCAGGGGTTGAGCTATTGGCTCTGTGATCAGATCGGGGCGCCCGCGCCGTTCTACTACCCGGTGCGGCTTCAGCTCAACGGGTCATTCTACCAGCTCGCCAACCACAACGATGTTCACGGGGAGGAATTGCTGGACCGGCTTGGCTATGATCGGAATGGCGCGCTTTACAACGCGGCGGGCACCATTGAGCCGAGCGGCTTCAGCACCGGCGGTTTCGAAAAGAAGACCCGCAAATGGGAGGGTAACAACGACTATGCAGTTCTTGCCAATGCCATCTCGGAATCCCTCACCCGGGGGCAGCGGGAGACAAACATATTCGACCAGTTGGACCTCCCGGAAGTCATCAACTACATGGTTGCCGCCCGATTTGTTCACGAAAACGATGACGTCTGGGCCAACATGAGCCTTTACCATGACAATGATGGGGATGGGCTCTGGCGCATCGTGCCGTTCGACATGAACCTGTCGTTCGGGGCGGCGTTCCTGGACAGTTTCTATGATGATGGCATCCAGGTGACCAACGACCTGCACAAGAGCTTCCCGATGTATGGCTCATCCCAGGCCCTTTCCGCCACCTCGGGCAGCTGGAACCGGCTTTATGACGTCGTATTCTCAGTGCCGCGAACGAGGGAAATGTATCTCCGGCGGATGCGGACGCTGCTGGACACCTATGTGAAGCCGCCGGGGACACCGCTGGCAAATCTGCCGATTGAGCAGCGAATTCTCGGCCTGCGGGCGCTGGTGATGGAGGAGAGCCTGACCGACCGGGCCAAATGGGCCTGGCCGCTCAAGGGCGGGCAGAGCAATTTTGATCCGGGCGTCGGCCTGAGCACCGGGGTTTCCGGGATGACCAATGAGTTCATCGCCCGCAGGCGGGCCCATTTTTATGGGAAGCATTCCGTCACGAACGCCGCGCTGTCCGTGGGCATAGTGAAGGGGCAGAATGCGGGCATCCCTCTCTCGCAACCGACCAATGTGGTGCTCTCAATCCTCGGCATGGAGGCAAACCCCTCCTCAGGGAATCAGGACCAGGAATGGATTTGCATCACCAACGCGAACGGTTTTGCAGTGGATGCCTCGGGTTGGGAACTTCAGGGTGCGGTTCGCCACACCTTCCGTCCGGGCACGGTCATTCCGGCGTTCAATGCCCTTTACGCCACGCCGGCTGTTGCGGCCTTTCGCGCCAGAACAGCAGCCCCGCGTCGTGGGATGGGCCTGCTCGTGCAGGGCGGCTACACGGGCCACCTGAGCGCATGGGGGGAGGCGGTCATCCTGGCCGATTCCACCGGGCGCATGGTCAGCACGAACACGACCCCCTCGAACCCCTCCGCTGCCCAGCGCTACCTGCGCATCACGGAGATCATGTATAATCCCGCAGCCCAGCCCGGTTCCGCCACCGATCCCCAGGCTTTTGAATACATTGAACTGAAGAACATCTCCACAAGCACAGTCCTCAGTCTGGCAGGCATTCGCCTCACGAACGGAATCTACTTCGAGTTCAGCACGGGAGCCTTCACCAGCCTAGCCCCGGGTCAACGACTCCTTGTCGTGCGGGATTCGGCAGCCTTTGCATCCCGGTATGGTGCAGGGTTGCCCGTGGCCGGGCAGTATTCAGGAAGCTTGGATAATGGCGGGGAAACCCTCAGGCTTGAGGATGCCACAGGGGAGAAGGTTCTGGAGTTCGCCTACAACGACAAATGGTTTCCCCTCACGGATGGCATGGGCTTTTCATTGGTGATTTTGAATGACCAGGCACCCTGGGATTCATGGGGGTTGAAGGAGAGCTGGCGGGCCAGTGGCCGGTTGAACGGATCACCCAATCTGGAGGATCCAGCTCCCCTTGTGGCCCCTCCCGTGCTCGTCAACGAGGTCCTCACCCATACGGACCTGCCCCAGTTGGACAGTGTTGAATTCCACAATCCTGCCACCACCAATGCCGCAATTGGCGGATGGTATCTGACCGATGACTTTTTCACCCCCAGGAAATACCGGATCCCGGACGGCATGATCATCCGGCCCGGAGGGTATCTCGTGCTGAACACCGATCAATTCGGGGGCGGTGCCACGGGGTTTGCCTTCAGCGAAAGCGGCGACCAGATCTGGCTGTTTGCCTCCGATTCCTCAACCAATCTTGCCGGGTATTACCATGGATGGACCTTCGGTGCCGCGCCGAACGGCGTGAGCCTGGGCCGGTACGTGAACAGCCAGGGGACGGAACAGCTGGTGCTCCAAAGTGGCGTTACCCTCGGTGCCACCAACTCCCGTCCGCTTGTCGGGCCGGTGGTCATCTCCGAGATCATGTATCACCCGCTGGATCTTGCCGGTGGCGTGGACAACTCGCTGGATGAGTATATCGAGCTGGCCAACATATCCGGCACCAATGTGCCCCTGTTCTGCATGTTCACCAACATGGATGGCTACGGGCTTGCCGCGCTGACCAACACGTGGCGGATTCGCAACGCCGTGGACTATGACTTCCCCACAAACTCCTTTTTGGCGGCCAACTCCCGCCTGCTGCTGGTCGGCTTTGATCCTGTCACCAATGCGACACAGCTGGCCTCCTTCCGTGCCACATGGAAAGTGCCCCCCACAGTGCCTGTCTTTGGCCCCTGGTCCGGAAAGCTCGACAATTCGACCGAGACGCTGGAGTTGAAGTATCCCGGATCCCCGAACATTACACCGACCAACGTGGTGGTGCCCTACATCCAGATCGAGGAGATCACCTGGACGGACACCTCCCCCTGGCCGTCCACCGCCGATGGCCTTGGCAACTCACTGCAGCGGATTCAGTTGGGAGGCTTCGGCAACGACCCGACGAACTGGGCCGGGATCGGCACCTCCCCGGGCCTGCCAAATGTCATCACCCTGCCCCCCACCGCTTTGCTTTTGTCTCCCACGAATGGGGGCAGTTTCATCCGCTCCGAAGGGATCACCCTGTCGGCTGCGGCAAGCGATCCGGATGGTGCGGTTGCCCGGGTCGATTTCTTCGCTGATTCAATCCCCCTGGGGAGCGTCACCAATCCTCCCTACCAGTTCCAATGGACAAATCCTTCATTCGGCGCGCACGTCCTGACGGCAGTTGCGGTGGATGATCAAGGCTCGACCACCCTGTCCCCAAGCGTCACGGTGACGGTCATTTCGTTACCGCCAACCGTCTCCTGGCTGGGCCCGGTGAATGGCGGTTATGCGACTCTGGGCAGCCCGTTTGTCCTGCAGACTTCCCCGGTGGATGCCGATGGCACTGTCACCAGTGTTGAATACTCGTTTGATGGCTCCACCATTTCAACATCCCTCGCCCCGCCGTGGACGGTGAGTTGGACCGCCCCCTCGACCGGGTGGCACACCCTCTCGGCCGTTGCCCGGGACAACAGTGGCGCCGCAGGCAGCGCTGCGAACATCCAGGTTTTTGTGCAATCCGTCACAGCCGCCTCCGTTGTGGTCATCCCAACCAATGCCAGCTGGCGTTACTTTGATCTGGGGACAGATCCCGGCGCCTGGACATCGCTCGCCTACAACGATTCGGGATGGAGCAATGGTGTGGCTGAACTCGGCTATGGCGACATTCCGGATGGCCGTCCGGAAGCCACCGTGATCCGCTACGGACCCAATGCTTCAAACAAATACCGGGCCTACTATTTCCGAAGAAAATTCACCGTGTCATCCCCCGCCGACATCACCAGCGGTCTTCTCAGGGTCATGCACGACGATGGCGCGATTGCATGGCTGAACGGGACGGAGATCTACCGCTACGGCATGCCCGCCGGTGCCGTGGACTACCTGACCTTCGCCAACTGGACGGCTTCCGGGACAGATGAATACAAGTTCTTCGAGGGCACCTTCGATCCGGCCCTGCTCACAGCCGGAACAAACCTGCTCGCTGTCGAGGTGCACCAGGTGAATGCAAACAGCAGCGACATCAGTTTCGCAGCCGAGTTGAATCTGGGCACGACCCTGCACGGGCCCGCCGTGACAGCCCATCCCCAGTCACTCACGAACACCGCCGGATCCCCGGCCACCCTCTCTGTGGCGGCCACAGGCGAGGAGACACTTGCCTACCAGTGGTGGTTTAACGGTTCCCCTCTCCCGGGCAGAACCACATCGAGCCTGGCATTCCCTACCGTGCAACCGACCAACAGTGGCGTTTATTTTGCGGTTGTGACCAACCTCTACGGCACCGCCCAGAGCCTTCCGGCCACACTCACAATCGGTGTGGCCGACAGCGATGGCGATGGAATGCCGGACGCATGGGAAGTGGCGAATGGCACCAACCCAAATGTTCCGGATGCCAACGAGGATCCGGATCATGATGGGCACAGCAACTGGCAGGAATACGTGGCCGGAACAAGCCCCACCAATGCCGCGAGCGCCCTTCGTCTGGAGGCGGTTGCCGTCGCACCGGCGGGCACTGTCGCCTTGAGGTTCAACGCCATCTCGAACCGCCCCTATTCCCTATTCAGCACCGATTCGCTTGGAGTCCCCAACTGGATCAACCGAACCAATATTACGGCCGCCCCATCAAACAGAATGGTCTGGCTGACGAACATGGGGGGTGCGGCTCGATTTTACAGGTTGGTCATTCCGCAGGTCCCCTGAGCCGCGCAGACTTGACGGATCAAAACCCGGAAACGGACGGTCCAAACACCGGGCCCGGGTACCGCTTTCCACTGGTGGGGATGCGCCAAGCCTGGCTGGCCGGGTGGGGATTTGTCTCGACTTGCAGGAACCCCGGTTTGATAAACTTCACAAATCCGGTGCAGTCCATTGGCTTGGGCTGCCGGCCAGCCAATCTATGAGCTTTATTTTGAGAATTGGGTTTGGAGTAGTCTTCGCCTGCTGGTTTCTGGCGCAGAGCGCCTTTGCTGTGAATGTCTCGTCGTTCAGCCCGGGGTTTGGGGCTCCCGGGGATTTCATCACCATCCGTGGCAGCGGGTTCTACCCCGGGGTGCTGGCCGTCTATTTCGGCGCTGCGCGCGACTTTTCCGCACAGGCCACCGCAGCCGATGGGACAGTGATCATTGCCACGGTGCCCGCCGGGGCGACAACCGGGCCCATCACCGTCATGGTTGACACGGTCGGCAACGCCGGCTCGAGCCTGGAGGATTTCACCGTGATCGGTCCCGGCCCCTACGTGAGCGGTTTCAGCCCTGCCGTGGGCTCCGGCGGCACCCTCGTGCTGGTGGATGGCGCCCATTTCTCTGTGGGGACGGGGCTGCAGGTGACCTTCAACGGGGTGTTGGGGACCGGAGTTTTTGCGCAGTCGGACACCCGTCTCCAGGTCAATGCCCCGGCCGGTGTCACGACCGGGCCGATCAGGGTCTCCTCCTCCCTCGGCTCGTCGCTGAGCAGCAGCAATTTTTTCGCCCCGCCCACCATCACCGGGTTCTCCCCCGCCAGCGGCCGTGCGGGAACCAATCTGGTGGTCACCGGCACCAACCTTCGTGGAACACTCGGAGTGACGATCAACAGCCTGAATGTCCCTTCATTCACGGTGCTGAGCAACGGCGCGATCTCGGTTGTTGTGCCGCCGAACGCCACCACGGGAAAAATTCGTGTGAACACTCCGGCCGGTTCCACGATCACGGCCGGGAACTTCGCCTTGCTCCCCACGATTAGTGGCTTCAGTCCGGCATTTGGAGCTGTGGGAACAGGGGTGCAGATTAATGGGGCGAATTTGAATGTGGGTTCCCCGGTGGTTTATTTCAATGGGGTTCAGGCGGCTGCACCAGGTGGAGTTACCTTTGGGCAGATCAATGTGGTGGTGCCTGCCGGGGCCACGACAGGGCCGATTACGGTCACCACGGCGGATGGCTCCCATTCCAGTGCGGCCCTCTTTTATCTGCCGCCCACCATCAGCTCGATCAGCCCGGATCACGGCGCGGCTGGCAGCATCATCAAGATCACCGGTGCCAATCTGGTTGGGTGCACGGCGGTGAGCTTCAATGGATTGGCAGCCCCCTCCTTCTGGGTCACGAATGCCACCACCATAGGGGCGGTGGTGCCTGCCGGGTTGGCCACGGGGCCTTTGAGCGTGACCACCCCGGGCGGCACCGCCACCAGTGGCGGTCTGGGAGGCAACAGCGGCATCCTGTTTTATGGCGCTCCGCTGATCAGCGGTTTTTCCCCCTCGAGCGGGCTGCCGGGAACCAACGTGACCCTGTCCGGCTCAAATTTCATCGGTGCTACTTCGGTTCGTTTCGGCGGTTTGCCCGCCGTTTTCGCGGTTGTGGACAACAACCAACTGACCACCACCGTCCCCTTGAATGCACAAACCGCCCCCATCACAGTGATTGGCCCCGGCGGGACGAATGTTTCTGCAGCGAACTTCCTCGTCAACTACCCCCCCAACTACAGGAGCGACCTTTCGGTCGTGCCTTCGGCCAGCCCTGACCCGGTCACAGTGGGGAGCAACCTGCTTTACACGCTGGTGGTGAACAATCGGGGCCCTTACGCCTCTCCGAACGTCCGTTTGACGAGCCGTCTGGACAGCACCGTGATCTTCAAGAGTGCCAACACGACCCAGGGCACATGGGGCTACACGAACGGAGTCTTCTCAGCCAGCCCCAATTCCATCGATCCGGGCCAGTCTGTCACCCTCACCCTCACCCTGGTTCCCCAGTCTTTGGGGGTGATCACCAATCAGGTGTATGTCGTGAGCGATTATCCGGACCCCTCATCGGCCGACAATTCTGCGGTTCTGACGACCAGAGTCCTTCCACCGGCCCTGCTGAGCATCCGGCCCAGTTCCACCAATTCGGTCCGTGTTTCGTGGCCCTCGGTTTTCACCGATTATACCCTCCAATACCGCCCCTCTGCCAACTCCGAGGGGTTCTGGTCCAACGTCGTCGATCCGCCCTCGGTCCTGGGGAATGAGAATGTCGTGAATGAACGGGCAACGAATGCCATCAAGTTTTACCGTCTGAAGAAGTAGTCCTCGGCAACAGCGCCCTGCTCCAGCACCTCATGGCCGGCATCCCCTTCACGATCGCCGGGCGGCAGGTGTTCATTCTTTCCGTTACCGCCTACCCCCTGGGCCGGATCAGCTACGACTGCGTTGCGATCCATGGTTGATACACGCCGTCGCCCGTCCGGGGCGGCCGAACTGGAGGGCAGAATCCCTTTGGGCTGCTGTTCCCCTCTGACAGGATGGACCATCCGCCAGAAGTTTCATCGATTGTTCGCGGATTCTTCCATTTCCTGTGGTTGTGCGGGGCGGTGGAATAGTGGAATGTGGTGTCACAAACCATGAGAAACTTGATGATGCGAAGGATGGATCGGCGCGGGTTGGCGGGTTGGCTTTGGGCAGCGCTGTTGATTCCGCTATGTGCCAGCGCCGGCACGGAGCGGAGGGTTCGACCGGATGGGGATGTGGACCTGGTGGAGACGCAGGCCCCCTTTACGGTTTTGAGGCGTGAGCTTCGCAACACCGGCGGGACGGACCGGGTGGTGGGCAGGATTGAATTCGTCCGGCAGTTGCCACTGGATGGGGCAGCGGTCGAATACCGCACCATGGGCGTGGATGGATTGAAGGGAGCCGGGGAACCGGCATCGAGCCATCTGTTCATGGCAGTGGCCCGGCCTGATGCCGGGAGCGGAACCGTCGCAGGGTGGATCACCCAGGAGCGGGGCAGTGGCAGCGTGCATTGCCAGGCCAGCGGCCAGACGCTTTCGATCACGGGACGCCTTGATTATGGGACCCTGCGCATCAAGCCGGGGGAGACCATTACGACGGACTCCTTTGTGATCGGCCGGTTTGCAGATGCGCGGCTGGGTCTTGAAACCTACGCCGACAGGATTGCAACGGCGAACCGGATCAAGCTTCCCAAAATTCCAAACGGCTACTGCACCTGGTATTCCAGTCCGCACGGGGGTCCCTCGGATGAAAAGTCATTGGCGGAATTGGGAGCGTTCTGTGCGAAAGAGCTGACCAAATACGGGTTCGACACGGTGCTTGTGGATGATCAGTGGCAGGGGCCGGCCATCACAAAGGGGGGCATCATGGGCTCCGGGCCAACGGGCAATTACACCCGCCACAATCCCAAGGGTCCCTATCCTTCCGGCATGAAGGCCAATGCCGAGGGATTGGCAGGGCAGGGACTCCGGTCCGGGTTGTGGTTTACACCCTTCTCATGGGATCCCCGTGATCCGCTCTTCACCGGACATCAGGACTGGTTTGTCAAGAAGGGGGATGGCTCCCTCTACGAGGTGCTGTGGGCCGGATGGTGTCTGGACATGACCCATCCGCAGGCCCGCGATTTTCTGGCTGAATCGGTCCGGCGCATCACAGGCGAATGGGGCTACCGCTATTTGAAGCCGGACGCGATGTGGTGCGGCATGGCCGCGAAGTGCACCTACCCCGGCACGGCCTGGGTGGAGGACAATTTCGGGGACCACGTGTTTCATGATCCCCACATGACCGGCATTCAGGCCTATCGCACCGGCATCCGGACGATGCGTGAGGCGGCTTCTCCCGGCACCTATATTGCCGCCTGTAATGTGGCCCAGAACTTCCGGTCCATGGGCGGGTCGATCGGTCTGGTGGATGCGATGCGGATCGGGCCGGACACAGGTGCCCACTGGGGGGATATCCTGCCGAATTTTAATCTGGGCACCCGGTTATACTTTTTGCACAACCGGGTCTGGCATAACGATCCGGACTGCCTGATGGTCCGGGAACCGCTCACCTTGATACAGGCCCGGTCGTTCGCCTCATGGGTGGCGATTTCGGGCAGTTTGAATCTGGTGAGCGAGTGGCTGCCGGGCCTGCCCGCCGAGCGGTTGGATTGCATCAAACGCTCGATGCCCAACACCGGGCTGGCGGCCCGCCCGCTCGATCTCTTTGAGAACATGCCTGCGCGGGCGTGGCACCTGACGAATGGCCGGCGGCATGTGGCCGGGCTGTTCAATTGGAGTGCGACCCAGCCCACCACAGCCCATTTGGCGGTGAAAGATCTCGGGTTCGGGAAGGGCGTTAATGAGTTCGTGGGACTGGACTATTGGAGCGGGGCGTTGGTACCCATCCGCGCCGGGATTGTCTCAAGGGAGTTGCCACCCTCTGGATGCAGCATTCTTTCCATAGCCAGGCTCGGGCCGCAACCACAGTTGTTGGGCACCTCCCGGCATATCACACAGTGCTTTGTCGATGTGGACGAGGAGCGGTGGAGCAGCGGAGCGCTTTCGGGCAATTGCAGTCTGGTCGCCGGGGATACCACCGAGTTGCGGATCGCGACCGCATCCACCCGGGGAATCTGGAAAGGACTCACTGCGGAGGTTTCAAAGGCGGATCGTGAGGCGGGGGTGACCGTTGCAATGAAGGAGGATGGTGAACTGCTCCGGGTGAAACTCCTGGCACCGGTGAACCGCAAGGTGCAGTGGTCCGTCAGGTTCAACAAGAAACCGGAAGCCGCGCCAAAGGTGGCGGCTGCGAAGCCGGGCCTGGCCGACTACGTTGACCTGAGGCAGGCCGTTCGCAGTTCAACCGGTTGGGGGACGGCCCAGAATAACGCCAGTGTGGATGGAAAACCGCTGCGGATTGGGACCGCTGACTTCAAGCAGGGAATCGGCACGCACGCCCCGGCAGAAATTGCTTATTCACTGGGGGGCCGGTATCGCTGGTTCACTTTTTATGCCGGGATCAGCGCTGAAATGACCGAGAAAAGCTCCGTGACCGTGCAGGTGGTCACCGATGGAAAAAAGGTGTTCGAGACCGGGGTGCTGAAGGTTGGCGGGGAGCCCTGTTACGTCAGCCTGCCTGTGGCCGGGGTGAGTGAATTGAAACTGGTTGCGACGGACGCCGGGGATGGAATCGCGGCCGACCATGTCAATTTCTGCAACGTGCGCCTGAGCGCAGCCCGGGAAAAGCCGGCACCCGAGCTGCCTCCCCCAACGGTGTTTTCCGGGGAGGCTGCCCCGCCGGAGAATCCCCTGGACCTGTGGTATCGCCGTCCTGCAAAGCGCTGGCTGGAGGCGTTGCCCATCGGCAACGGGAGGCTGGGGGCGATGGTTTTTGGCGGTGTGGAAACTGAGAAGCTGTCCCTCAACGAGTCCACCTTCTGGTCCGGGGCACCGTGCCTCACGAACGATCCCCCCTCCGGAAGCGAACATCTGGCTGGAATTCGAAAGCTGCTTTTTGACGGGGAATACAAGAAGGCGGTCGATCTGATCACAAAAAACATGCTGGGGCGCCAGGGCAATTACGGGACACACCTGCCGGTGGGGGATCTTCTCCTCCAGATGCGTCACGGGGAGGGGGATGTGCGTGATTACCGGCGGGAACTGGATCCCTACCGTGCGATTGCCTTCGTGGACTATTCAGTCGGGGGCATCCGGTACTTCCGGGACGTCATTGCCTCGCATCCGCATCAGGTTGTGGCGGCCTGGCTGGGCGCGGACCGCCCCGGCAAGATTTCGTTTGAGATGAGCTTCAAGGGAATGGGGGATCAGTGCACCGTGAGGACGCGGGGGAATGACACACTGGTTATTACTGCCGAAGCGCGGGAGAAAAAGCACAGCGATGGCAGGACAGGCGTCACATTGGCGGGGTTGATACGGGTGGTTGCCCAGGGTGGCAAAGTGACCGCACGCGGGGATACGATTGATGTGAGCAATGCCGACGGGGTGTCGATCCTGGTGGCGATGAACACCAATTTCAAAGGGGGCGATTCTGCGGCGCTGTGCGAGGCGCAGCTGGCGGAGGCGGCAGCCCTGCAGCACGGCATCCTCCGCAGGCGGCATCTGGAGGACTATATGCCCCTGTTCAGCCGGGTCACGCTGGATCTTGGCCCATCTCCGGCGGCACAACTACCGACGGACGAACGTCTCGCCCGGGTTCGCCGGGGTGAGCAGGATCCCGCCCTGCTTGCGCAGTTATTCCAATATGGCCGGTATCTGCTGATCGCCGGATCCCGCGAGGATTCCCCACTGCCAACAAATCTCCAGGGAATATGGAACGACAATCTGGCCTGCAACATGGGCTGGACCTGCGATTTCCATCTCGATATCAACACCCAACAAAATTACTGGCCTGCCGAAATTTGCAACCTTTCCGAGTGCCACGAGCCGCTCCTGCGCTTCGTCGAATCGTTGCGGGAACCGGGTCGCCGGACCGCCCGCACCGTGTATGGCGCAAAGGGCTGGGTCTGCCACACCATCACGAATCCCTGGGGCTACACGGCACCCGGCTGGTGGACCACCTGGGGCCTGCACCCGACGGCAGGGATCTGGATCGCATCCGACCTTTGGGAGCGCTACCTCTTCACCGGGGACCTCCAGTTTCTCAAGCAGCGCGCATACCCAACCCTCCGGGAGGCGGCGGAGTTCTTTCTCGATTACATGGTGGAGGATCCAAAACATGGCTGGCTGGTGACCGGTCCCTCCTCATCACCCGAGAACACCTTCATCACGCCGAATGGCCAGGGCAACTGCAGTGAGTACATGGGGCCCACCTGCGACATTGTCCTCGTCCGGGCCCTGCTCGCCTCGTGCATTCAAGCGGGCCGTCTGGTCGGGGAGGATGAGGCGTTTCTGAGCCGCCTGGAGCAGGTGTCGAGCAAGTTGCCGCCGCTGCGGATTGGCAGGCACGGCCAGCTGATGGAATGGCTGGAGGATTTTGAGGAGGCGGTGCCGAATCACCGCCACACCACCCACCTGCTGGCGCTGCATCCCGGGGACCAGATTAATCCGCGCACCACGCCGGAATTGGCGCAGGCAGCCCGGGTGACCCTTCAGCGAAGGCTGAGCAGGCCCGATTGGGAGGATGTGGAATGGAGCCGCGGGAACCTGATCAACTTTTATGCCCGGCTGGGGGATGGCGAGGAGGCATATAAACACGCGATGGGCCTTCTGCGTGAGGATACGGATGCAGACCTGCTCACCTTCTCCCGGGGAGGCATCGCCGGTGCCCCGCAGAACATTTTTTGTGTGGATGGCAATTCGGCGGGCACGGCGGGCATCGCCGAGATGCTTCTGCAGTCCCAGGGCGGGGAGTTGGTGCTGCTGCCGGCACTCCCGAAGGCCTGGAAGACAGGGTCCGTGAAAGGGTTGAAGGCCAGGGGCGGATTTGAAGTGAGCGTTTCCTGGAAAGAGGGCCGCCTGGTGGAGGCCCGCATCCATTCCCTTCTGGGGAGCCCTTGCAAACTCCGCACACCGGTTCCCGTCTCGCTCACCCTCGATGGCGAATCCATCGCCATGATACCGACTGGCGCTAAGACCACTGAATTTGCCACGCAGGCGGGCCAGAGTTATCTTCTGATCCCGGACACCGAAGCCCTTTGAATATGAACATGACTCGACTCAAGACCGCCCTATACGCTCTCTGTCTCCTGCCACTTGCGCTCCCGGCCGCCCCCATTGCGGATGCCCCCTTTTGGCAGGATATGGCGGTGCGCATCGGCCATGCAACTGAACTGTCGAACGCGGCCTGCAGCCGCCTGTGCATCGACAAGGAGAACACGGTTTACGTGCTCACCAGCAAAGGGGTTGCCCGGGTTTACGAGGGAACCCTCGCCCTGGACAAGAGCTACCGGCCGCTCGCTGGAAGAATCGCGAAGGACATTGCGCTGACGCCGCGCGGGGATCTGGCGCTTCAGTTTGAGGAGGGCTGGATTTCAAACGGGTTGGATAGCAGCCAGCCCCCTGCGGCCAACCCCTTCTGGGCAGTCAGGCAACCGCCGCCCCCCGCTCAGCCGGGCATGCCGTGGAAGGAACTCACCTGCAAAGCATCGGTGCCGGGAGGAACCTGGTTCGGATCCACCCGTGGCGCCTTTTTCGTGCGCGAGGGTGTTTCTGCCCGCTACGCAACCCCCGCCGCGCCGGGCATTGAGCCCCCCGTGACCCGCTACTATGCCGGCCACCGCTGGCTGCGGGACGATTCCGTGCGCGACATTGCCGTGGACCACGACGGCCATGTCTGGATCCTCACGAAAACCGGCCTCAACAAGATCGAATTTGTCCGTACCACAATGGCTGCCAAGGCCGAGTGGTTCCACCGCAAGATCCGCTCACGCAACATCCGCTACGGTTTCACCGCCGAGCGGCGCATGCTTGTGGCCGGGGACATCACCTCCAGCGAGATGATCGACACTGACAACGACGGAGGCTGGACCAGTTATTACATCGGCGCGCTGGGCGCCCGCTATGCGACCACCCATGAGGAGCCGATCCGGCAGCAGGCCTGGGAGTCGTTCGCGGCCCTCGAACGTCTGCAGCACATTCATACGAACACTGGCTTTCCGGGACGCACCTTTGAGCGCCGGGGATTCAAGTTCTCCGATACCGACCGGTGGCGGGATGCGCCCGATCCCGGTTGGGAATGGAAGGGCCACACCAGCAGTGACGAGATCTGTTCCCAGACCTATGCCCACGCGGTGATGTGGGAACTCGTCGCCACAAACGCTGCTGAGAGGGCGCGCGTCGCCTCCAATTTCATCCCCATCGTCGATCACATCATCGCCCATGACCTTTACCTCGTGGATGTGGATGGCAAGCCGACGCTCTGGGGCCGGTGGAATCCCGAGTATGTAAATTGGTTCCCGCCAACGATCCATGACCGCCAGCTCAACAGCGCCGAGATCACCGGCAGCCTGCAACTCGCCTTTGCCATGACCGGCAACCCGCGCTACAGGGAGAAAGCCTATGAGCTGTTCTCCAGGTTCGGCTACCTCACGAACATCCTGAACTCGATCAAGCTCGTGGCCCCGACCCCGGGTTATGTCCATCTGGGCAACGACATGGGGGACGAGTGGAACCACAGCGATGATGAACTGGCTTTCTTTGCCTACTGGCCGCTTGTTCGATTTGCCTTCACGCCGGAGTTGCGGGGCAAATTTCAGGAGGTCGTACGGGAACATCTGGAGATCGAGCATACCGAGCGCTACCCCATCTGGAACTTTATCGCAGCGGCCTGCGGTGTCCGGAAGGTGGATGCGCCCGGATCGGTCTGGACCCTGCGCGGTGCGCCGCTGGACACCATCGCCTGGCGTGTCACGAATTCCCACCGGCAGGATGTCACAAAGCTGCCACCCAACTTCATGCATCGCGAACTCCGGGAACTGCTCCCACCCGGCGAGCGGTTGATCGCCCGCATCAACACCCAGCCATTCATCCTGGATCAGGGGGATGACACCACCGATTTCCCCGGGGACGAATACCTGCTCGGCTACTGGCTGGGCCGCTACGTGAAAGCCATCAGCGCCCCGTGAAGGGAATGTCATCCGCTGCGGATGATTCCCCGGCTGCGGATGGGGCGGGATCAGGCTACCCCTCCGCGCCTCGGGGTCTGCGCGGGGCACCCCATGCCTCCCCGCGTTGCGATGAAAGCCGCCACGAGGTTGCCAGACCATTTGCAGGCATTTATAGTCATTTCTAGCAGAAACTAATTAGAAATAGGTATAATTACCTAGAAACTCTCAAACCAGCCATGGATGCCATCAAAATGGTTTCCGTAACCTGCGTTCCTCCGCGCCATCCTTGGATTAACGAAGGCCTCATCCCTACAGTATTGATCCTTGCTGAGCGCTATGAGGGACGGCGGGCGGGTTGGAAAAAGACTAGGCGGGTTTGGCTGGCAGGTTTAGAGTGTGTTTCATGAATCCTGACATCCGGTGGAAGCAAAGGTTTCAGAACTACGACCACGCCTATTTGCTGCTTCGCGGGGCTCTTGAAAATGGGCCTTCCGCGCTCAACCGGTTGGAAACCGAGGGGGTCATACAGCGGTTCGAATACACATTCGAGCTGGCGTGGAAGGTGATGAAGGACTTTCTCGAAGCGGAGGGAACCCTGCTCCCAACGGCCACGCCCAAGGCTGTGATCAAAGAGGCCTTCGCGGCCAAAGTCATCCCGGATGGTCAAGTCTGGGTGGACATGCTGAACCATCGGAACCTTCTATCCCACACCTATGACTTCAGCAACTTTGAAGGGGCGGTTGTTTCAATTGTCGCACGCTACCTGCCGGCCATGGGACAATTACATGCCTTCCTGGAAAGCCGCCAATCGGAATGAATGCTTCCACGCTTCCGGACCTGGCAAACCAGTTATTGATAGAGCTGTTTCGCCGGCATACAGAGGTGAAAGAGGTCCGGCTATTTGGGTCGCGGGCCAAGGGCACCCACCGTCCCCATTCGGACGTGGACCTTGCAATCTGGGGCAAAGTGGACGCTTTGCATGGGGAGGCCATTGCAGGGGAGTTGGATGAACTTCCGCTACCCTACCGGTTCGAGGTGCACCCTTTTGATGCCATCACCCACCCTGCCCTGCGCGACCACATTGAACGGGTGGGAATCACGATCTATCGGGCGTGAGCATTGTATCGGGCTCAAGTGCCCGGCGCAGGGGACTTTCTTCCGCAGATGGGCCATCTGCGGATTATTTTCCCCCGGCGGATGGGGTGGGAGGTGGAATGGTTCACAGGATTTATCATCTTGCGGAGAACCTTGACCCCCCTTTGGGGGGGGAGTAGGATGGGGTTCATCGAAAAATGAGAGCTTTTATATATCTGCTCGCAGGGGCCCTGGTGGCGTGCATCAGTTCAGCACAGGCTGAACTGGCCAACGGCATCAAGGCGATCGTTCACGATTCCATCATCACCTACGTCGATGTCGAGGATCTGACGATGCAGACGGCGGATGTCCTGAACCGGCAATACCGCCGGGAGCCTGCCGTGCTGGATAAGAAGATGCAGGAGGCGCGCGATGAGAATCTGGACCGGCTGCTCTCCAGGGAGTTGATCCTTCACGAATTTTCCACGGCGGGCTATTCCATGCCGGAGAGCGTGATTGACGAGGTCGTTCAGCAGAGGATCCGGGCCCGTTACGGGGACCGCGTCACCCTGACGAAGACCCTGCAGGCGCAGGGGACGACTTTCGAGAAGTTCAAGCAAACAGTGCGGGAACAGTTCATCGTCGAGGCGATGCGCTCCAAGAACATCTCGCAGGAGATCATCATCTCCCCATTCAAGATCGAGACCTTCTACAACACCAACCGGGACAAGTACAAGGTGGAAGATCAGGTGAAGCTGCGGATGATCGTTCTGAACAAGACCGGGGATAACTCACCCAGAAAGCTCGCGGAGGAGATCCTGGTGAAGCTCAAGGAGGGAGCCGGGTTTGCAGAAATGGCAGGGGTTTATTCCCAGGGATCGCAACGAAGCCAGGGCGGCGATTGGGGCTGGGTCGAAAAGTCGGTCCTGAGGAAGGAACTGGCTGATACCGCCTTCACCCTGAAGCCGGGTGAGGTGAGCCCGATCATCGAAACCCCGGACGCATGCTACCTGATGAAGGTCGAGGAGGCCCGCGTAGCCCACGTCAAAGCCCTCGCCGAGGTGCGGGATGAGATCGAGAAAAATCTGGTCCTCAGTGAGCGGGAACGGATCGAAAAGCAGTGGATCGAAAAGCTCAAGAAGAAGACCTTCGTGCGGTATTTCTAAAGCCCGGGCTCAGGCGCAGACCGTCTGGGGGGTGATCTGCGTCAGGTCGGCCACGGCCCAATCCGGCTTGTGCTCCTGCAGTGCCTCAAGGTTGGCCCCGCCGGTGGCAACGGCCAGCACTTTTGCCCCGATCGCCCGTCCGCAGCGGATGTCCAGCGGCGTATCCCCGATCACCAGCACATCCTTGCCCGCCAGCCTCCTGCCCAAAAGGCCTGTTCCCCGCTTTTTTGCGACCTTGGCAATGTGATCCCGGTCCTCGGCATCATCAGCGAATCCGCCGATTTCAAAATGATCCCAAAGCCCGAAGTGGCGGAGCTTGATCTCGGCGCCGAGGCGGATGTTGCCTGTCAATAGGCCCAAAGCCGGCGGTTTGGGGAGTTGTCGCAACTGTTCGATAAACGGATGAATGCCGGGGCACATCCGGTTGCTGGTGCTGGAGAGGATGTGGTCCAGCCAGAAGACGTAACGCTCAAAGAACCGCTCAAAATTTCCCGGGCTGGGAGGAATGCCGTGAAGCTGGAAAAACTCGCGGACGAGGCTGACATCGGTGCGCCCGGCAAACTTGAGGCTCGAAAATCCTTCGGTTGCCTGAAATTCAGTGGCAAAGACCCGGGCAAAAGCCTTAACACCGGCACCGCCGGTGTGAACCAGCGTGCCGTCGATATCAAATAGAACCAGTCGCACCATCTCGATCAGAAAGTAATTGGGAACCGGGCCGCCTGCAAGGTTCGGAACTCGCTCAGGGACGGAAAAGTGTCACTGCCATCTACCGGGCACGCCGCAATTTGCTGGTGATGAGTTGGAACATTTCGGTGGCTGCTCCAACTTTGAACCGGATGGCGATTCCTGCATAAAGCGCGCCTGCCACCCCGGCGGGAATGAAGACCGCGCAGATCCGGGTCAGGACGGTGGCATGGCCGAGTCTGGCCTCGAGCAGTGAGGCGAGCAGGGCAGCCACGATTCCGGCCGCAACCGATGCGGGCAAAAGAACGACGAGGGTGGATTTGAGCGTTGCCGTGTCCAGATGCGCCAGCTTGCGGCGGAGCGCATACAGCAGGAGGCCGAGGTTTATGGCCGCGCTGAGGCTGTTGGCGGCCGCCAGACCGGCTTCACGACTGCGTTGCACCATCCAAAACGCAAACACCAGATTGAGCACAAGGCAGACAACCGAGATTTTCATGGGGGTCTGGATGTCCTTCAAAGCGAAAAAGGCGCGGGCGAGGATGTTGTTCATGGAGAACATCAGGAGACCGGGTCCGAGGCAGACGAGGGCCATCGCGACCCGGTAGGTGGCCTCCGGTGTGAAGGCGCCCCGTTCAAAAATCAGTCGCACAATGGGAACAGAAAGGGCCATGCACATGGCTGCGGCAAAGAGGTTGGCAAAAGAGAGGGTGCTCAGGCCCTGCTCCAGAGTCTGGCGGAACTCGGGATACTTCTTTTCCGAAGCCAGCCCGGAGAGGGTGGGGAGGAGGTAGGTTGCCAGGGAGATCCCGAACATCCCCTGGGGAAGCTCCATGAGCCGCACCGAATAGTTGAAGGTGGAGACGATGGTGGGGTCGAACCAGAACGAAAAGGTCTGCGTCAGCAGCACGTTGATCTGGAATGCCGCCACACCGATCGACCCGGGAAGCATCTTCACCGCCACCTCGCGAACGGTGGCATCCTTCCATGGGGAGACCCATTCGAAGGCATAGCCTTCCCGGGCGAGGGTGGGCAGTTGAAAGAATGCCTGCGCGGCTCCGGCGAGGACGACGCCAATGGCGAGCGCGAAAATCTGGGTGTCGAGTGTGCTGCCCATGCGGGGGGCCAGAAAAATAACACTGCCGATCATCACCACGTTGAGCACAGCCGCACCGAGGGAGGGGATAAAGAAATGACCCTTGGCGTTGGCCATGCCAATCAGCACGGCTGCCAGACAGACCAGCAGCATGTAGGGAAACATGAGCCGCATCAGTTCCAGCATCAGCCGCGTTTCAGCCGATAGATTGCGGACAAGAAGGATGCTTGAAATCGCCAGAACGACAACGACCGTCACTGCTGCCGCTGCCAGGGTGAGCCCGCAGATGACGGCGTTGGCGGCGCGCCACATGGCCTTGGGACCTTCAGTGACCTCTTTCTCCTTGAACAGGGGGATGAAGGCGGCCGTCAAGGCTCCCTCGCCGAGCAGCCGGCGGAACAGGTTCGGCACCTGGAATGCGAGGGTGAAGGCGCTCGCCACGGCGGAGTTCCCCATGAACCCGGCATAGACCATCTCCCGCACCATCCCCAGCATGCGGCTGGTCATGGTGGCGGCAGCCATGGCTCCCGACGATTTGAGCATCTTCGACATCGGCGGGCAATCTAAGCCGGGAGAGGCAAACTCCAAAGCCGAATCTGAAAGCAGACGGGGCCGGTGGATCAGACGCCGAAAGAGTCTGAACCGCGAATGGACGCCAATAGACGCGAATGCGAAAGGTTTATCCACAGATGGCACAGATGACAGCAGATGGGGGAATGGCTCGAAACTCCCCAACGGAAATCCCGGAAACTTGCGGTGCCTGGGCTTGGAGGCTCCCCCTCCGGGAATCCCAACGGGATTCTGCCACAAAGCCCGGGGTTGCGCCGCTGGTTCGAATGGGTGGCATGTGAGGTGTGTGTATTTCGTGGATATTGGACATTCTTTCCGGGCGGACTCCTCTTCCGCACTCGTGAACCTGATTTCTTTCCGCCCTTGTTTCCCGCACCCCCCGGCGGGCACGAACGGCACAACCCCTTGCGGGGTAGGGAACCCGATGTGGCCAGGACCCGGGGTAGTGCGGCGACCCGCACAACCCCGGGCTGTATGGCACAACGCCCTTGGCGTTGGGGGCGGGGAACCGCGAATGGGCGTGGATGGGCGTGGACCAATTTCCCCATCCGGAAACGCCTAAGGTCGGGCCATCGTCGTTTTCCCTCCGGGAATCCCCAAGGTCGTGCCTTGCCCCATCCCCCTCCGGGAATCCCAACGGGATTCTGCCATGAAGCCCGGGGTTGCGCCGCCGAGGCGCTACCCCGGGTAAAGGCCAAAGACATCAACAACCCCAACGGGGTTGTGCCGATGGTTCGAATGGGTGGCATGTGAGGTGTGTGTATGGCGTGGCTATTGGACATACATTCCGGGCGGACTCCTCTTCCGCACCCGTGAACCCGATC
>CAIWMU010000049.1 GCA_903913865.1 uncultured Verrucomicrobia subdivision 3 bacterium
AGTTCCTGCCGCCGCCGCCGTTGCGCCCGCCGCCGGGGCCGCCCTGGCCGCCGTTGTTGTCCTGTGCGGAAGCGACGGTTGCCGTGCCAATCAGAGCGGCCATGCCGGCCGCCATCATCCATCTATTGAACTTTGCCATAATATTGCCTGCCGTTTCTTTTGTTTACCGATTAATGGGTTGGGCGGACGCGTTGCCCGCCTGCGCCTCCCTACGCAATTGTCGTGCCAACCGAAAACCCCATACAAAAGGCACATCCCGAACCGTGGGCTGTGCAACGATTGCTCGCGGGTGTGAAATTCTTGCGCACTTGGGGCGGGGAGGCCGCATCAGAGTGTGGCGTATGGATCTACCGGGGTGCCGGGGCTATGGGGGGATTCCAGCCGCGTATCCACCACAAGGGCCTACGTTTCATCCGTACTCGCGTAAAACCGGCGCGTGGGTCGCATGTTGGGTTGGGATTGCCGCACCCTCCATACTTGCAGTTTCTCCACATCCAAAAGACCGGGAGATGCAGAGTGGGTGGCACGGGTGCGAGAAGGCTGGGTTGTGGTTGGGGGGGTGAGGCGGATTTCCATAAAATTCGACTAAAGTTTCTGCCAATACACCCGATCCCCAGTGATAACTCGAGAAACGGCCCAACGCGCGACCCGAACGCCCGGAACCTCGCAAGCCTGATTGTGGGAATGGACTGGCTGCGGGTCCTATTTTCCTTGAGTCAGGAGTAATAATAAGTAAAACTAGTGCCCATGAATTGTATCAAAAGTTTTGCAAAATTCACAGGGTCCACCCTGCTTGCAACATTCCTCTCCCTTGTTCTCCCTGTCATCCCATCGGCCCAGGCCATGCCCGGGTATGCGATGTTGTTCAACGGGACGAACAACTATGTGTGGGTTGACAGGCCGGTGGCGGATGACTTCACGATAGAGTTCTGGTTCAATTCGACGCAGGTGGCGGGGACGAACACGCAGTGGTGGCAGGGGATGGGGCTGGTGGACGGGGAGGTGGCGGGTTCCTACCCGGATTTTGGTGTGTCGCTGGGTGCGGGGACAGTGGTGTTTGGGACGGGGGGAGGCGGGGATGTGAGCATCCGGAGCGGGGTGGTGGCGGATGGGAAATGGCACCATGTGGCGGCCACGCGGGTGCGGACGAACGGGCTGATGCGGCTCTATGTGGATGGGGCATTGGCGGCGAGCAACACGGGATCCACAGTGGCACTGAGCACCCCGGCGCAGATGCGGTTTGGCTGTCTGGCCTCCGGTGCGAACTATTACAGGGGGCTGCTGGATGAGGTCAAGATCTGGAGCGTGGCACGCAGCCAGGGGCAGATCCAGGCGGGCATGTTGGAAACGCCCGGCCGGGCGGATGCCGATCTGGCAGGGTATTGGCCATTCCGGGAGGGGGCAGGGGGGATGCAGACGGCTGATTTTGCGGGGCATGGCCAGCATGGGCGAATGGTGAACCGCCCGGTCTGGAGGCCATCCTCGATGGTCTGGGCCAAAGGCATTCAACTGGCAGGGACATTGTTGACGACGAACGAGTGCCATGAGGCATTTGTGGATGCCGGGGCCGGGCTGGAGTGTGGCCCGGTGCATCTTTCCTCACGTTCCTACCAGTCCCAGGGGGTGCGAGCCGATGGCACCGTGGCTGGCTGGGGTGCCACTCTGATGGGACAGACGAACATGCCCCCGCCAGAGGCGACGAACGCGGTCGCGACCGCCACAAGCGGTTTGCACAGCCTTGCCCTGAGGGCGGACGGGACCGTGGTTGGGTGGGGTGACAACCAGTATAACAAGGCCAGTGTGCCCGGCACCATAACGAACGCTGTGGCTGTTGCCGCAGGGAACTTTGCCAGCGCTGCCTTGAGGGCTGATGGAACCGTCACGGCGTGGGGGTGGGGGCAGACGGGGGAGTTCCCTGGAACCTTTGCGACCAATGTGGTGGCGATCGGTTCCGGCTACACGCACAACATCTATTTGCAGGGGGATGGCACGGTCGGGGGGTGGGGCCTCAACCCGCATGGGGAACTGGATGTGCCGGCAGGCGCCACGAATGTGGTGGCGATCTCCGTTGGCGACGACCACAGCCTTGCGCTGAGGGCGGATGGCAGTGTTTTGGCATGGGGCTATAACGACCAGGGGCAGACCAATGTTCCCGCCTCCGCGACGAATGTGGTGGCGATTTCCGCAGGGGACGGCCACAGCCTGGTGTTGAAGGGGGATGGCACGGTGCTGGGCTGGGGGGGCAATGCGAATGGGGAGTTGAACGTTCCGGCCGGGGTGAGCAACGTGGTCGGGGTTGTGGCCGGGCGGGGGTGCAGTTTTGTGCTCCTGGAGGACGGCAGAACTGTGGGCTGGGGTGGGAATTACAGGAATGTATCGAAAATTCCCACCGGGCTGGGGCTTGTGACCTACACAGGCCCCGTCGCGGGGAATGTGGACCCCAACACCCCGGGCAGCTATTCCCTGAGCTACACGCACACAAACCATGGTGGGATGGTGCTGGCGACAAACCGGACGGTGGTGGTGGCGGACCGGGTGGGGCCCGTGGTCCGGTTGAACGGGGTGAATCCCGTGGTGATCACAAACCGCAGCCGGGAGTATGTGGATGAGGGGGCGACGGCATGGGACGCATGCGGGGGGAGTTGTCCCGTGACGACCAACAACACGGTGAAGATGGGCACCCCGGGGACATACAGCATCCGGTATGAGTCTGTGGACAGTTACGGGAACACCGGGAGGGTTGACCGGGTGGTGTGTGTGGCGCTGCCCCCGGTGGTGCCGGGGGATCTGAACGGGGACGGGGTGGTGGACACGGTGGAACTGGGGCAGGTGGTTGCCGGGCTCCATGCGGGGCAGGGGATCCAGGAGGGGGATTTGAGCCAGGTGCTCGCCCGTTACCCTTTAGCACCCCGTGATTTGCAGATGACGAATATGGCAGGGTTGGGGGGGGCCAAGGTGGATTTCTCCCTTGTGAACGGACTGCTGCCCGCGCCCACGGTAGAGCGCTCGATGGATCTTGCGGACTGGGAGGTCGTTGGGACGGCCGTTGTGCGGCACGGGTTTGCGGACACGAACGCCCCGGCGGCGCCACAGCGCTACTACCGCCTGCGCCGGCCTTGATACGGATGAGATCATTCCAAATTTTGCCTGATTACAACAACCGAGAAGCATGAATAATATGATCTTCAAACAATTGAGAGAAATTGGGGCGGCCCTGCGGGTTGGGGCTGCGCTGGTGGTCCTGGCGGCGGTTTTTCCGGCGGAAGCCGGTCCGGGATATGCGCTGTCGTTCAACGGGACGAACAGCCATGTGTGGATTGAGAGGCCGGTGTCGAACGATTTCACGATCGAGTTCTGGTTCAATTCCACGCAGGTGGCCGGGACGAACACACAATGGTGGCAGGGGATGGGGCTGGTGGATGGGGAGGTGAATGGTGCCTACCCGGATTTTGGCGTGTCGCTGGGTGCGGGGACGGTGGTGTTCGGCACCGGGGGAGCGGGGGATGTAAGCATCCGGAGCGGGATTGTGGCGGATGGGAAGTGGCATCATGTGGCGGCAAGCCGTGTGCGGACGAACGGGTTGATGCGGCTGTATGTGGATGGCGCGCTGGCGGCCAGCGGGACCGGATCGACCGTGCCGCTCACCGCCCCTGCGCAGATGCGCTTTGGAAGTCTGGCTTCGGGTGGGAATTATTATCAGGGATTGCTCGATGAGGTGAGGATCTGGGGCACCGCCCGGAGCCAGGCGGAGATCCAGGCCGGGATGAAAGAGGCACCCAGTGCCGGGGATGTGAATCTGGCGGGTTACTGGCCGTTCCGGGAGGGGGCATCCTCCGCAATGGCGGCGGATCTTTCGGGGCATGGCTACCGGGGGCGGCTTGCAAACCGGCCCGCGTGGGTTCTTTCTCCGGTGGGCTCGGCGCCGGGTCTGCGGCCGGTGGGGGAAAATCCGCTGACCAATGAGTGTCACGAGGCATTGTCGGATCCCGGTGCGCTGCTGGTGGCCTCCCCGGCGGGTGTGGCGTGTGGTGCGGGCCACAACCTGGCATTGAAGGCGGATGGGAGGGTTGTGGCGTGGGGGGACAACACGAACGGCCAGTGCAACGTGCCGTTGTGGCTGTCGAACGTTGTGGCGGTTGGCGCGGGCTACATGCACAGCATTGCGCTACGGGCGGATGGGAGGGTTGTGGGCTGGGGGGGCAACAACAACGGGGAGACGAACGTGCCTCCATCCGCGACGAATGTGGTGTCCATCGCGGCCGGTTATGCCCACAACCTGGCGCTCCGGGCGGACGGCACCGTCGTTTCATGGGGGGATGCGGGTTATGGGCTGACCAACATTCCCGCGCGGGCCACCAATGTGGTGTCCATTGCGGCAGGGTGGGAGGTGAGCCTGGCATTGCGGGGGGATGGGACGGTGCTTGCATGGGGCGTCTCCATGTTCGGCCAGACCAATGTTCCTCCCGCAGCCACGAACATCGTTGCCATTGCGGCGGGGTGGTGGCATCTCATGGCGCTGCGTGCGGATGGGAGCATTTTTGTCTGGGGGAATGACAGCTACGGCCAGTGGGCGGTCCCGGCAGGGTTGTCAAATGTGGTGGGCATCTCCGCAGGGGGCGGGCACTGCCTCGCCCTCAAGGGGGATGGGACCGTGGCTGGCTGGGGCTACAATGAATACGGTCAGGCGGCTCCGTCCGGGAAGGGTATAGCGGGTCTTGCCGCCGGGGAATTCCACACCGTGGCCCTGCTTGCGGATGGGACCATCACCGCAAGGGGGGCGAACGATCTGGACCAGCTTGCGATACCCGGGGGCATCGACGAAATGCCCCAGACAGTGATGGCAACGGGCGGGGTTGACACAAACTCGCCGGGCATCCAGCAACTGGCATATTCATACACGAACGCCTTTGGGTCGGTGGCCGGGGCAACGCGGGCCGTGGTGGTTGTGGACCGCCGGGTTCCCCTGCTCACCTTGAATGGGGACAATCCGCTGCTCATCACGAACGCAAACCGCCTGTTTGTCGATCCCGGGGCGAGTGCCTGGGATGCCTGCTCGGGCAGTTGCCCCGTGACAAGCAACAGCACTGTGAAGGTCAACTTCCCCGGCACCTACAGGATCACCTACCAGGCTGCCGACAGCCACGGCAACACCGGCCAGACTGAGCGGCTCGTGGTCGTGGCCCTGCCCCCCGCGCAGTCCGGAGATGCCAACGGCGACGGGGTGGTGGATGGGAGCGAGTTCAGTGCAGTGCTTGCGAAGTTGCACGGCAGCGGCGTGGTAAGCCAGACGGATCTTGGGCTGGTGCTGTCGAACTACTGGCCCAACAGCGGGTGGCTGGGGATGACGAACGTGGCGGGGCTGGGTGGGAGGAGTGTCACGTTTGCGTTGACGAATGATGTTTCAGGGGCGTTCAGTGTGGAAGCCTCGACCGATTTGCTCAACTGGTCGCTGCTGGGCCCTGCGGTGCCCCGGTATGAATACTGGGATACGAACGCCCCTGCCGGGCCACAGCGGTATTACAGGCTGCGGTGGCCGTGAGGCGGGTGTGTGGAGTGCCCTACCCCGTCTTCCGCAGTTAGAGGTCTGGCGGGGCGATTTTCGGGGTGTGAAACCATCAAATTCCCAAGGAACTCGATGGTTTCTGTCTGAGTTTGCGATGTAGTGCAGAAGAGCCCATTGCGGAGGCTGCCTCCGGGGTGCGAGACTCCTGGCATGTATTTACGGCGGCACCGTCGGATTGTTGATGGCCAGGCTTACGAGTATTGGACCCTGGTGGAGTCAGTGCGCACGGCCACCGGTCCGCGCCAGCACACCATCGCCACCTTGGGCAAGCTACCCGGACTGGAGGCCCGATACCAGTCCGGCTGGGAGAACCTCGATCAACTGCTTGAGGGAGCCGATGCGGCGCAACAGCTCGATCTTCATCTCTCAAACCAAGACGCTGGAGCGGCTGCTGACAAAGCCCCGCCTCCGCTCTGGCGCGAAGTGGATGTTCGCGGTGTGCGGGTGGAGCGGGTGCGTGAATTCGGGGAGGTTTACCTGGCTCTGGCGCTCTGGCGGCGATTGGGCCTGCACACCCTGCTGCGCAAGCTGGTGCCCGACGGACGGGAGGAGGTGCCCTGGGAGACGGTGGCCTCCCTGTTGACCGTGGCGCGATTCTGCGCTCAGGAAAGCGAGCTGGGAGTGGCCGAACGCTGGTATCAACGCACGGCTCTGGAGGATCTGCTGGGGGTGCCATGGGACAAGGTCAACGAAGACCGGCTCTATCGCGGGCTCGATGTTCTGCACGCCCAGAAGGAGAATCTCTCGGCCCACCTGCTCGAACGTTACAAGACCTGGTTTGGAGTCGGCTTTGAGTTTCTCCTCTACGATGTCACCAGCACGTTCTTTGAGGGGCAGGTTGCCGCCAACGTGAAAGCCGCCCGGGGTTATTCGCGGGACAACCGGCCCGACTGCAAGCAGGTCTGCATCGGACTGGTGGTTAGCCCGGAGGGCCTGCCGCTGGCCTATGAAATCTTCAAGGGCAGCCGCACGGATGTGACAACCGTTGAGGAGATCGTCACCATGATGGAGGAGAAATACGGCAAAGCCGGGCGCATCTGGGTGATGGACCGCGGCATGGTCAGCGAGGAGAACATCGGGTTCCTGCGCCAGCGCAAGGCCCAATACATCGTGGGCACTCCCAAAGCCCAGTTGAAGCGCTTTGAGGCGGCGCTGCTGGAGGAAAAGGACTGGCACCAGGTCCGACCGGACGTGGAGGTCAAACTCCTGCCGCACCCGGACGGCAAGGGTGCCGAGCAGTTTGTTCTCTGCCGCAGCCTGGCCCGCAAGGAGAAGGAAAAGGCGATGCTCGTGCGGCAGGGGGAGAAGTTGCTGGGAGAACTGCTCAAAATCGACCGCTCACTGGACAGCAAACCCGAAGAGAACACGGCCAAAGTGGAACGGCGGATTGGCCGGTGGCTGGGGAGGTATCCTGCGGCCGACAAACTCTTTGAGGTGAGCATCAGGAAGAACTCATCGGGTGAGGCCATCGGGCTGAACATTGCCTGCAAGGTGGATCACAGCCAGTGGGCGCGGCGCGCCCATGGGGCCTACCTGCTGCGAACCAACTGCACTGAAAAAGATCCCGCCAAACTCTGGCAGTGGTATCTGCAGCTCCAACAGGCCGAAGCGGCCTTCCGGACGGCCAAGAGTGACCTGCACCTGCGCCCCATATTCCATCAGAAAACGGAGAGAACCGAGGCACACATCCTCGTCTGCTTTCTATCGCTGGCGCTGTGGCGCACGCTCGAGATGTGGATGAAGGGCAAGGGACTTGGCACCTGTGCGCGACAATTGGTGGGGGAGATGGGGACGATCAAATCGATGGATGTGATATTGCCGGTGCGGGTTGGGAAGGAGAGGGTTGAGATGCGCCTGCGCACGGTGTCCAAACCGGACCGGATGGCGGCTGAGCTGCTGGCCCATCTGGGTTTGCAGCTGCCAGGTCGCAGCAAAATCATCGAAAATGTAGTGCAGAAAAACGGGTGAAAATATGCACAAACCGTTGCAAATCAATGAATCGACTTTTCAAACTGCGGAAGATGGGGTAACGTCGGATGCAACAGAAGGTTTGACAATCAGTTTGTCTCGTGACTGATCTATTGCAGTTTTTATTAACTGGTGAGAACGTTCACAGATTCGGAAAATTCTAAAGGATGCATTATGAATAGTGTGACCACTCCGCTCCGAAGCAGGGATATCTTGGCCGCTGCCCTAAGCCTGGCCTGCCTCCTGTCGGCAAGCTTAGTCATGGCCAAACCAGAACCACCCAACCCGCCCTTGCCCGAGATGGCTCCGGTGCTTTGGCAAGAAAGCTTTGATGCCGGTTACAAGTACTGCGCGACGAACGAGGAAGTGGTATTTGGGAGCTATCAATTCCGCGAGTCGTGGTCTGGGTATGCACTTGAACGTTCTGGGCTGGTCGCCCCGTTCAGCGTACCTGCACTTCTTTCCGCAGGGCACACCAATATCATGACGGCAACTGACGGGGCGTTGCGCTTTTGGGTCAGGCCCTCCTGGTCGAGCGTGCTGTTAGCAAAAGCAGGCACTGAACCCGGCAGTTACGCACGACTGGCCGAACTATCCGTCGATGGTATCGCAGCATCGGTCTGGTCTTTGCAGGTTCTGCCCGATGGTTCCGCCTTGTCGCTCGTTGCCCAAGGGGAGTCGGGGCCGGTGGAATTGCTCAACGCGCCGATTGAGTGGCGCGCTGGCGTCTCTCATTTGGTGGCTCTTAATTTCGGACCGCAAGGTACGTCTCTATTCATCGACGGCCAACTGGTGGCCGAAGGCGAAGGGACCTTGGCGGTGCCGCCAAGTTTATCCTCCTTGGCGCTTGGGAGCACCTTTGCGGGGGCCGAAGCCTTCCACGGCGACTTAGAGGAGGTTTTTTCTTTCGCCCGGCCAGTGGCTGAGGAGGAAGTCGCTTTCTATTACAGTGCAATCCGAAAATCAGTGGTCTCCTGGCAATTGGGAGTGTCATCGGGGCGTGGGTCGCTCCTGAATCGGCAAGGCTTGACGGTCGATGCCGCGACGCTGGATGCGATGATGGCATCGGCCCAGCCGCCAGCGCCTCCGGGTGGAGATAGCCCACCCCAACCTCCTTTGCCGAGCATCCCGCCGGTCTATTCCCTCGGCTTGGGGTTAACAATGTTCCCACCTATTCTGACCTCGTCCAACTCGCTCGTCTTGGTTATCACCAACACTCCGAACTCAGGATGGCTGACTAATTCTTACGATCTGTTCTATACGACGAACATGGCTCCGCTCCCGAATTGGGCTTGGCTAGGCCGCAGTGTCCCAGGCCAAACCAACTTTATCGTGTCTCCGCTCCCTCAACCTCAGTGCTATTTCAGACTGGGGACGATGTACGATTCAAATGGTGACGGGGTTCCTGATGCCTACACACAGTTGGTTGGCTTGGCTGACGTTTCCGATCAGGACGGGGACGGGGTGAGCAATGTTGAAGAAATGCGCGAGGGTCGAAATCCGATGGTGACTGGAGCCATTGGGGACGTAAGTGGGGTAGCACGCTTGGATGTGTTCACCGTCCTAAGGTGAAGCGTCCAGGAGAATCTTCATCGGAAAACGACTAATGGATCACGGAAAAAAGAATTGTTGGGAAACCATGAAATCTAAAACAAAATTAGCCAGTGTCCTGCTTGGCATCGCCTTGTTTCTGTTCGCTCCGGCTGTACAGGGCGCAATTGTTACATTTAGGGCACTAGGTTATCAATACCTTTTGTTGGGTGACGGGTATGATCGAGCGTATGTTTATCTTGAGGACGACGCTGGTCGAAGCTTGGCAAATTTCACCCTGACCGCTGATGGGTCAGTCGGAGATTGCGCCGTGTCTTCGACAGCCAGCAAAGTAGTGAGCATAGTGTGTGGAAAAACCTACAAGATGACCTTCAGCGGAGCTACGTGTTTGAATGGGATAACGATGGGGTTTTCGACCGCCGCCCCTCTTGGCTACCTATACGAGTTCAAGGATTACAACGGCACCTCCGTTTTCGACAACAAGAATGTCGTCACGGTCAGGTCGGGCTCCAAGGTTTGGCAGGTATCGCTCCAGCCGAAGCGAGTCCATTTTACGGTAGATCCGATAATCGCTGACGGCCAGGCCAAGTCCAGGGCACAACTCTGTTTTCTCAGCGGCACGAGTTCGAATTATTTCACCGGAAATCCTATCTGGTCGATTGTCGGCGATACGCTGGGATGCACTATCGACCCCTCAACGGGTTGGGTTCGCGGCGGCAAGGAAAATGGCGAAATTACCGTGCTAGCCGTCGACGCAAACAGCGCTTCAAGATACGTGACCGGCTCGTTGCGCGTCGGCTGCCAGAGCTGCAGCAGCGGCGCCTGTGGGATCGGCGAGGGTGCTATCGGGACCGCACGCAATGCCCTAGCCGTTAGTCTTGGCGTTTTTCCTGCCGACAACTCCTTCATGGGGTCGATTCGACTCAGATTGACCAACAGTTCCAGTCTGACCACCCCGGCGGGCCTGACCTACGACCAAACCAACACGGATAACTCAGTGCCCACAATCACCAAAGATGCCGGAGGGCTGCGCCAAGTGATGGCGCCGCAGTGCCTTGCCGACGTGGTCACAAACTCCAGTGGTTACGACATCCGGCTATATTGGGCCGCCGATGCGGGCACCACAAACTCGGGGGGGATTTATGTGCCGACGGGAACAGCTTTCAAGGTGTGGAGGGTTACAGGCTTCGCGAACAATCAGTTCTCGATCATCGAGGATCCGACCGGGGCCAATCGAACCAATACCTTCGTCTGGAATTCCGCCAACAACTCATGGACCCTTGCGAAGGTCGGCATTTCCCAAGAACGCAAAACGACGCAAATTCAAACTCCAGCCCCAGGTGAG
>CAIWMU010000050.1 GCA_903913865.1 uncultured Verrucomicrobia subdivision 3 bacterium
AGGTCGGCAATGGCTGGCGGGGTGTGGCCGTCAGCACTCAGGAGAATTGCCTGAAGACGCAGGGCCACGCGCGGTGATTTATCGGTTTGCGCCTCCTGGCGAAAGGCAAGGAGTTGGCGGCGGGCTCGGGCGTCAGCGGTAACAAAAATGGGCTTCATAACGTCGTTTTACTTACGCGCATTCTCTCGCAAAACTGCCCTGAATGCAAGAAATGGGTGCAGAAGACCTACCTTCCAGACAAAACTGAAAACGTCAGACCCAGAGGAAAGCCCTGTGGAATAAGGAGCGCAGAAGATTTATGTCGCGCATATTATGCGCAGGTGTATAGGTCGCGCTCTGGCAATACCTCGCAGGCAATATCAATATGCCGATCACCGAGTTTACCCTGCATGCGGGGCGCCATGCACATCACGACCCAAAAAGAACGGGACCAGTTGCTCCAAGCCTGCGGTTTTGAGCCCGATGACCGAGGTTGGTAAGCCCTGCCCGGAGCAGCTTTCCAACTGGAGTCATACGCGACCAAGCCAGAGCTCCAGAATCTCCTGCGCCGAATCAACCAGCCCCGGTGGCCACTCAAGCACGGAGGCGACCTGTGGATCAAGCCATGTATTGGGGGCTGCCATCCCGTGCGAAGCACTGCCGAAAGCAAGCTCGTGCGACAGCGGAGCATGGCCCGGCGTCAAGAACGCAAATGTCCAATTCATAATAGCTTCGAATTTCATTCTGGAGTTGCCTAACCTTTCTTCCAACGGAGTTGCACAACGGTGCAAGCCCCACCTTCGGAGTTGAGTATTTCATATTCACCGTAACAGGCCGGGACCAAGGCGGACTGGAACTTGCGGATGGTATTCTGCCGTTCGGGATGCGCCATGCAACGTATCGTCACCTGGTTGCCGACCGTTAGCGTGAGGATGTGCATGAATTTGCCCTCCGTATCGCCGTTCGCCCTATGGGTGAAGTGGTACCGCTCAATTTCAAAGGGCATTCGCGGATCTGAGGAATAGCGGTCGAACTGGTAGTCCTTCGTCCACTGTATCACCTTGGGTTTGGCGCGCAGATGGTCCTTAACCCAGGATTCTCGGACCCACTTGTCGGAGTCGAAGCCGTGGTCCAGATGCATCCTGCAGGGCTTGCCCGTCATCGTCCCGGTTTTGTCGTCCCAGGAGTTCCGGGCGAAGTCGTAGAGAAAGAAGGAGTATTCCGTCGCCGCGATGCTCGGGCACGTATCCATCTCCAGCACCATTTGGTTCCCGCCATGGCCGTGGGTGGTTCCCGGCGGGATCAGGAAGAGATCGCCCACGTTGGTGTCCCACCCGGCAATGAAGTCGTTCCAGTTCGGAATCTCCTGGAGGTTTGTCGACTCCCGGCACAGGCGTTCCCAATCCTCCAGGTCGGCGGTGTCCTTGAAACCCATCCAAGTGGTTGCTCCCTCGTAGGCCTCAGCGATGTAATACGTTTCATAACGTCCCAGCGGCTCATTGAAGTGCTGCCTCACGTAGTCGGTGCTGGGATGATTGTGGATGGGCATGCTGGTGCGTTCTGGGGGAGTGGGTTTGGGGAAGTAACCGTCGTCCAACCACACGTCCAGCGGGAACAGGCGGGGAAACGCTTCGGTGAGGTAACTGCCAAGGAACTGCTCGCTGTACTGCATGAGGTTCATGGTCGGCATGTTCAGCAAGGCTTCGCGGCCGACGTCCACCAACATGCTCAACTCAGGGCCGGCCAGTTCGTTCCAGGCATTACACTCCAGCCCTGGCACTTCGAACAACTCTTTGTAGCGATACGCGCCCCACGGACCGGGCTGGAAAATTGGCACCTCCTTGATTGGATACTGCACCAGCGTCTGCATCAACCCATCGTAAGCCACGCGCGGCATGAGTTTGAGGCTCTCGAAAGCGATGCCCTCGCCCCAGTAGTCCATGCGCGGCACAAGGAACTCTTTCTGGCGGTCAAGGAGGTAGTAATCGCAGTAGTAGTACTCCTTCCAGCCGTAGTTACTGTTCGGTTCTGCCCAGCCAAAGGGAAGCAACTTGCCATCCCACATCTCCCAGAGAATCGGCTGACGCGTCTTGTCGAAGTAGAAACGCAGGTCGTAGCTGTCATTCAGTTCAGGGATGGCCGCGCCCGGCCCGTATACGATGACGGCGTCCACACCGGCGGGCGCGGCGAGCTCGGCGCGCACACCCGATAGCTTCACCAGCGATAGCAGGTCAATGATGTGGCCCTCTGTGTTGACGACTCCGAAGCCGGGATCAACCGTCTCGGTGAAAGCGCGTTTGTAGGCGGCGATTTCCTCGCGGGACTTGAAGGCGTCGAGAATCGGGCGGAGCAAGACCTTGAGGCCGGCCGAGGCGGCCTGCGTTTGCAACGCGGCGAGCAGCGATGGCCAGTCAATCCCATACCAGCCGTCGAAGGCTACGCGAAGAGCGGGGCGTTTGGCGCGATTCGCGGCAAGTGTCAGGACGATGGATTTGACCACCGCGTCCGGTCCGATGACGATGGCATCGCACCATTCAGGTTTGAGAGTGATGCGGTTCTCAGCGTGTTTCTTAGACTCATAGAGGGGCATGGTTTTGTGGCGGTGGTTAGTGGTCAGATGGTTTTAATCAATTGTCTTTGAAATCAAACAGCAGCGGGCTGTCGCGAAAGCCGCAAGTCTTGTAGGCGGAATACACCACACCCACCAGCAACCACAAGCCGCCCACGATTTTGGCGCGGTTGGGCAAACCAATCCAAAAGAGCAGGCACATGAAAAAGCCGCTGGCAGGAAGCAGGAAATCCCAAAGCACGTTCCGCCGGTGTCCCTTCGGCGTGCGGAAATAGTAGCTCCAGAGAGTGGCAAGATTGACTCCCATGAAACCGATAAAGGCTCCGAAATTCAGCAGGTCGCACGCTTGGTCGAAGGGAACGAAAACCGTGCCCAGAAAAGCCATTACCCCAACGAGGATGATGTTGTGAGAAGGATTTTGCCGCGTCGGACTCAGATAGCCGAAGAGCGCCCGCGGCAGGACATTGTCGCGCCCCATGCCGTAGAGCAGCCGCGCCGCGTTCACCTGCACGCTGAAGCCGGAGCCAAACTGGCTGATGCTCATGACCACCAGAAATGTCGTGAACAATACCGGCCCACCCACCGTCCGCATCACGTCGAGATACGAGGTGTTCACATCGGCAGAGTGCCAGTCCGGCAGAACCTGGTGAAGAAAATAAAGTTCCACCGCGCTCAAAACTCCGGTGATCACGACCACCAGCACGGTGGACAACACCATGTCGCGTTTGGGATTGACCGAATCCTCGGCCAGCGTCGTAAGACCGTCGAAACCGATGTAGTTCATAGCCGCCAGCGAAATGCCGCCCAGCACCGTGCCGACCTTGAACGTCGCCGGATCATATATCGGCGACAACGATAACAAGCCGCTCCACCCATCTTTGATAAACAAGTAGCGGGCGGCCAGGATGAGGAATACGCCCACCGTCAGGCTGGCCACGACCAACAGCGCCATGTTCGCGCGAAGCGTGGCGCGGATGCCACGCAGGTTCAATACCGTCATCGCCGCCACGATAATAAAGGTCAGCACTGGAAACGGGACGGAGGGCAACAGCCGCTGGATCGCCAGCGCCGGGATGATGGCGCTGATGAGCGGAATCATGAGGTAATCGAGAAACATGGACCAGCCAGCCAGAAAACCCAGATGTGGATTCAACGCCCTGCCAACGTAGGTGTAGGCAGAGCCGGCCATCGGATAGAGGATGGCCATGCGGCCATAGCTGACGGCGGTGATCATCATTGCCACCATTGCCAGTATTACGGTGGTGACGGCGTGGTTGTTGGAACGTTGCTCCAGCAACCCGAATATCGGAACGGGGGCGACCACCTGCATGATAACCATGCCATAGACGAGCAAGTCCCGCAGATTCAGAACGCGCTTGAGCCTTTGGGGCTGTGAGTTGTTTGAATTATCGCTCATGGCTGCTTTGATGGCAGTGTAACCGGGCGGATCAAAACCAGCCACCTATGGGCGATTCAGAACCAGCCACTCTGGGGTGAGAGATTCATACCAGTTATTTGGTTTGGTTCAAGGGTAAACGGGGGATGGCCCGGGTTGTTGGTTGCAGGGCGATTCCGACCTTGTCCGGGTTTTCTTTGCACCGGCCCGCGAGGTAATCGCGCCGTTTATTTGTGCGGACGGACGAGCGGCGGCGGCGGTCTTCGAACTTGCGTTCGCGTCCTCGCCGGTCGCCACGCGTAACGGACTCGCCACGTCCGTGCAAATAGGCGCGCCCCGGATTCTCATCCTGTGGGTTCCGGCCAGAGCTTCCCCCGGTGGATTCAGGCGACCGGCAGCGGGCTTCCGGCCCGAGCTCAGGTTTCTAATCATGAGCGGGTTCCTCCGTGCTGTTCTGAGTGGGTTTCGCCTCTTTGGTCTGGGTCTGATCTTTGAGGCGGTAACTGCGCCCTCTGATGGCGATGGTGTGGGCGTCTTTGCCGCTGCGCGGTCAGAAAGGACGGCGCAGCGGCCATGGCAAATTTCAGCGTGCAAGATACACTGTACGATAGAACCGAGTGTTCGAGCCTGGTGAACTGTCGTCAACCACCAGTTTCTTTGATGTCCCGAGCACATTCGTGCTAAGAGGAATCCAGATGCTCGGAGCGAGAGCGGTGGCATATTCCACCCGGTAGGTGTCGCCGTTCTTCCCGTTGATGCTGACAACTGGATAAACATTGAGCCCCACGATTGCGAGAGCGGCGTCCGCGCTGGTCACCCCGCCGGTGCCATTGGTGACAAACACGCGATAGTGGCCAACGTCGTTGGTTGAAACTCCCGACACTCTCAGCGTCCCAGTAGTTGCGCCAGAGCGATTGCCGCCGTCGGAAATATTGGTGCCATAGAATTGCCACTGATAGGATGCGCCGACGGAGTTGGAAACGCCAACGGTGAAGGTCGCGGTAGCACCGAGCGAAGCCGTCGTTTGCGCCGGCTGATTGGTGATGACAGGAACACCGGCGGCCGTGCCGACAGTCGTGGTCACGAGCACATTGTCGGATCTATACGCTCCGCCATTGAGCAAGCCATTTATCAGGAAGACCTCGTTGAAAGTGAAGGTAATCGGGGTCGCTTGCGTGAACGTGGTGGAATAGCTCCCAAAGCCTGCCGTGATATCCAACCCGTCGGCGGCATTGCGGGTCAACGTAAGCGTCATGGTATATCCTTCCGTGGAGGAGGCAATTATGCCACTGTCGCCATCAAGAAGGCTAGGGCCATAACTGTTCGGAACGCCCTGCGCGCTTCGTTCGAAGATTCGGAAATCTGCGAGATCGGCATTGAGCTGTTTGTGAATGGCAAAACCCGTGTCGTCTCCTTCGTCTCCAGTGGCTCCAATAACATTGGCGGTCAGCGGGGTTCCCATGTCGTTGTAGAGACCGATAAACGGAGCCGTCGAGCCAGCAGTGGGGGAGTGCATATCCACCGTGAGTGTTATGGAGTCTCCAGCGACAGCGAGAGTGGTCGTCGCAAAACTTTTTACCATCACAGTTGCTGAGCTGGGTCCGTAGTGCTCCAACGCGTTACCACTGAGCGGCACTGTATCGTCCGTAACCACCAAGGCCGGCACGCCTCCCACGTCCTCTGCATTGGCGAACCATCCGCCAGGCTGAAGCCCAATTGTGCCCGCTGAAAAATCATCAGACAACAAAATGCCAGCTGATGAAGTCTGAACACACAAGGCCATGGCTGAAGCCAAGAGGGGGATGTTAAGGTATTTCGATATCTGTGCTTTCGTGTTTGTGTTTTTGAGAGAACTGGTGGGGATAGTCGTGAGGGTCTCCCTTCCCGAGACGAGCAACGAACCCCGGTTGGCGGTCGATGAAGCCAGCCGGTGACTAAACTGGCCGCGGCCACCACTGCAATCTGACGGTGCTATTATTGTCCGCATAACTTTCAATCGGAGTTGTTTTTGGCCTAGCTTCCAGCCCTTCGCAAAAGACGGAGAACTGGCTAGGTCCGGGGCATCCTCTCGGGTTGGGCGGGCGAGGAGGCTTCTGATGATTGGGATGTATTTCATATGTTTTTTATGCTGTTTCTTTGATTGTGTTAGACAAACTGACGTTAATTTTACTGCCTGTTGTTTTCCGTGAGAAAGAGTATTCCGGCGGCCCATGACGTCCGGTGCCGCCGGTCCATCAGCAAACAGCGGCGCATTCTGGCAGCCGTGAGCATCGCGCAGGCACCGATGAAGTGTCTCAGATTCATTGAAGGAGACAGATTTCTCGGGGTGGTGCTGTTTTCGCAATCAGCGAGGCTCCATGGTTTTCTAGTTCTGTGCATAACTCGCGTTAAAGGGGCACTTCGATTCGCTTGCCACCCACTTCAATCTTGTAGTGCCCAGCTTCTATTGTCGTTGGCGAAGCAATCGTCGCTTTTCGCCCTTTTTGCACGAAGGCCCATTGCGTGGACCTGACCATGCCGTCCACATTAATAGTCAACCGACTACAACCCGGAATTGTGTTAGCACTCTCCGACTTCACCGGGAATGGTTGGCCTGCTTTCACTTCCTTGGCGGAAATTGCCAGAGCGCGGCATCCAAAGTTGCTTTCGACATACCAACCGCCGATTTCGAGAGTGGGCTTTCCGCCGCCCCTATCCCTTGCGGCAAATTGGGCGGTGATTTCGCGCGATTCGCCCGCCAGATGGCTGAAATAGTTATCGTCCCACAAAACCGGCAGAACCTCTGCGCCGCCCCGCCCTTGCGCGAGTGCCAATTGGAGGAAGAACGTTATTGGGCCCGTCGGATTGGTTACCTTCACCCGCATGCCGGGATACACACCCGCCTTTGTGAGAGCTTTGAGAACCGTCGTCGGAACCTGTGCACGCTGCCAGTTCTTGATGGGCCGACCCGACTGCGACAATTCCGCCCCCGAGGCAGCTTCAAGGAGCGACGACTGCA
>CAIWMU010000051.1 GCA_903913865.1 uncultured Verrucomicrobia subdivision 3 bacterium
CCTTAGGGTCGTGGGGGCTGCGCTTTGCCCAAATCGGGCCAAACCCCTCAAACCAGCCTTCCATTCCCACCTTCTCCCGCATCCTGCACCCGCAATCCCCCTCCAAGGCCTTGGTATGACCATCCAAAATGAGAACTGCTGGCTATCCACCTGCTTTTTTCTCTCAGCAGCCGCTCTGGCTGCCGATTTGGCGGAGTTCTCAAGCCGGTTTCAGGACCAGCTTTGCACCAAAATCACCCCCTACTGGCTCCGCACGGGGGTTGATCGCGAGCATGGCGGCTACATTCTCGCCGATCCCCGGACGGTAAACCCCAAGTTCGAGAAGCAACTTGTCACCCAGGCCCGGATGATCTGGGGCTTTTCCCACGCTCACCTGAAACACCTCGGCGGTGGATCCAATGAATGCCTGCAGGCTGCCCGGCAGGGTTACGAGTTTTTGGAAGAACACTTTAGAGATACCGCACACGGGGGCTACTATTGGACGACCGACCGTCAAGGGAACCCGCTGAATCGCCGCAAAATCATCTACGGGGAGGCGTTCGTCATTTACGGATTGGTGGAGTATCACCGGGCAAGCGGGGAGCGGGCACCCCTGGATTCAGCCCTGCGCCTGTTCAAGGAATTGCAACTGCACGCACATGACGGGAAAAATGGTGGATGGATCGAACATTTCGAGGAGGATTGGACTCCGATCCTCAAACCGGATTCCAACCAGCAGGTCGAGATCGCCGGCTGCAAGAGTGCCAACGCCCACCTGCACCTGATGGAGGCCTTCACAGAGTTGCACCTCACCACCAAAGATCCTGAAGTGCGCAAGGCGCTCGAGGAATCGCTGAAGATCAACATGCAGCAGTTCTATCCGCCCGATCCGGCGCAGGCGGCTTTCCACCGTCAGCAGGACTGGCAACCGGTAACCGGTCCTGCCAGTGCCGGATTGTCATATGGTCACAACATTGAGTTCGCCTGGTTGATGATCCATGCGCAGCAGGCCCTCGGGCAGAAGCAGTCCTGGAACCACTTTGAGGCTCACTTGAACCACGCACTCGCCCACGGTTACGACCATGACCTGGGCGGGGTTTACAACCGGGGTGTGGGCAACGAACCCGCCACCGACAAGGACAAGGTCTGGTGGGTTCAAGCCGAGATGCTGGCAACCTTGAGCGATGCCATCCGGCACAAACCCAACCGGGAATATTCCTGGACCCTCGAAAGCCTCCTCAGTTTCATCGAGAAATATCAGGCCAGCCCGGATGACGGCATCTGGCTGGATACGGTGACCGCCTCAGGGGCTCCAAAATCGCCATCGAAAGCCCACAACTGGAAGGCCAACTACCATGATGTCCGGGGGCTGGTGAAATTCATCGAGGCGTTTCCACCGGCAAAAAAGCGCAAAACAACAGATAACCATTGACGTTGCGGCGCGACTACGGAGAAGATGGGGCCATGAGCGAAACCATCCGCCCACAAACCTCGCGTCGCGACTTTCTCGTCACCTCCACCCGTTTTGCAGCAGCCTCCGCCCTCGCTGGCATTGCCATTCCAAATGTGCATGCCGCCGGCTCGGATCTCATTCGAGTTGCCCTCGTCGGCTGCGGCGGACGTGGCACAGGCGCAGCCGAGCAGGCCCTCAGCACCAAGGGGGGACCGATCAAGCTCGTCGCCATGGCGGATGTTTTCCCCGGCAAGCTGAACGGCAGTTACGAAACCCTCAAACGCCAGCTCGGCGATGTGGTGGATGTGCCCGCCGAACGCCGGTTCCTCGGCTTCGATGGCTACCAGAAGGCCCTCGATTGCCTGAAGCCCGGCGATATCGCCATCTTCACAACCCCGCCCGCGTTCCGCTGGGTTCACTTCGGTTATGCCATCAAGAAAGGCCTCCATGTGTTCATGGAAAAGCCGGTGACGGTGGATGCGCCCACCACGAAAAAGATGCTCGCCCTGGCAAAGGATGCCGACGCGAAGAATCTGAAGGTGGGCGTCGGTTTGATGGTCCGTCATTGCAAGGCGCGTCAGGAACTTTTGAAGCGCATTCAGGATGGTGAAATCGGTGATTTGATGATGCTCCGGGCCTGCCGCCTGGGCGCACGCGCCGGCACTGCGGGCCCCACCCCGGCCGGGACGAGCGAACTCATGCACCAGATCCGCCACTTCCACGGCTTCCTCTGGGCCAGTGGCGGCCTCTTCAGCGATTACAACATCCACCAGGTCGACGAATGCTGCTGGATGAAAGGCTCCTGGCCGGTCAAGGCACACGCCAACGGGGGTCGCCAGTTCCGGGGTGATTCCGTGGATCAGAATTTCGACAACTACTCCATCGAATACACCTTTGCGGACGGCACAAAGCTGTTCTTCACAGGCCGGGCGGAAACCGGTTGCCACGATGAATTCGCCAGCTATGGCCATGGCACCAAGGGTTCAGCCATTATTTCCACCGCCGTGCACACCCCCGGCCGTTGCAGGATCTTCAAGGGTCAGAACTTCACCCGCAGCGACATGACGTGGGCGTTCCCCCAGCCGGAACCCAACCCCTACCAGACGGAGTGGGACGACCTCGTTCGCGCCATTCGCGAGGACAAACCCTACAACGAAGCCGCACGCGGTGCCATTGCCAGTCTCGTGACCTCCATGGGCCGCATGGCCGCACACACAGGGCAGATGATCACCTACGAGGACATGCTCGAGTGCCCGCACGAATTCGCCCCCGGCGTTGACAGCTTCACGGATGCCTCCCCGGCGCCGGTTCAGGCCGATGCCCGTGGAAATTATCCCCAGCCGGAACCCGGTGTGAAAAAGAACAGGGAATATTAGGCCGGCGCGGAAGATTTGAAGTTATTTTCAGGGTAGGACGCTATTTGTCCCACCCCATGGTGTAGGCTGCCACCATGATGACGAGCATTCAGGCCGTTCCGAAACTTGAAAACGGGCTTTTCGCCCCAGCGTCCTGTGCTATGCTCCCCCTGCAACCAACCGGGAACCAAGAACTGAAGAGAAACACGAACATGCCGCCAAAAACTGAAAAAACGGATAAGGTCGAGAAACCTGAAAAGATAGAGAAATCCGCTGACAAAGCGGTGGAAGCCAGGAGCGCGGAGGCAGCCAAAGCCATGGCCACGCGTGACCGTGAATTGGAGTCGGCCATCTCAAGCATCACCAAGGCCTACGGCGAGGGCAGCATCATGCGCCTTGGCAATGCAGGTGCCCTTCGGAAAATCGATGTCATCCCCACGGGGGCCCTCTCAGTGGATCTCGCACTCGGGGTTGGAGGCGTTCCGCGCGGCCGCGTGGTGGAGATCTTCGGCCCGGAATCCTCCGGGAAAACCACCCTCATGCTGCATGTGATCGCCAACGCCCAGAAATCGGGCGGGCTGGCCGCATTTATCGATGCCGAACACGCTCTCGATCCCGCCTACGCCAAAAAGCTGGGGGTCAATCTGGAGGAACTTCTGGTCTCCCAGCCTGATAGCGGCGAGGAGGCTCTCTCCATCTGCGAAACTCTCGCCCGATCCAACGCTCTCGACGTGATCGTGGTCGATTCAGTGGCCGCGCTCGTTCCCAAGGCGGAACTCGAGGGGGAGATGGGCATGGCCACCATGGGCATGCAGGCCCGGCTGATGAGCCAGGCCCTCCGCAAGCTCACCGCCATCCTGTCCAAGGCAAAAACCACCTGCGTTTTCACAAACCAGATGCGCGAGAAGGTCGGCGTCATGTTCGGCAACCCCGAGACCACCCCCGGCGGCAAGGCGTTGAAGTTTTACGCGAGCGTCCGGATGGATATCCGCCGCAAGGACACCCTGAAGGATGCCGCCGGCAACGCCGTGGGCAACCACGTCAAGGTCAAGATCGTCAAAAACAAGGTCGCACCGCCGTTCGCGGAGGCAGAGTTCGACATCATTTACAACCACGGCATCAACAAGGAGGGCAGCATCCTCGAAGTGGGCATCGAAGCTGGTGTCGTGGATAAGAAGGGGGCATGGCTCCAGTTCAACGGGGAACTGATCGGCCAGGGCAAGGATGCCGCCCAAAAAGCCCTGGCGGAATCCCCCGCCCTCGCCGACAAGATCGTCGAAGCCATCATGGCGAAACGCGCCGCCCTCGCCGCAGCAGCAGCGTAACTATTTGGAGTTCATAGACTTTCATATTAATCACGTCACCGGAACGTCTCCATCCGGCACAGTCTGGGGTGGCACGCAGTTGCCACCCCCTTTTTTTTGCTTGCATCGGCTTGCACGGAAGATAATTTTTCCACAGCAATGACTGATGCTTTGGCACCTGTGTGCCCCTGTGCTTGATAAAATACTGCATGAATAAGCTTCAACCGGTGAGGGTGTCTTGAGCCGCCCTTTCTCTCCACGTCCATCCTCCCCCTCCTCCCTTGTCAGGGTCAACGGGAAGATTCGAGCCCGCGAAGTCCGGGTGATCAGCGCCGAGGGCGTTCAACTTGGGGTCCTCTCACTCGGGGATGCCCTCAAGGCAGCCCGCGAAAGCGGGGTGGATCTGGTCGAGATCGCCCCGAATGCCACTCCGCCGGTCTGCCGTCTGGTGGATTTTGGGAAATTCCGATACGAGCAGGCCAAGAAGGAGAAGGAGTCCAAGAAGCACCAGCATGCCACCCGGGTCAAGGAGGTCCAACTCAGCGCGAAAATTGATCCGCATGACCTCAGCGTCAAAATCGAGCACGGAGTCGATTTCCTCTGCGAGGACATGAAGGTGAAGATCACCCTCAAGTTTCGAGGTCGGGAAATGGCCCACACGGAGTTCGGTTTTCAGGTGATCAACAAATTCATCACTGAAGTGGCCCCCTACGGTCATCCCGATTTCCAGCCCAAGCTCATGGGACGCAGCATCAATGTGATGATCAGCCCGCTCCCCCGAAACAAGCGGGCCAAAAACCCGCGCCAGGTGGAACATCCCCCAGAGGAGGATGAAGAGGCTTCGAATGATGATGGCGATTCAGATGACCACAAGGCTGCCGCCCACAAACCCCAGAGTCCCCTCCGTCAACCCGGCGCAAACAAGGCCGCATCCCAGGCCCCAGCCCCGGCCACGGGTGGCGGTGGTTTCTCGAACAATCCCTTCGCCCGGATCAATATGAAGCCGGATTGAGTGGCCGAATTGTTGGGGCACCCTACGTTCCAGGCACAGGAACCGTCTCCTGCCCCTCCAGGGCAAGGTTCAATCGCGTTCCGGCATCCTTGGACCCGGTTCTGCAGCCCAGACTATCGCCTTCCCCTCGCTTGATGCCGAACGGACACCCGAAGGGGACAACCATCCTCGAATAGCGGACGACCCACTTCCCCAACCGCCCCGTTCTCCACGAAAAAGGGGCGCCCCCGAAGAGGCGCCCCTTGATTAAACTGCAATCAGATGGGATGGCTTACGGCACCCGCATCTTGAAGAACCGCAGCGGCTCGGACGGATTCACCGGGATCGCATTCGAGAACGCGCCAGTGGCATCAAACGAACCAATGCTGTTGGTGGTCCAATCGGCAGCCGGAGCCGCCACATTGGTGGAGGTCAGCCATGTGTAGGCTCCGGAGGGTGACCCGCCGGTGCCGGTCATGATCAGCTTGCCACCGGAAACCGTCGGCGGATGCACAACAGGGGAAACCGCAACAATCGAGGCCACGCGGATTGTGCCGTCCGTGGTCAGCTTGCTCAGGTCCCATGTGTAACCGGAGGGCAGTTCCGTGGTGGTAAAGGAACCACTGCGGGTGCCCCAGTCGAACACATTGAAGGTATCGTTCACCGCCAGCGCGTTTGTTCCGGCAACCACAACCTTCAGCTTGCCACCCATCGTGAGGGCGCCACTGACGGCTGCCAGATCGCTCGAGGCAACATCACCATCTTTGGAGACTTCCATCGTGGTGGTCCCGTTGAGGGTCAGGTTGTTGTTGATCGAGAGGGTGCCCACAGCCACGCCGGGAGCGAGATTCGCCCCAACCGCGACCGTGACCGATCCGTTGATCACACCATTACCGCCCAGGGTTCCGGCACTCACAAGCGTCGGCCCGGTATAGGTATTCACCCCGTTCAGGTCCAGGGTTCCGGTGCCCAGCTTCGTCAATCCGCCATTGCCACTGCCATCCTGCAGGGCCTGTGTGATTCCGATGGTGGCCACACCGGTGTCAATCACCGCGCCGCCCGCCAGCACGTTGACCAATCCAATGTTGGACATGAAATCAACATTCGCATTCGGCAGCGCGCGCAGCACGCCACCGTTGAAGTTGAAGGCGCTGGTGCCCGCACCACCCGCCACGCGGCGGACAGACAGGGAGCCGCCATCCAGATTCACCGTCCCGTTGCCGCTTGCATTGGAGCCGATGTCGAGCCGGTCGGAGATGGTCGTCACGGAACCTGTGCCGCTGATGTTCAGGATGCCCGTGCCGTCCTCACCCACGCGGAACAGCTTGCCGGAGGTGGTGTTATGGTTGACGATGCCGCCCGAAACATTCAACACGCCAGGACCATCGGTATAACGGCCGACGATGAACCAGTGGTTGTCAAGCCGGAGGCTGCCCGCAGTCATGTTCCAGGCGCCCGCACCGTGGAATCCGATGTGCAACTCGTTGCCGTCTGCACGGCCGAGCACAGCGCCACCCGTCTGATTCACCACGCCGGAGCTGGCGACACCCTTGCCGACAAACATGCTGGCAACTGAAACCTGAGCGGTGTCCTTGATGTTCATCAGGCCGTCACCCGTTCCGACATCCGTCACGTTCATATCCCACAGCACCCAAAGGCGGCTGGTGTCCTGGAGATTCAGGATGCCATTGCCACCTTCATGGCCGATGGAGAACCAGGCGTTAATGGTGAGCGCGGCAGAGTTGGCGATGGTCATCTGACCCGTCGCACCGTTGTGCCAGCCGAGGTGAATGCGCCAGCCGGAATAGAGGGATGCAGCGTCCTTCACGAGGATGGTCGATGCGGAGCCAGCGCTTTCGCCGAGGTTCATGTCGCCGTTGTTTGTCCAGGCGGATGTCCCGTTCAGAGTCAGTGTCTGCCGGGCAAGATTCCCCGCCACGCCATTGTCGTAACCCATCGAGGCGCTACCGGACCGGACGGTGGAGTTGTAGAGGTCGGCCGTCGAGAGATTACCGACGGTGCCGTTCCCGCGCCCGATGGAGAACCAACTATCCACGTTGAGGGTCGTGTTGCTCAGAGTAATCGAGGCCGGGGCGTCGATCGTGCTGCCCACCCAGAATTCGTTCTGGCTGTGGTTGGTCTGGGCAACCCCGGTTCCATCAAACAGGAGTGTTCCAGCGAGAACATTGTATCCAGGAAATCCACCGCCGGAGAGTTCCTTCACGCCTGATCCGAGGTAGGTCAATTTGGCCGGACCCGATTTCACGAAGGAACTTCCCGCCGTGGCTGTCACCGGCCCGCTCAACCCGAGATCGCTCTGGGCGTCGATGGAGGAGTTGGTTGCCTGGACGGAATAACCACGATCCACGGCAATGGCCGGACCTGAATAGCTCAGGGCGCCATTTGCGAGAACGAGGTTCGCAGCAGCAGAGGAGGAACTGCCGATGGGGCTCGGTTGTCCACCATTGGCCAGTTTCGTGACGGCCACCTTGCCACCCTCGATGCGTGTCGGACCCGTGTAATCGTTGAGTGTGTCAATGGCCAGGGAACCGGTTCCCTGCTTGGTGATTCCACCACTTCCAGTGATCTTTCCAGTGCCGCCGATCGTATAGTTCAGGGCGCTGTTATTGATCGTGACCTTCGCCGGATTCACCGTCCCGGTCAGGTTCACGGTCGTTGTTCCCAGGGCGCTGTCATCAAGTTGCACGGCATTGCCTTGGGCAAAAAGGGCCGGAAGACCGGTGCTCAACTCAACCCAGTTGGTCGTCAGACCGATATCCCAGTTGCCGCCCGCCTGCCCATCCCAGCGAGGGAGGGAAACGGCGGTGATCTGCAGATCGACGCTGTTGTTGGCGGTATTGTTGACGATGGCCGCGACAACACCGGAGGGGATGGAACCAAGAACGAAGGTCCCGGACCCGCTACGGCTGCCATACTTGATCAGCGGGAACTGTCCCAGTTGCGGAAGGGCATCCACGATGCCGACCGTGATGGTGCCGTTCACCGAGAGGGCTCCGGACACGTTGAGCGGCGCAAACCCGGGATTTCCGTAGTTGCCCACATTGAAGTCCAGGGTCGCGCCATTAAGCGCGACGGTGGTTGCATTCACCTGCGCGTTTGCCCCGAGTATATCAACACCCAGACCCGCACCGTTGGCCACCGAGTAGGCACCAATCCCCAACTGTGCCGTGGTGGCAATGAGCTTGCCGGCGTTCACGACGGTCGGCCCGCTATAGGTGTTCGCACCATTCAACGTCAGCACGCCCAAGCCGTTCTTGACCAAACCGCCGGAGGAAACAGCCACAAGACTGGGAACCCCGACCGTGGCCGGGGTTGAAGCCCCACCGCCGACGAGGGTCACTGCCGGAGCCACGCTGTATCCGTAACCGGAGCAGGTCACGACGATGTTCGTGACTGTTCCCGCAACCGGGTCAATCTGGGCGACTGCCAGAGCGCTGCCACTCGAACCACTCGGATCAATCTGAACGATCGGCGGGGCCATGTAGCCAGCGCCACCATCCGTGATTGGAATGTTCTGCACACCGTTCCCGGCCGGGGCCACGAGGGGCTGCGAGATCGAGATCGCATAGCCAGCGGTATCGATGATCGCGTTTCCACCATACACAGCGGCCTCAGCAAGGTTGCCCACCATGAAGGCAGGATTGTCCGAGCGGGCTGCCAAGGTTCCACCGTTGAAGTTCAAATAGGCCGTTCCAGACCCCTTGCCGATCTCAGGAACGCTGACCGTCCCGCCATTCAGCGTGAGGTAGGAGACTCCGTTCGCCATCATCAGGGGGGCGACGGTCTCCAGAACCCCGGTCCCGGAAACGGTGACTTCACCACGTCCATTCTCTCCGATCATGTAGCGTGTGCCCGTCCCGATGTGCTGGAACAAGCCACCGGAAAGCCAGGTAATGCCCTGACTGCCGGTATACCGGGCTGTATCACACCACCCGGACTGCACATTCGTGCCGCCGCTCTGGTAAAACACACCCTTGCCGTAACGACCCACCTGGAAATTGTTCGGGCAGGTCAGCGTGCCACCTGAAAGTTCGTAATATCCGAACGAGTTCACGGCTCCGGAGTTCTCTCCACCGAAGCACCACTCATTTCCCCCTGCAGCCCCAACGACCGACCCGCCGGTCTGCACAAGTGCGCCGATCGAGTTGTCCCACTTGCCAAGCCAGAAGCGGGAGACGTTCAGCGTTGCGTTGTCTTTGATCAAGGCATGGCCCCGGCCATTCCCCCAGTCACCAACATTCCAGTCAGGCCCAAGAATGCTATAGACCGCATTATCTTGAAGGGTCAACCAGCCTTCGCCGGCGGTCCAGCCGTTGCCGATGCCGTTCCAGCCGCCGGTCACATTGATCCTGCCATTCCCGGTGACAACAATTTCACCTTTGCAGGAACCGTCATCCCCAACTATGAAACCGTCACCCCGCTTGTTGATCACACCACCCTCACTGACCGTGACTCTGGACAGGGGGGTGTTTCCACCGCCACCGGTCCGGCCACTGACGAGCCAGTTGTCCACATTCAGAACACCACCATCGGCTACGACGATATATCCGGCGGCCCCGCCGTTTCCGGCCCAGGCTTCGCTCACATTCGGAACGGTATTTGTGATGATCGCCGTGCCGCCATTGCTGACATTCGCAATCGCCCAACCGCCGGCATCATTCGGAATTCCGCCGTTCCAGTTGGCGACATCATTCCACCAGCCGAGGCTGGTATTCCAATCATTGGCGTGCGCTGCAGGCGCGAAAGCCATGCACGCGGCGGCAAGCCCGCCCAACGCAAAGGGTCTGTTTAGTTTCTTTAGTTTCAATTTTTTCATGGGGATTCCATTCAACGCCTCGCTCACTAAACCCAAACCGTGCCGGACGAAAACCCTCGTCACGGTCTGGAACCAGCCAGCAAAACGACTTAGTTTAGTCGAGAGGATTATCAGGGAGTATTGCTATTCCTGAGAGGGTTGTCATGTGGCATAAAGTGGCCACAAGACAGGATAACGTCAAACAACAAGACCGATTCACCCTGCACCCGGCGCTGGGAAACTCTATAATAACGGGCGGAATAAAAATGTTAACCCCTTGCGCCTGTCACAATCCCCTCTATGCAACCTCCGGATCACCCCCACTCCATGCTCAGCGCCTAGACATGGATTGTTGTAAACTATTTATAATTATATCTTTACAACAAGACAAATCCCTTTTACTGAAGGCCCATGTCCCGCCGGAAGGCGGAAACCATCAGGACATGCCTTCGGTTGCTCTCGGTGCCCCCCTCCGACTCGTAATTGAGGCCATAGGGCCAGAAATGAGTGCCATCCGTATAAGGAATCGCACCGGATCCGTCGAACTGGCGCAGTTGCTGCAACGCATTTGCCCCGGTCCACGTCCCGTTTTGAATGAAGTTCCGGTAGTTCGACGCGGTTCCGATTCCCATGGTGTGAGAGAGTTCGTGGAGGGCGGTGCGGTAACCGATCTGTCCGCCAAAATCCATCCACCCGTCGAAATTTGCCTGTGCGGTCGGCACGGATGGGTTGTAGTTGGCATAGACATGCTTCCGGAACGTTCCGTGCCTGTTATAAAGTGCCACGGCTCCGTCCATTGCATAAACAATCCGGGAGCGAATGTCCGCCGACCACCCGGAGGAACCACCCGCCAGTTCGTAGCTCAGCGGCCCCGCCACTAGCGTTCCTGATGTGGTCCTGACGGAAAAAAACTGCGCCCCCACCCCCGAATCCAGCGGGGCGGCATAGGCAAATCCACCGGTGGCATCAAAGGTCTTGATGGCGATCGGAGTCCAATAGCTCTGGGCCTGCGATGCCACGGCCGTTCGAAGGATGTAGGCCGTAGCCCCGGACTGCCCGCCCGCCACACTGAATGACACGGTCCCGCCCTTGCCGGAGAATCCGGAAATCCGGGGCCGGGAAGCAAACAGGAACTCGCCGGGGCCCAACGCTGAATTCGAGATGCGAACCTCATCAACGAACCCGTAGGCACGATCCGTGTGCCCGCCGGCATACAACCCGCGCCCGACGGCCCATCCACCCGCTGTCCAGTCTGTCCCGCTGACATTGCCCCGGGCCAGGCTTCGATTGGTGCTGCCACTCAGGGTCATGTCGGTGGATGCAACAAGGACATTGTTCACATACATCTTGAGCGTGACCCCATCGCTGACAGCGGCCAGGTTATACCAGCCAACCCCCACTCCTTCCGGATCGCTGCCAAAGTTGAACCCGTAAACCCAGCCCGGTGGGGAAAAGGCGGAGTGCATCACACCCGTCACATCCGCAAACGAGACCCCGACACTGTCATCCGGCCGGACCTGCAGATAAAAAGCCGCAAGATCGCCGTTGGCATTCACCACGGAACGGGCATCCCGGCTGATGACCGTGCGATAGCCAGCATTGGCCTCCGCCTTATACGAAACCTCCACCGTCCACTGTGCGGGAGTGATCATCCTCAAATCCGGACCTGTCGGCACCCCGGACGGCCCCGATGTGAACATGGCGGGGTAGGCTCCTGTGTTCTTCACGCTGAACCGGTTTGTCATTCTGACCGCAGCGATCTGCCCGTCAGGAACATCGGTCCGATAGGAGAAGCCGGATCCACCACCCTGACTCCAGCTGGAGAGGTTGTTTCCATTTCCGGAAGCATCCGGGATCGCCCCATCGAACACACCGGGATTCCCGGTGTGGATCACATCCGTGTTCGCCGGGCCGGCCTCAAACCGCCAATAAGCCACGGTAGCGGCCTGCAGATTGGCCATGAACAGCCATCCGAGAACAATGACCGCAGCCGCGCCAGGCCTGCCACGACCTTTCAGTTCCTGCGGGGAATGGAGATGCCTCACTTCGACACAAGCAGAGCCAGATCAATCAACTGGCCGCCTGCTGTTTGATGGGTATGAACCGCAATCGTGTTGGCTCCCTTGCGAACCGCCTTCTTCAATGCGGCGGTGATCTCAAATCCCTCGTAGGCGTTGTTGAAGCCGCCCCGGCTCCAGATCTTCTCCCCGTTCACATAAATCTCAGTGTCCTCATCGTGAAAAATCACGAGAGAAGCAGTCCCAAAGTCCTTCCCGTCCCACTCGAAGGCACCGCGCAGCCAGATGTCGCTCGTTTTCCACTCTGTCCGGGAAATGGAGAGGTTTCCAAAGGGTGCCAGTCCCTCTGCCCAGGTGGCATCGTTAAACCCGGCGGCATTCCACCCGGTGGCCGGAGCTTCTGTTGTGTAACGGTAGGGGCGGGCCAGATTGCCATCGGCAGCGGCCCCCAGCAGGACCTGCCATTCCTGCGCTCCCCGTGCCTGCGGTTTCCCGGCAGTGGGCCCAGTCCGCTCATAGGCGGCAACCCTCGAGGTGGCTGCATGGAGCCGCTTGAGATCAAACTTCGGTCGCCTGTCATAGTAATATAGCCCGTTGTGCTCCTGCTCCACATCCGTCAACTGGGTGTAGCAAAAGCCGAACATGTCCGGATTGTCGAGCAGCGCGGCGACCAGGCCCTCGTAACGGGTGTAAAACTCCTCAATATTCTTCGGCCCCGCACCGTAGCCCCATCCGCCTTCTGTAGCCCAGCCAATTCCACCGAACTCGCTCACCATGAACGGGACCCCCTCATCCCGGCCGGATGACCCTGCGCCGTAGCGTGTCGGGATCTTAATGGGCGGACCGCCCTTGAAGAATTCAAGCCAGCGCTTTTTGAGGCTGGCCGGGTCCTGGTTGTAGTCGTGGTCATCCCGAACCTCCGGAGCCTTGACTGTATGGCTCCAACCGCTCGTTTCCAGCGTCGGCCGGGTGGGGTCGATCGCCTTGGTCTCATGCAGGATGATGTTTTGAATTTCACCCGCCTCCCCCGGTGTTTCATTGAATGGGCACCAGCCGATGATGGCGGGGTGGTTCCGGTCCCGCATCAGGATCTCCGTCCACTCGTTAATCACATTCGCATAGTTGGTGGCGCGGTAATTGAAGCCCCAATTCGGGAACTCGCCCCAGACGAGATAGCCGAGTTTGTCCGCCCAATAGAGGAATCGGGGCTCAAACACCTTCTGGTGCAGGCGCGCGCCGTTGTAACCGGCTGCCATGCTCATCTCTATATCGTGCTTGAGCGCCTCATCCGAAGGTGCCGTCCAAATCCCATCCGGATAGAAGCCCTGATCCAGAATCAAACGCTGGAAGACCGGCTTGTCGTTGATCAGAATGGCCCGGCCGTTGATGGATACTTTGCGCAGACCGAAATAACTCGCAACATCATCCACAACCTTGGTGCCAGTCTTGAGGCTGAACTTCAGGTCGTAGAGAAACGGCGAACCAACCTCCCAAAGCCGCTTCTTCTTGAGATCCACCACCAGCCGGTTGTCCCGGCCCGAGACCGGGCAGGAATCCCGCCCCACAAGCTTCCCATCCGCAAAAGCCTCAGCCACAAGCGTCAGATTTGTTTCCGTGGTGTTCACGGAACAGGAGACAAGCACACGGGAACGGTCGGGATCGGGGACAACTGAAAATCCATCCACAAATGAATCACCCACAGCCTCCAGCCACACCGGCTGCCAGATGCCGGTTGTGCGGGTGTAAACGCATCCTTCGCTGACCGAGTGGGTCTGCTTTCCCGTCGGCTGACGGCCGCTTGCCGTCTCGTCATGCGCCTTCACGACGATTTCGTTGGCCCCATCCCGAAGCCATGGCGTGATCTCCAATGCAAAGGAAACATTCCCCCCCACATGGGTGCCCGCCAGCCTGCCGTTGACCCAGACCCGCGCCTCGTAGTCCACCGCCCCAAAATGCAGCCGCACCCGGCGTCCCTTCATCCCGGCGGGAAGATCAAAACTCCGCCGATACCAGACATTCGTCATCAAACCGTAGTGCCCCACCCCGCCCAGCTTGCTCTCCGGCGAAAAGGGAACTGTGATCCTGGCTGCAAGATCCTTCCCGGTTATCAACCCGCGTCGCTCGCCATCCCCGGCTTCATCAATCTCAAACTGCCACTCCCCGTTGAGCGTGGCCCAATTGCTCCTGAATGCATCAGGGCGTGGATGCTCCGCCCGGGGCAACTCCGCCGCCATGGCCGTGGCTGCCAGCAACAGCATGCCCGCGAGGAAAGCCATCCTGTTTCCAATGTTCCTATCAATGTTCATGTGTCTCATAGTTTTAAAAGTGACTCAAAGTGCTCCATACCTACCGACGCGCAGAGGATGGACCTGTGGCCAGAATCCCCACATCAATCCCCTGCCCTCCGGCTGTCTGGTGGCAATGGACGGCCACACTGTTGCGCCCGGTGTGCAGCGTGGAAAGCGCCTCCGCACTCACATCCACCTCCACATAGCTGTTAAGAAACCCGGGCAGCCGGGCTGCGACCACCCCGTTGATGTGGACCACCGCATCCTCATCGTGATAAACGCGAAGCTTCAAGCCGGACGGCGGTGGCCCCTCAACGCTGAATTCCGACCGCAGCCATATATCCGGGGATTCCCAGGCCGTGTTCACCCGCAATCCGGGAGTGCCCACCGAACCGAACCCGCCAAAGCCATCCCTCCACCCGGACGCCTCAAATCCCGGTGCAACCCAGTCCCCCCCCGGCTGCTGGGTGGTGTATTTCCAGACCGATCCCCCGAACACCGCATCCTTCAACAGAATTCTCCTCGGCTCGCCCCCCGCCCCGCCCCGGTTCACCAAAGCCATCGCCGCCGGATCGATTTTCGAGACAGCCCTGTCATAGGTGAGCAGCCCGTTGCACTCCGTTTCAACATCCGTGGTCTGCGTGTAGATCGCAGCGCTCAACCCCCGCAGATCGCGCAGCGCGCGCACCTGGTTCACAAGCAGCGTGTAGCGCCCCTCCAGGTCCTGTGCGCTCTTGAGCATCAGGTAACCCCAGCAACGGGCCGACCATGAATGGTCATCCACCGGCAGTCCCAGTCCTCCAAACTCCCCAAGCACCACCGCCCGGCGCGGATCCGGATCCGGTGCATCCGGCCCCGGATAGCTGTGCATGTCCATCATGTCCCCCGCCCGCATGTCAGTCCACCCGCTGGCATTGTTGACCAGGCGGGAGGGGTCGAGTGACTTCAACCACTGCGAAAGCCGCTCCGTGTCATACTGACCCCAGCCTTCGTTGAAGAGGACCCAGACAATGATCGAGGGGTGTGCCCCCAAATCCCCCACCATGTGGAGGAGTTCCGTCTCAAACTCCCGCCTTCCGTCAGGTCGGGCATTGTTCCCGCTCGGCATGTCCTGCCAGACCAGCAACCCCAACCGGTCACACCAGTAATACCACCGGTCCGGCTCCACTTTCACATGCTTCCGGATCAGGTTGAACCCTGCCTTCTTCAAAAACTCGATATCCGACCTCAATGCCCCATCCGTCGGTGCCGTATGGATTCCATCCGGCCAGAACCCTTGGTCCAGAGTGCCAAGCTGAAACAGAAATTGGTCGTTCAGGGCGATCCGGGTGGTTCCCTGCCGGTCCTTCCTCAACCCGATCTTCCTCATTCCAAAATAGCTCGCCACCGAATCCACAACTTTGCCAGGACCGTTCGTAGTGGCCGGGTCCACCTCCCGGATGGTGATCTGCAGGTCATACAGGAACGGATCCTCGGGGGTCCACAGCCGGGGGGTGGAAATCGGCAGCACGACCTCCTCATTTAGCAACCCGTCACACCGTCCCGCCTCCACCCCAGCCACCCGTGCAACCGCCTCCACCCGGAACCGTGTGGAAAGGGTCCCCGCACCCACCCGCACCCGCAGTGCCCGGGCATCAAGGTCCGGAACAAGCTTGAGCGTATCCACGCAAACTTCCGGCACCGGCTCAAGCCACACGGTTTGCCAGATGCCCGAACTTGGTGTGTAAAAAATCCCCTCCGGCTTCCGTGATTGTTTGCCCCGGGGCTGATCCCCCTCCGTCGGATCCGCAACCCCGACCACGATCTCATCCGCACCGTTCCAGTGCAATTCATCCGTGATATCGAAGCCGAACCGGCCATAGCCTCCCCGATGCCGGCCCACATCCATCCCGTTCACCATCACCCTGGCCTCCCAATCCACCGCCTCAAAGTGCAGGCGCACACGCCGCCCCCGCCACCCGGTGGGAACCGAAATCTGCCGCCGATACCAGAGCATGCTGTTCTGGTCCAACCGCCGCTTCACACCGGAAAGGGCCGATTCCACCGGGAACGGGACAAGAATCGGACCCTCGCAGGTGGCCGGCACTCCGGATGTCATCGGGGTGATCGCATAGTCCCAGAGCCCATTCAAACTGAGCCAGTCCTTGCGGACCAGCTGGGGGCGGGGATATTCGGGGAGTGCATTCGTCGGGCTCACTTCCGCCGCCCAGCGGGTCAGCAGGGTTCCTTTGACGACCTGCCACCCGGCACGCTCCGCCGCGCCCAAAGCAGCAACACCCAGCAACACAATGAGGGCGGGGAGAACGACGCGGATTGCTTGCATGCATCGTCCCCATCCAAAAATGTTGGTACACTTGGGGGTCACTCCTGTCATCGTCTCAAAATCCGGCATGGTGTCATGTGGCATGAATTGGCCACACCCACCCACCCACCCGCCCCGCCCGGATGGGTGGCCCCGCCCCGTCATTTGCGCATGAATTTTGCCACAGCCTCCGTCCGGGTCTGGACATGCAGTTTTTCGTAGATGCGGCGGATATAGTTTCTCACCGTATGGATGCTCACCTCCAGCTGTTCGGCGATCTGTTTGTAGGCCAGCCCCTCCGCAAGCCCGTTCAACACCTCCCGCTCCCTTTGTGAAAGCTCAACCGCCTCGGCTCCCCGCGCCGGAAGCGCCTGGAAGGATTGCACCACCTTGCGTGCGATCGATGCGGACATCGGAGATCCCCCATCCAGAACCTCCGTGATTGCCTCCAGCAACTTCGAGGGGGACGATCTCTTGAGGAGGTAACCGCTCGCCCCGGCGGCAAGGGCCCGGTAGATCTTGTCAGCATCCTCGAACACCGTCAGCATCAGGACCTGCGCGTCCGGAACAATTTCCTTGAGCCGCCGCACACATTCGATGCCATCCATGCCACCCAGATTGATGTCCATGAGGATCACATCCGGCCGGTCGGTCTTGAGATGCAACAAAGCCTCCTCCGCGCTGGCATAGACACTCTTGCAGGAAAATCCTCCGGCAGCCTGCAGGTAGCCGCCGATATGCTCCCGCAAATCCGCCTCGTCATCCACAATGGATACTGTGATGGTTCTATTCATAATCGTCCTTTCCCGGAAGTCCCCAGCGGAATCCTCAACCGCACGGTTGCGCCCGATCCGGGGGTGCTCTCAATCATGCACGAACCTCCCGCTTCCGCGAGCCTCTCCCGCATGTTCGCGAGCCCGTTGCCTCCACGCCGCCCCGGAGTCAGGGGGCGAAGGCCGCCCACGCCTCTGGCACCCGCCTCCCGCACCGCCTTCCGGGAGTCAAACCCCCGCCCGTTGTCGGTGATCGTTATCTCGAAACGACCGGGGCTGGCTGTCATTTCGACCCGGGCCACCGCGGCCCCGGAATGCTTCAGCAGATTGTGCAGCGCCTCCTCAAAGCTGAGGAACAGGTTGTGCCTCACATCCGCCGAGAGCGGATGGTGGGGGATCTCCCGGGGCAGGCGCATCTCACACTGTATGTCCGTGTTTTGGAAATACTCGGCAGCCCAATGGCTCAGATAGGCGGCCAGGTTTTCGAGCGAGTCGTTGCGTGGATTCACCGCCCAGACGATCTCGTCCAGCGTCTTGAGCAGTTCCCGGGATGTGGTCGCGATGGAGCCGATCTGCTCCGCCACCGGGCGTCCCCGCTCCGAGTCCATCTTCACCCGCTCGCTTAGAAACGACAACTTTGTCAGCTTGGATCCGATGTCGTCGTGCATGTTCTGCGCAATCCGCATCCGCTCCCGTTCCAGGGCCTGCTGCTGCTCCAACCGTGCCAGCCTCAACCTCAGCCTCCTGTGGGAAACGATCCTCACAATGCCGCCGACCATCCCCACCACCGCCACCGCATACAACCCGAAAGCGGGGACCGAGCGCCAGGGCGGCGTGGGCACGGTGAAGGCAAACGGCACAGCCACCTCATTCCAAACACCGTCCGCGAGCCTGGAGGCAACCCGAAACCGGAAATCCCCGAACGGAAGGGGACCATATCGTGCATGCCGGGCGGCCCCGTCCGCCACCCAGTCCGGGTCGAATCCTTCAAGCTTGTGCCGGAATTGAACCCGCTCCGGCGTGGTGAAGGTGGGTGCGGTAAACTGAAAGTCCATTGAACCCACATCCGACAGTCGCAACTGCGTCTGCCGGGTTGTCCCCCTGCCAAAAGCCTGCACACTACTCCGGGAAATGGGGCGGCCATTCACCAGAACCGACTCAAGAATCACCCCGGATGGCCCCTGCCTCTTTGAGTGGCGCATTCCCTTGTCCACTGTCAGCAACCCCTCCAGTGTCGCGAACCAGATCGCCCCCTGCGGTGATCTCACCGCCCGGGGCCATCCATGCTCCCATCCCTCATCGCTCTTTTCCCCCGCTTCATGCATCAACCGGCAGGCAAGAGGAGCCCCGTTCGTCAAGGCCGCCTGCATGCTTTCCCTCGCAACACAGTAAATCCCCCCGGTAGCCACAAGCCAAAGGTCCCCCGAGGCATCATCCACCACACCATAAATGGAATCGCCCGGCAGTCCGCTCGCAGCGGTCCATGTCCTGCTCTGCCGCTCCGTCCAGCATGCCAATCCACCGCCAGCCGACCCCGCCCACAACCGCCCCTGCGCATCCTCGTGCAACGCACGTATGGCGCGACCCCCGCCCGGGCTGAATTCATGGATCATCCGGCTCCGCCCCTCCTGATCCCGGAACACTTTCCCGCTTTCGGTCCCGATCCAAAGTCCCCCGCCCTGCGCCGGAAGCAGTGCCGTCACCCCTCCAGCCTCTACCTCCTTCACCTCCCGCAACGTCTTCACCGCCCCATCCATGATCCGGCACACACACCCCGACCGGGTCCCCGCATACACCGTCCCGCCATCCGCCACGCACAGTGAAAGGATGAAATCGTCGCAGAGGCCGTTCAATGTGGAAAGATGCAGCCTCCGCCCGTCGCGCTGCCCGTGCAGACCGTTCCCGAAGGTTCCCACCCACATCGTTCCGTCCGCCGTGGTGCAGATCGAGGTGATCAGGCTCTGCCCCTCGACAGAGGGTGATATTCCATCAGGGCCAGCCTGTTCACCCGGTTGGCCAGGCGGCAACGCACCCCTCTTTTCAAGCGCCCCGGAAGAGTTCCGCTCCGGAACATCCCACCCCGCCACCACTCTCGAAAACCGCCCCGCCTCACCCACATACAATCCCCCATCCTCAAGCCCCGCGAACACCCGGCCAACCCCATCCACTGCCACGCTCGAGACCGGGCCGGAGGGCAGCCCCGCATCAGGTCTCACCCCTTCGACCCCGCGCGGCAGGAGTTGCACCAATCCACCGGCCGAGGTCCCCAGCCACAGGTTCCCCTCATGATCCTCGCAAATCGCCCGGACATCGTTCGGTTCATGCTGGCCACCCAGCACCACCGGTTGAAACCGGTTGTCCTCAAAACAAAACAGTCCCCTCCCACTCGTCCCGATCCACAACCGCCCATCCGCCCCCTCGCACAAACTCCACAACCGCACCGAGGCGGCATCCGAACCCCGGAAATAATTGAACCGCTTCCCCTCCACCAGATTGATCAGGTAGGTGTCCCCGAACGCCCAGAGATTCCCCCGTCGATCCTCATACGCCCCGAGAAATTCCGGCCTTCTCCCCTGGCTCTCCGTCTCCAGTTCCTGCGCGATGATCCGCCCCTTCTGGAATTGATACATCCCGCTCCGGGTTGTGATCCAGACCGCGCCAGACCGCGCCACATGCAACCCCGAAACAAGCTCGTCCGAAAGCCCATCCCGGGTTGTATATGCCGCGAACTGGTGCCCATCCCAATGGTTAAGGCCGGACCGGGTTCCGATCCACACCCCCCCGTCCACATCGGGAGCAAGGCTCGTGATGTCATCATCCAGCAACCCCTTCCCCTTCCCATGGTGGGTCATCTGTCTTCCCGCCAACCGGACAAGGCCCCCCTGCTGCACCCCCACCCAGAGCGCACCGCCCACATCCTCACAAAGGGCCGCAATCCGCACCGATGCATTCGTTCCGTAAGCCGGCAACCGTATCTCCTCAAATCGCACCCCATCGAACCTCACCAGCCCGGAACTGGTCCCCACCCAAAGATAGCCATCCCGGGATTGGAGAATGGTGGTCACTGAATCCCCGGGAAAACCCTCGGCCCGGCTGAATGTGCGCATCGAGAATTTGCCCCGATAGGCCGCCACCGGAGTGGTGGGAGCACCTGCAACCGCGGTCGCCCGCCCCACAACCTCCCCCAAAGCCAAAGAGCCCGGCACCCCGCAAAGGACCATCGCAAGGCACAAGGCTCCAAATGGAATGAGTCGCTCCGTCTTCAATCTCTCCCGGTCTGATCAGGCACTGGTGTTCATCCCGATCTTCACCTCCGCACCGGAGAGATCCTCCACCGCATCCGGCCGCCGGAACAGGCAACCCGAGATTGTCGCCGCCTTCAAGCCCTTCTCCAGAATGATAGACTTCTTCCCGTCATCCATGAATTCGCACCCGTTCACGATCAAACGCTTCCCTGAGGCCCGGATGCACGGATCCCCCTTCCCGCCATGATCCCACCCGGTAAAATGGCACCCGGTCACAACCAGGGAACTCCCCCCCTCGTGCCGGATCTGCTCCCGCGTCAATTCCGTCCCCCAAAAACCGCAGTTGCTGAACTTCACCGGACCCCGGTTTTCCGGCCCGATCTCAATCGTGGACATGAACTGCCCGTTCACAAACTGGGCGCCCGCATGGGGCTGGGTCTTGTCCACCCGCACCGCCACCGGGCAGATATCGCTCCCGCTCTGTGTGACGACCGCATTGCCCGGCCCATGGCCGAAGTCACCAAAGTGAAATCCTATCTTCGGGAAAATCACGAAACAGTTGCTGATGTATTCCCAATCAGTCTGCCCGATCTTGAACCCTATCAGGTTCTTCTCCTGCCACCCCTTGATGTCCCCTCCGGCAAAGCCGGGCTTCAAACCCATCCGCGTCCAGAAATTCGGATTGAAGTGGACGTTCTCAATGCGCCCGATATCGGTGCATTGGTCAATATAAATGCCCGTCTTGAGCGGGCACGCAAACACATTCCGGATCAGGTGCAGTTCATTCCACTTTGTCCCCGCATCAATGGCCTGATAGGGATTCGTGAGGGTGATATCCAGAACCTGGCACAACTGGCCATCAATGCGGATGGACCAGGGATAGGGGGTCACCTGCGCAAGGGTCTGCTCAGGGTAATGAATCGTCAGGTTGCGGACAACCGCATTGGGCTTCAGCGTGATCAGCGGCTCCCCCTCAGGCATGCCCCGCCCGCCGAAGGCGAGAAACACCGTGCCCAGCGGCTGCTCGCTGTGCGGCACACCGCCTGAAGCTCCGCAAAGGGTCACCCCGGGTGGAACGGTCAAGGATCCGTTCAGGCGGTAGAGTCCGGCTGGAACGTGGCAGATTGGCCCGCCCGTTTTGGCGGCATCCAGCGCCGCCTGAAGCGCCTTCGTGTCATCCGCAACTCCGTCCCCTTTGGCGCCGAACTGACGCGCATTCACCGGACTGGTTGCCGCCACCGTCGCATCTGCCGCGTTCACATCCCCAGCAGAAAATGCCCCGGCCAAACCCACTGCAAGGGCCGAATGACCGACAAAGCTCCGCCTCGAAAATTTCTGTGTGTTTGAATTCATAGTTTTGTCCACTGGTGTTTTGATGACTGTCACCCTGCCTGCCACCCGCCGTCAATAAGCAATCGCCCCTCCCCCGCCCCGGAGGGAGGTGCTTCGCGAGCCCTCATCCTCCAGCAGGAGCCTCATCAGTTCAGCCGCAGCAAGCGGCGCCACCCGGCGGATGTGCTCACGGTCGGTCCCATATCCGAACTCCCAGGTCAGGCTCGCAGCACCAAGCTTTTCTCCGGCCCACGCCTTCGATGTCGCAGCCCCGACATTGTAGGCCGCATCCCGCTCAAACTTGAACCACGGTGCCCTCTTCTCCAGGGCCGCAAGCCACTGCCGCGCAAAACGTCCCCGGGCATCCCCCTCAACCTCCGGCTGCAGATAAAACACATTCGTGTGGGTCGAGTGAAAATCGATGAACACAAAAGGCTTCGCTCCCGGTTCATTCGCATGCTTCATCAAAGCCCGGCTGACGGCCCCGCTCTCCGGTTGCAGGAACGTATTCCAATCCCGGTTCAAATCCACTCCACCCATGTTGCTCCGCCAATGCCCACGCTCAACCCCGTCCGGATTCACCACCGGAATCACAACGGTCTGGAATCGGCTCCGGAATTTCTTCGCGAGCCGGGTGTTCCCGGCAATCGCATCCACAAAAGCCATCAACCCCAGACTGCCGGTCACCTCGGGCGGATGCTGCCTTCCAATGATGAACAGGTAATTCCGGTTGGTGGCTGCCCCGATCACAAGTTCCCTCAACGGCCTGCCCTCTACCGATTCCCCGATGATGCTGCTTCGGACAAACGGCAAACGGCATTTGCGGTCCGTCCAATCCCCCAGTTCCTTGAGTCCGATCAGTTCCTGCGTCGCAACCCAGGTCGGCCTCCTCCCCACTTTCAAACTCAGCACCGCCACACGCGGCGTGGCTCCCGGCTGGCATTCCCCCAACCCCAACCGCTCCCATTTCACCCCGTCCCGGCTCACCCACGGCCGCCCCCGCTGCGCAGAATAGGTGTTCGTGAGGCTGATGCGGATCAAGCGATCCCCATCAGCCCACACCTTGAATGCATACCAGGGGCTCGTATTGATGGGCGTGTTCTCCGGGGAGATCACCCCCACGTAGCGGCCATCCCCCTCCTGGCTGCATCCCTCAAGCCGGCCACCCGGAAACTGGTTGCTGAAATGGACATCCCCGAAATCCCACGTCCGGCGATCCTCCCGAATTGCCGGTGGACGGGCTGCAGCGGCAACAACGGGATCAGCAGCTCGTGCCAGATGATTCGACAGGGTTGCCGGAGCCAGTTCAATGATCTGTATATGGTCCAGCAGCCCGATGTCCCCCTTTGAACTGATGCTCAACTCCCCCCCCAAACGCACGGCCCCCCTCAGGTTCTGCCGGGTGGTCTGCCCCCCCTTTTTGACAACCAGCGCCCCCTCCGCCAGCGATTCCATCGTCACATGGATGTTCCCGTTCGTGGTCCACGGATCGTGAATCACCACCACCCGGTCATCCGCAACCCCGGCACGGTTTAGCCCATGGGCCACAGCCGTTACATAATGCCCCCCCTTCCGCTCGTAATCCGTGCTGTCCTTTATCCGTTTGAACCATCCCAGATGCAGCACGACGAATGAGTTGCTGGCCACCATCGCCTTGCGCAACCGCTCCTCAACCCCGGCCAGAAGTGTGCCGGTCCCTCCATCCGGTTTCAGCGTGAAGGTTTCCAACTGCCCCACCTCATAGCCACAATCCGCAACATAGCGTCTCACACCCGTGGCGAGCGCTCCCGGCCCGGTCTGGTCCCTCTCCCCGGTCTGCATGTAGCGCGTGGAACCTAGCAACTTCACCAGTTCACGGTGCCGCTCCAAATCCCCGCCCCCGCCGGGAATCAGCCGGTCATAGCCATTGGCAGCCAGCCAGCACAGGCCGTTTGCCGTCGCACACGGGCCGCAAAAACTCCTCCCGCTATTGGTGTACGTGAGGTCCCGCTGCGGAATATCCGGCGTCAGTTCCCGCCGGGAGGAGGGGGCTGCTTCGGCCATGCCCAAAAGCGTGGACACCAACAACCCTGCAAACATCAGGACAAATCTCCCCGGAAAACCCATCTGCCATGCGCAGCGCGTCATATCTGGCGCAGGCAGTGTGTCAGAAACGGCAGAAGCTGCTTCTTGCGTGAAACCACATCCCGAAGCTCGAAAATACCCGGCTCCACTTTCGGGTAGCTGATGGTTTCCATGAAGGGCTTGCCCGAGGAAAGCAGCAGGAGTGAGCTTTGCGTGTTCACATCTGTGACCATCAGGGCGGAGAAAAAGTAGTTCTTGGAGATCCTGTAACCCTCCAGAGCCTCCAGAAGCTCCGATTTGCGCTTCCAGAACTGGTTGAACCCGATCTCCTCAATCTGCGCCACACTGAACACCACCCCATCCTCCTCGTATTCCTTGCAATCGGTCGTGACAGCCTGCGGGGCCGGCTTCAACGTCAGCAGGGAACCGGAGGCAAACAGCTTCTCCGTAAAATCCCGTGCGTTGACCCCGGAAATCGTCTGCAGCCGCCCGAGTATCTGGGCATCCCTCGGCGTGGTCGTCGGGGATGTCAGATTCAGCGTGTCCGAGACCAACCCGGCCAGGAGCAGCCCGGCTATCGGCGGCGGCAACTCGATCCCGTGCTGGAAAAAGCAGTCCGCCACTATCGAGCATGTGGAACCGACCGGCTCGTTGCGAAACAGGATCGGCTGCGGCGTCATCAGGGAGCCAATCCGGTGGTGATCAATGATCTCAATGATCTCCACCTGATCCGCCCCCTCGACAGCCTGGGACAACTCATTGTGATCCACCAGAATCAGCTTCCGATCCACCTTTTTCAAAAAATCGCTTTTGGAAATGATTCCCAGCGTGCGTCCCTCCGGGTCCAGAACCGGGAAGGCCAGAAACCGGGAGGCCGTGGCCCGGCCGATGGCATCCGCCAGCGGGGTCCCCTCCTCAAAGGAGAGAAAATCCTCATCCAGCACATGCCGGACGGAAACCGCCGCTCGGCACAGGGCCGCCGTTGTCGCCGTGTCGTGCGGGGAACTGATGAGACTCACTCCCCGGTTCCGCGCCGCATCCAGTGTCTTCGGCTCCACGGGCAGACCCCCCGTCACGATCATCACCCGAACCCCCTCCCGGATCGCCAGGTTCTGGATGTCCCACCGGTCCCCCACCACCACCGCCAGCTTTTCCTTGGTGTAAAGTTCCAGCCGCTCGGAAAACGATTCAAGGCTCATCGCCCCGATCATCAGCACCAGATCCTCCTCAGGCCCCTCCTCGCTCCCGGAAAGCAACTTCCCCCCCAGCGTATCGGCCAGAGTCTTCAGCGGCGCCAGCAACCGGCGTGAATCGAACAGCCGGTTCGTTCCCGGAAACAGAAATTTCCCCAGCTTGAACAGCGAAAGCAGGCCGCGGCAGCGCCCCCCCGCCTCCAGCACCGGCAGAATGCGCAGGTTGTGCTCATCCATCAACCCCAGCGCCTCCGCCGCCGTTGCCGCAGGGCTCACGCTCAAAACCTGCCGCTTCATCACATCGCACACCTTCGGCGACACGTCGGAGACGAACTTCGGCGCAGGCACACCGAAGCTCTTCAGCACAAAATCGATCCGCTCATTGGTATCCCCGCAGCGCGCCGCCACCGCCTCCGGCATGCCCGTCAGCCGCTTGAACTCCGCATAACCGATCGCTGAACAAATCGCGTCGGTATCCGGATTCCGGTGTCCCATCACAAGAACTTCGCTCATGGTTGCTCCCAATAGTTAAAAATCAGCCCTTCTGCTTAGTCCAAAACCACCCTGGATGCGAGAAAAAAGCCCCGACCGCAGATCCTGATGCATTCATGCACCCCTTTTTCCCGGTAGGTCTCAAAGCCTTCAACAACTCACACTGTCAAACATTAGGCCCATTTCATTGCGCGTTTTGTCGAGGCAACCCTATTTGCAGGATGTCCCAACTCCTCGGACAAACGCTGCCTGGGCGGTTGAATGGTTCCAAGGCGCAGGTCCTAACCGTAACACAATCGTAACAGAACCGCCTTAAATCCGTAACCAACCCCAGGCAGAATGCCCCCATGACTCAGCTCGTTGCTCGGTTGTCTCTGGTTCTGGCTTTGGTGTGGGCGGCATCCGCGCGTGCGGAAGCCCCGCTTGTTGAAGCGCGTTCTACCCTTGAAAAGTGGGTGGAGACGCGCCAGCTGATTTCCAAGGCCCGCAGCGACTGGCAGTCGGACAAGGAACTGCTGGGGCAGACGGTGGCGCTCTACGAACGGGAGTTAAAATCGCTCGACGAGCAAATGTCCAAGGTCTCAACGAACACCACACAGGTCGCCCGGGAAATGGCCGATGCCGATGCGTTGAAGAAATCCTCGGTCGGCGGGTTGGAACGGGCGCGCCAGTTTGCTGTGGAGTTCGAAGGCAAATTGAAGCAGCAGGCGTGCAAACTTCCGGTGCCGCTGCAGGACACGCTCAAGCCCCTGTTGGCACGGATGCCGTCGGATCCTGCCAATACCAAGATGCTCGCCGCCGAGCGCATTCAGGTGATCGTGGGCGTCCTCAACGAACTCGACAAGTTCAACAACGCGGTGAACGTGTTCAGCGAGAAGCGCCGTAACGGTAAGGGCGAGGATGTTTCTGTCCAGACGATGTATGTGGGATTGGGGGCGGCTTACTTCGTGAACGACACTGCCGACTTTGCCGGCGTGGGTGCTCCCGGAGCCAACGGCTGGGAGTGGACCCTCAAGCCGGAACTGGCACCCGCCGTGCGGGAGGCAGTCAAGATCTACCGGAACGAACAGACCGCCCGTTTCGTGCCGCTGCCCGTGGCCATCAAATGAGCTCAAGACCATTTCGCATGAAGAATTCCCTGAAGATATTTACGGCGCTGCTGGTGGCGGTGCCTTGGTTCACATTCGCCCAAGCGCCGGAAGGTTTGCTGGCCGGGGCGTCCGCCGACTTGCAGGCCGCCTCTGCGGAGCTGACATCCGCACGGGCGGGAGTCGAGGCTGAACGTCTGCCGCTGGCTCGCAAGATATCCGAGCTTGAGCAGACCCTGCTTAACCGCCGGGCGGAGCTCGCCAAGCTGCAGCGGTTCCAGGAAAACGAACTGGTAGAGCTTAATGCCCTCAAGGGTGAGGCCAAGCGATTGGTGGACGAGGTGAAATACACCGATTCGCTCATCGCAGAATATGCACGCGCATTTCGCAGCCGCCTGAGTTTCGTTGAGGAGCCGCGCTACGCGGCAATGCTTGATGCCGTGGACAAAGCCGGAGTTTCTGCTGATTTAGCCCCGGGGGAGAAGTTTAGCCAGCGTTGCGTCATCCTGACCCGGGCGCTCGAGCGGGCGGAGTCGGCCCAGGGCGGAGAACTCATTGAGGCCAAGGCGCTCGACCACGAGGGGCTGGTGCAATCAGGCAAGGCCGCGCTAGTCGGCCCGGTGGCGATGTTTGCCAGCGCCTCGGGCACGGCGGCGGGCCTGTTGCAGCAGGAACTGAACAAGTCGGATCCCACCATCGCCAAGCTCGACAAATCACTGGAGGCAGCGAGCCGCAAGTTGGTGACCACCGGTTCTGGGGAGCTGGTGCTCGACCCGACCCTGGGCAACGCGTTTAAGCTTTCCCGACTCGACCAGGGCATAGTCGAGCAATTCAAGAAGGGCGGCCTCGCCATCATCCCCCTGCTGATCCTCGGCGTGGCGGCGATCCTCCTGGCCATCTACAAGTGGTGGCAACTGGCCCGGGTTCAAGTTGCCAAGGAGTCCGATCTCCAGAAGGTGCTCAAGCACATTGAGGCACGCGAATACTCGAATGCCCTCCAGCATGCCCGTAGCATTCCGGGCATTACCGGCGACCTCCTGGCCACGGCTGTGGAGCATGTGGATGAGAAGAAGGAATACATCGAGGAAGTGCTTTACGAGAAGATGCTCGGTGCGCGCAGCAAGCTGGAGCGGGGCCTTCCATTCCTCGCGCTGGCAGCCACCACCGGCCCGCTGCTGGGCCTGCTCGGCACTGTGACAGGCATGATTGCGACCTTCAAGGTGATCTCCAGCTTCGGCGGCGGCGATCCGAAGATGCTCGCGGCCGGCATTTCCGAGGCCCTGATCTGCACCGCGACCGGCATGGGTATCGCCATCCCGGCCCTGCTGTTCCACGCTTTCCTGACCCGCCGCGCCAAGGGGATAATCGGCAGCATGGAGCAAATCGCTGTCGGCTTCGTGAACGGCGTGCCGGAACGGGGCAATTAGATTCTCCCCTAGTAAACCTCAACAAAAGCGAGACCTATGAACGCAATCCTTCGAGAGATGTGGCACACTTGGGCAACGGGTGGACCTGTGATGGCCGCCATGGCGATACTGTCCATGCTTATGTTCCTCAGCGCGATCCGGCTGTTAATGAAGTTGAATTTCCGGGGGCTCACCCGGGCCTCGGATGCCGCGTTGCGGGGCTGGGTGGCGGATCCTACACAGGCGCCCCACCGCGTCCGGGAGCTGATCCGCTATTCGCAGGATGAAATCCACTCCGTGCGGGATATCGAAGGCCGGTTCCGTGAAGTCGAAGCCACTGAGGTGACGGGGATGGATCGCGGCCTGGCGTTCCTCAACGTCATGGTGATTGCGGCCCCGTTGTTTGGTCTGCTGGGCACCGTGATGGGGATGCTCCTGACATTCAAGGCTATCGGAATCGGTGGCAGTTCGACCTCCGATGTCATCGCCAAAGGCATCAGCGAGGCGCTCGTCTGCACCCAAACCGGAATGATGGTCGCGGTTCCGGGTCTTGTGATGGCCACGATCGCCAAACGCCGCCGTCACGAGTATGTGGCTTTTCTCGCCCGGCTCGAAGGGATCACACTGCGCCACTTCCGACCCGAGTTTGGCGGCATGACTCGTATGTTCACCCGCAAGGAGGCCAAGCAAGCGTCAGCGCAAGCAAAAGCCTCGAATCCCCAGCCTGCGCTCGCATGAGATTTCGCCGCACACTTGCCGAGCCGGAGGAACCGATTGAGCTGAACCTCATTCCGCTGATCGACGTGATCATGTTCCTGCTGATCTTCTTCGTTTCGACGACCAGTTTCATCGAGGAGCCCGGAGTATCTGTCGATAAACCGGCGGCGGCCAGCGCAAGCCTCCTGGATAAGAACAGTATCATCTTCGCGGTCACCCCGGATGGCAAGATCGCCTATGGCGGCAAGGAAATTGGGTTGGGGGGGGTGCGCCCAACCGTGAAACGCCTCTGCGCGAAGGAACCGCTGCCGGTGGTCATCCAGGCTGATGAGAATGCGCGATCCGGCATCATGATTCGGGTAATTGATGAAGCCAAGCTTGGCGGAGCCAAGGATGTCAGCCTGGCGACGGAGAAGAAGAGCTAGGCGCCCCATTTCCCCCCGATGCGCAAGGTTTACCAAAACGAGCGGAGTCCAGTCGGCTTTATAGTGGCTGTGGTTTTGTCGGTGGGGTTCACGGCATTGCTGTTTGGCGTCATCCCCTTCGCGCACCGGATCACGAGAACTGAAAGCGTGCTGGAGTTGCGCAAAGCCAGCGCAGCAGATCTGCCGCCTCCTGCGGAAGAGGCGCCGCCACCCCAGGTGGAGGAGCAAAAGTTGCCCGAAGCCGCACCGGAGCCGCAACTCGCCGATGCCCAGCAGCAGATCCCGCTCAACGCGGACTTGGAAGTCGCCATGGGCTCGGGAGGGGCTCTCGCCGGTTTCGGCGAGGTCCGCTCCCTCACCGCCGCCGAAGCCGTGCAGGACGACACGTTTGACGTGGCGGACCTCGAGAAGCGGCCGCAGGCCGTGTCGCAAGTCGCCCCGACCTATCCCGCTGAGCTGCGGAAGGCCAAGATTGAGGGATCGGTTACCCTGGTATTTGTGCTCGATGAGACGGGCCGGGTCGAGGATCCGCGAGTGGAAAACTCCTCACGGCAGGAATTCGAAAAGCCGGCGCTCGACGCTATTCGGAAATGGCGCTTCAGTCCCGGCATGAAGGCCGGGCAGCCGGTTCGCACTTATATCAAAATTCCGATGCGCTTCCGGGTAAGCTCCGGGTAGAACGGATCAACCAAACCGAATGTTTAGCTTCATGAACCACCACTTGAGAATCAAAAACGGTCTGGCTTGGCTCGGAATCATAGCCACGGCTACCGCGGGTTTCGCTGCTCCCAAGTCGGAGAAAGCACCCGCGAACGCGCCTACCACGTTCGCAAAGATGCCAGCAACGAACGAGCTGGCCTCCGTCTGGAATGATCCGGAATTCACCCGCCACCTAATTGGCACATATGGCTTTGCCTCCGATGTCGAACCGCGAATGAAGCCGGAAGAGCTGGCGACCTATCGCGACAAGATCGTGCCGCTCCTGCGGGACGACCAGAAAAAGGCGGCGGCGGAACTGGCCTTGCTGACCAAGCCGGATGCCACGCCGGTCTTTGACTTCACCCTGGGAAACATCGCTTTCCAAAACGAAGACCTCACCAATGCCGTTACCCATTTTCAGGCAGCAATCTCAAAATTCCCGGATTACCGGCGGGCTCACAAGAATCTTGGCTTCGCCTTGGTGCGTGACGGCAGGAATGCGGAAGCCATCAAACCGCTGACGAAGACAATCTCCCTCGGGGGCGGCGATGGAAAGGTGTTCGGGCTGCTGGGTTTCTCCTTCATGAGCATCGGCAAGAACGTGTCAGCCGAGGCCGCTTACCGGCAGGCGCTCGTTTTCGAACCTGAAAACCTCGATTTCAAACTGGGCCTGGTAAAAAGCTCCATCGCCACGGCGAATTACGACTACGCGCTGGCGCTGCTGGATGAGCTGATCAAGGAATACCCCGACCGTGAAAACCTCTGGTCACTACAGGCGAACATCTACATTCAGCGCGAGCAACCCGCCAAGGCGGCGCTAAGTCTGGAAATGTTGCGCCGCGTTGGCAAGGCAAACGCCCAATCGTTGTTTCTGCTGGGAGATCTCTACATGGCGCAGGATTCTTACGATCTCGCGCTGAATTCCTACTTGGAAGCCATTCAAACCGACGGTGGCCAGAATGCGGCGCGAGCCCTGCGAGCGGCGCAAATTCTGGTGAACCGTAGCGCGTGGACGGAAGCGAACCAGATGTTTGCCCGGATTCGCCAGGGGTCCACCGCGCTGTCGGCGGTCGATGAACTAAAACTGTTGAAGCTCGAATCAAAGGCAGCGATGGCCAACGGGGCCGGGGACAAGGCCATTGCCACCCTGGAGCAAATCATACAGAAAGACCCGCTTGATGGGGAGGCGTTGCTGTTGGCGGGGGATTACTATTCGAAAAGCGGCCAGAAGGAGAAGGCCGAGTTGCGTTACCTTTCTGCGGCGGCCATCTCCGGCTTCGAGGCGGACGCTTTCGTGAAACATGCCCAGTTGTTGGTGCAATCCCAGAAATACGCCAACGCCACCGAGCTGCTGAAAAAGGCGCAGAAATTGAAGCCCCGTGACAACGTGCAGCGCTACCTGGACAAGGTGGAGCAACTCGCCCGAAACTCCGCAAAGTCCTGAGCCACCGTCCCGCCCTACCGAACTTGTCATGGCCACCAACTCCCACCGGCTAACTGTTTGGCGATGCCTGTTCCTGCTGGGTATTGCGATCGGAACGGCTTTTGCAACGCCGGCTTTCGGCCAGGACACCGGCTCCGTCGCCGGTACGGTGGTGAGCAGTTGGGATGGATCCGTCCTGGGCGGCGTCACGGTCACGGTCCGCGGTACCACGCTGGCAATGCAGACCGATCCCCAGGGCCGCTTCAAGCTGGATGGCATTCCGCCCGGCGACCAGGTGCTGCGCCTCTCCAAGCCAAGCTACGCCGCCGCAGTGGTGACCGACGTTCGAATCCTTCCGGGGCAGACCACCACTGTGAACGGGAACCTGCGCCCCGAATTTTACGAAATGGAGGAATACGAGGTCACCGCCGAGGAGTTCAAACAACAGACGGAACAAATGTTGATCGAGCGGCAGAAGTCATCCGTCATGATGGAGTCCCTCGGTTCGGACTTCCTCTCCCGGGTGGGTGCCGGCAACGCGGCGGAGTCCATCTCGAAAGTTTCGGGCGCAACGATCGTGGACGGAAAGTTCGCCGTCATTCGGGGTTTGAACGACCGCTATGTCACAACCACCCTGAACGGTGCCAGCATCCCCTCCGCGGATCCCTACCGCCAATCCGCATCGCTGGATTTATTCCCGTCGCAGGTGATTGACCGGGTCGTGGTGGCCAAGACCTTTACCCCGGACCAGCCTGGCACATTCACCGGCGGCGGCATTAACGTGGTGACCAAGTCGTTTCCGGAAAAGCCATTTGTATCGCTGTCCCTCGGAACCGCCTACAACCCGCAAGCCAATCTCAACGACGGCTTTCTGACCTATCGCGGCGGCGGGCTCGACTGGGCGGGCATGGATGACGGAACGCGGGCACTGCCGGGTTCCCTGGAAAGGCAGACAATTCCGACCGCGCCGATTTCGACCGGTCCCAGCACTTCGATCAATTACAGCCGCAATCTTAACAACGCCCTGCTACTGGACCAGCAGACGCGTGAGTTGGGAACAACGGAATTCGCGGCCAAACAGGAGGCCTCCCCGCTAAATCATAATTTCTCACTTGCGGGCGGTGATTCGGTACATCTTTTTGACCAGCCCTTCGGCTATTTTGCGGGGTTGAGTTACAAGCACGATTACCAGTCTTACGGGGAGGGGGTTTCCAGCCGGTACCAGCAGGGCACGCAATTGAAGAACAGCTACCGGGATGCGCGATCGCTCAGCATTGTCAACTGGGCAGGCATGGTGAATCTGGCCTACAAGCCGTTTGAGAATCACGAGCTGGGCTTCACCTTTTTCAATAATCAGAACGGCACCGACGAGGCGCGGGTGCAGGATCAGGGCTATGAACGTTCGGATGAGGAGGCCACCTTCCGAAAGTTCGATTTGTATTACACGGAGCGGAATCTGACCACCTACCAGATGAAAGGGGAGGACCTCTTTCCGACCGTGGCTGACATCAAATTCAACTGGCTTGTGGCTCTCACCGGAACCTCCCAGGACGAGCCGGACGCGAGGTTCTTCAACGACGCCGATCGAGGCAGTGGATATGAAACAGGGGGCAATTACATTCCGATCCCGAGCAACCCCACCCGCTACTTTCGGAACCTGGCAGAGGACAATCGCAACACGAAGCTGGACTGGCTCGTGCCATTCCACAACTGGACGGAAGAGGAGGGGCAGTTGAAGTTTGGGCTCTTCGACACCTACTCCAAACGGAGCTTTGTCGATCAAGCGTTCTATTATTCCGGGAGTTCCGGCTACAATAGCGATCCGAACCACTATCTGACCGAGGAAAATCTGGGAATCGGCAGCACGCGGACCAACACCCGCAATGGGAACATCACACTCAATTGGGACCAATACATCCAATCCTTCAACAGCCTTTACAATGGTGAACAGGGCATTCAAGCGGCCTACCTCATGCTGGAGCTTCCGCTGGTTCAAAAATTCCGGTTGGTCGGCGGCGGCCGCTATGAAACGACGGACATGCAAGTGTATTCGGAAAGCTACCGGGCCAGCACCGTGACGGGGCTATCCACCAACACTACGGCGATCAATCAGGGCGATTTGCTGCCTGCCCTCGGCTTGATCTACGCGGTTAATTCCAACATGAATTTCCGCCTCAACTACAGCCAGACGATCGCCCGCCCTTCGTTCCGCGAGTGCGCCGCGTATTTCGGGTATGACCCTGTCATCAACGATTACGTTGAAGGCAATCCGCTTCTGGTGATGACCTCCATCCAAAATTACGACTTGCGCTGGGAGTGGTTTCCCCGGCCGGGCGAACTGGTCAGCGCCAGTCTGTTCTACAAGGATTTGAAAAACGCGATTGAACGGGGGGACATCAAGCGTGAAGGGGATGTGATCACGTTCTTCAACCGGGACCAGGCCACGCTTTACGGCTTGGAGTTGGAGGCCAGAAAGACCCTCGATTTCCTGGGCGCTCCACTGAGTCCGTTCAGCCTCGGGGGAAATCTTTCTCTGGTGCAGTCCGAGGTGAAACTGCGGCCGGACGAACTGAATAGTTTGAAAGAATTTTTCCCCAACCCCAGCGCCACCCGTCCGCTTTACGATCAGTCACCCTACATTGTGAACGCCGACCTGAATTATGCCAACCCGCGCGCTGGCACATCGGCCTCGCTCATCCTCAACATCGCCGGCCCGCGTATTGCCATCACCAAATTGAACGCACAGGATATTTACGAGCAGCCGGCTCCGACCTTGGATTTTATCATTTCCCAAACCATCGGCAAACACGCGACTATCCGGTTCTCCGCGAAAAACCTGCTCGATTCAACGATTGAGCGGACCTACGGCTTGAACAGTTCGCTGCTGTATTCCTCCTATACCAAGGGACGGACATTTGGTTTGTCCTTCACCTACGACTTTTGACCGGCGGACACTAGCGATGTGAATCGATATATGAAATACGCCTGTCTTCTGATTCCGGTGATGACCTTGCTTGTGGGTGGTTGCCGGGGAGTGGAAGTGCCTGCACACCCGCCCCTGACAACCCCTGCCGCCCCCCATCCTCACATTAATGGCGTCGTGTTGCCCAGCGCTACCAATGTCGTTCGGTTCCGGCTCTACACCAACGCCGCGCCGGATGCCCTTCGTCTGTTTAACACATTTGAAATCGAGGCCTTTGGTCAAACACTGCTGTCGAGCCCTCAGGGAGACAAGTTGCGGCGCTGGTTGGCGCGGTCGGTGACGAATGACTCGCCTCACGACCTGCTGGTGAACGGTGACGGGCCTGACCTGTCACCCACGAATAGCATGAGTGTGATCGAGCAGGCAGTCGGGCCGGATTGGAGTTTTGTTTCCTTGGATGTCAGTAACGCCTACAGGCGACAACTGAAAGAGTACAAACGAAGCGTCCTGTTCGTCGAGCCCGACATGTTCATCCTGCACGATCATCTGGTTGCCAGGGAACCTGCCCTCTTTCAGATGTTGCTGCATCCCCCTGCCGAGACCCGCGTCGACCCTGTCTGGGGCGACTTGCGATTGGAGTTGCCCCAGGCCGGCTTCACCGTACATGCCCCGGCAACGCGGAGCCGGCCCCGCAACTGGGAACGTGTTGAATCCAAGTTGGACAACCTGCTACCCGCCACTGCCACTGTGCGCCTCGGTCCAACCAACACACTGGCCGAGCTTGATCTGCTGACGGTGTTTGTCGTTCACGCCCGAGGGCAACGACAGGAATTGGCCTTCAAACTTCTGGAGAGCACCAGCGCGGTTGGCGCACGCATTCATCGTCAGGGCCTCCCGACGCTGGTCGCCTTCAGGACCGGCACCGTGGCCGGGAAAGCCAGCCTCACCGGTTTTGAATTCAACGGTCCAGTCGGGGTGGACGTCTACAAGCCGAAGCGACTGAAGCCTTGAACAAGGATTGCTTCCCGAGGGGGGATGGCCGCCCCGTTCGCTTTGCGTTCTCCGGCACTCAGTGGCTTTCCTTCCCAACACGGAAAAGTTCACACAGTTGTCACACTTTCGACACGATCGTGCCGCACGCCCGTGAGAAAATAGACACGAAACTCATAACTCCAACGTTATGAGTAAGATGACGGACAACCAATAACTGTATACTTATGCTTAATAGACAGAAATCTCAACTCAAGGCTTTGCTCCTTTGCGCGGGACTGATCTGCGCATCCGGCGTGAAGGCCGACACAATTCAAGTCACCAGCAATCTCACGGGCAGTGTGACGTGGTACAGCACAAACGAATACGTGCTGAATGGGTTCATCTATGTCCTGACCAACATCACCCTGACACTCGAACCTGGCACGGTTGTTCGCGGCAAGGCCGGCACCGGCCTCAACTCGGCCTCGCTCTTCATCACCCAGGGGGCCAAAATCTTCGCCAACGGCACTCGGGCCAAGCCCATCATCTTCACCTCGGAAACCGATGACCTGACCGACCCGAATGACCTTCCGCTGTGGCAGCGTGGCCTGTGGGGCGGCGTGGTCATCTTTGGCAAGAGCGTGCTGAACACCGCCAGTGATGTTTCCGGCAACGCTGCGGCGCCGAAGTATGACGTCTTCGAAGGCCTGCCCGACTCGCAGGTGAACGGCCAGTTCATCAACCGTTTCGGCGGCAACGACGACGAGGACAACTCCGGCATCTTCCGTTACGTCTCAATCCGTTACTCCTCGACGGTTATCCTGCCGAACAAGGAAATCAACGGTCTGTCGCTCTGCGCCGTCGGCCGTGGCACCAAGATTGAGAACGTAGAGTTCTATGGGGCAGCGGATGATTCCTGTGAGTTCTTCGGCGGCACCGTGAACACGAAGTACATGGCAAGCTTCTTCAGCGATGACGACAACTTCGACATTGACCAGGGCTATCGCGGGAAAAACCAGTTCTGGTTCGTTCTACAGGCACCGGACAAGAAGGACAACGGCGGCGAGTGGAACGGCGAGCCCAACGGTTTGGGCGTGAGCAACGCGCCGATCGCCAACTTCGAAATCTACAATGCCACCTACATTGGCGCGGGCAGCAACGGCGCCCCCACCCGGGCCCTCATATCCCGTGTTTATGCGGCCCCCAGGGTCTTCAACAGCATCTTCACCGATTTCGGCGGGGACATCCTGAACATTGACGACCCCACTTCCGGCAGATTCTTCACCAATGGCGTGGCGAAGATTCAGAACAACATCTGGTCGAGCCTCGGAACATCCTCGGGCACAGGTCGCTGGGTCCTTACCAATACGGCCAACAACAACCTGATCGCCAATCCGATGTTGCGGAGCATCAGTCGAACCAATGTGCCGGCCTTCCAGCTGGACCCGCGCCTCATGGCCAACAGCCCGGCGCTGACCAACAGCCCCGTCACCGCCCCCAATGACGGCTTTTATACGCCCGTCACCTACTCCGGTGCTTTTGATACGAGTGATCTCTGGCTTGCGGATTGGACCTTTGCTTCACAAGTGGGCCTCATTCAACACCGCCCCACGCTGTCGGATACCGCAAATATTGTCCAGATCACATCCAACCTGACCGGCACCAATAACTGGTTCCGCACCAATACATATGTCTTAAACGGCTTTATCTATGTGTTGAAAAACAGTGTTCTAAACATCGAACCGGGCACCACGATTCGCGGCAAGGCCGGCACCGGCCTTAGTTCCAGTGCGCTGTTCATCACACAGGGAGCCAAAATCTTCGCCAACGGCACCGAGCACAGCCCCATCATCTTTTGTTCGGAAAGTGACGACCTGGACGATCCCTACGATCTTCCCTTGTGGCAGCGCGGTCTGTGGGGCGGCGTGGTCTTCTTTGGCAAGAGCGTGTTGAACACAGCCAGTGACGTTGCTGGCAACGCCGCATCCCCCAAGTATGACATCTTTGAAGGCCTGCCGGACAACCAGGTGAACGGTCAGTTCATTAACCGTTTCGGCGGCAACGACGACGACGACAGCTCTGGCGTCTTCCGTTTCGTCTCGATCCGCAACTCCTCCACGGTGATTTTGCCCAACAAGGAAGTCAACGGTCTTTCCCTCTGCGCCGTCGGCCGCGGCACGACAGTCGAGAACGTGGAAATCTTCGGCGCAGCCGATGATTCCTGTGAGTTCTTCGGTGGCACCGTGAACACGAAATACATGGCAAGCTTCTTCAGCGACGACGACAACTTCGACATTGACCAGGGCTATCGCGGCAAGAACCAGTTCTGGTTCGTCCTGCAGGCTCCGGACAAGAAGGACAACGGCGGCGAGTGGAACGGTGAGCCCAACGGTTTGGGCGTAAGCAACGCGCCGATCGCCAACTTCGAAATCTACAATGCCACCTACATTGGCGCGGGCAGCAACGGCACCCCCACCCGGGCCCTCATATCCCGTGTTTATGCGGCCCCCAAGGTCTTCAACAGCATCTTCACCGATTTCGGCGGGGACATCCTGAACATTGACGACCCCACTTCCGGCAGATTCTTCACCAATGGCGTTGCAAAGATTCAGAACAACATCTGGTCCAGCCTCGGGACATCGTCGGGCACCGGTCGTTGGGTTCTGACCAATTCGGCGAACAACAACCTGCTCGCCAATCCGATGTTGCGGGGTATCAGTCGCACCAATGTGCCGGCCTTCCAGTTGGACCCACGCCTCATGGCCAACAGCCCGGCGCTGACTAACAGCCCCATCACCGCCCCCAATGACGGTTTCTACACGCCGGTTACTTACTCGGGCGCCTTCAAGGACGTCAACTGGGCCTCAGATTGGGGATTCGCGGCCGAGTCCGGCCTCATCACCGGAGCCGCTGCGGGCACGCCCTTGCCTCTGGCAAAAGTGATCGTGACTCCTCTGCCAAATCCAGCGACCCTCAGCGTCGTCAAAAACGGTGCGAGCGTGGACGTCACTTTTGCCACCCAAATCGGCTATAGCTACCAGTTGCAGTCCCGCGCAGAGCTTGGCGCCGGCTCCTGGGTCGATGTGGGTTCACCCGCAGCGGGTACAGGCGCTACGAAGAGCCTCAGCGCTCCCATCGCCGTGGGCGCTAAGTTCTTCCGAGTGCGGGCATACTAATCCTTACCGATGATTCTGGCGGGGAACCGGCGACGGTTCCCCGCTTTCCGTTGAAAGGGTTTCACTCAGGCGTCCGATTTCCCGGTTGAAGTTCAACCTTCGTGGTTAGGCTGGGCCGACCTTTCCGTTGTCTACGAAGGATGAAGCTTTGATCAGCTTCATCCTTTTTTGTAATCCGACATAACCGGAGACACTTGTGTCGTAACACATGCGGCTGGGATTGCCCCCAATTGACGTCCAGAAAATCAAGAAAGACACTGCATGGCGCACACTTCCCGACCTCCCCCCGCTCTTCCGCCGATCCGCCCGGAATGACTGCACTGAACATCGCCGCGGGGCTGCGGAGATGCATGAACGGCGACCGGCTGGGAGTGGGAGATCGTGTGCCCGACCACCAACCAATCGCAACCTGACGCCCGGTGAACGTGCGCCGGTCGTCGCTGGGGATGATTGAACTGGATCCCGACTCCTCCTGCCCATCGGGCTCTTTGGGGTGCAACCCGACATCATTGATTCGCCCCGCAGCAGGGGAATTTGCAATCCCTGGGATCCGTGGGGTGCTGTTCGCAGCAAGTCATATTTCCCTCCCCTCGGATCCCGTGTATCAATTTCGGCTCAGCCCCGGAATCCACCTTTTCACGCAACCTTTGCATGTAGACCGGAATGATGTTTGAAAAAGGGCTGAGTTCGCCTCTCCAGACACCCTGGGAAATGGCTTCGCGCAAACAAACTTTGCTCGCCGACCTCATTAGAAACTCGAGCAGGTGGAACTGAACGTTCGACAATTGAATGTCCCGACCCTGGCGTCGTGCGCGGCGCGTGATCGTGTTCAGGATCAGATCACCGACACGTAGTTCCAATCGCGTGCGCGCCATTCCAGCCTGGGGTACCACCCCCTGGAAATGGGGTGTTTGAAACGATTCAAGGGCTGAAGGCCCGGCAGTTTCCGGTTCAATCCCTATATTGGATTAGACCGGGCCTTCAGCCCTTCGGTTCGATTATTATGGCCGATACCCAGGCCGTTAGCACGGTGGGAACGTGGGGCACGCAAATTACCCAACCACTTCTTCTCTGCGCCTCGGCCTCTCCGCGCGAGATTTTTCCCAGCCCTCCCCCGTTATGCCATGTCGCTTGCGACTCGCCAGCCCAATCAGGTTACCCCCCCATCGCGAAGAGGATAGGGACACCCCAGTCATTGATCAGCTTAGCGAACCAGCCGCACGCCGTTGGCCGGGCTCTGGACCGACAGGCGGAACACTGAATTCGTCGTGCAGGAGGGTGCGAAGGCGGAGATGTAATCCCCTATTCCAATCTGAAAACTGTTCGTGGAATCCCCATTCGGGCTGGACGCAAACGGCAGAGGTGCCCACTGGACAGCCCCCGCTCCAATCGATCCCACCTCCACCCGGTAGGTCTTGCCCGGCACGCTGAACCAGTAGAGTTGAGGAATGTTTGAGGAGACAAGCCCGCTTTGGCCTGCCAACGCCTGAGTGATATCCAGCCTCAGGTAATCAAAGGGATTCGCCGGATCCGTTCCAGCCAGATACTCCGCCAGATTGCTGACGCCATCCCCATCCGAATCCATGCTGGCCGTGATCGTGCGGGGATCGAAGGGTCCCGGCACATCCAGGCAGAGCCAAATCCAGCGGCGCAGGGCATCGGGAATCCCATCCCCCTGGCTGTCGGTGGACGCCGAAGCGTTGAGATTGATCACCGCACCGGCTGGAAAGTCCACCGTCATGGTCTTCTCAGCCAGCAACGTCCCATCGCCAGCGATCACCCGGGCAGTAACTGTGTCGCCCATGGCGATCGAGGCCGGCGAGTAATCGACCACCCCGGTGTCGTATGGCACACGAACGATGTAGTTGTAGTCCCTGCCCCTGGCCAGGGTGAGGTCCTTGCTGAATACAACCGCGCCGCTCGACTTGAACACCAGCTTCACCGCCCCTTCACAGGGCCAGCCGAATTCATCCGTGATCATCCCATAAAAGGTGATCAACGGCGCCGGAGCCGCCCAGGTTGCGACCACCACAGACAGGGTAAGAAAACCCACCATCAGCCTGACAATCTTTCGAGCTATCATAAATATCCTAATTTCCTGAGTAAGAGTAGGTTTGGAGATGAATCTTGATGTCCTGCACGTTTTGAATGAAGGTGTCAAGCGAAGTGGACGTGCTGGAGGAGAGACTCGATGCCGGGATGATCAGGCACCAGGATGTGTTCCACAGTGATCGCCCCACCAGCCGGGAGTCATAAGACACGGCGGGCCGGGAGGCCAGATCCGCAGAGTCATAGGCCAGCATTTCGGGGAATTTCCGCAGCAAATGCACGTTGTCTGTGCCGAGATCCTGAAGCGACAGGCTCACATTCCCGGCCGCCGATGGATACGGTATCGGCCAGACCTGGTCCACCACGTGCCAGTCCCTGACGGTTGCGCCGCCGTCCATGGGCGTGCGCTGGCGGTCGGTGCCGACCGGGAAGAGATAGGCGCGTGGCGTGGTGGTGAGCAGGTTGCTGGTGCCACCGTTGTAATTGAAGAAGCTGATCGCGGAACCACGGATCTTGGTGGTGAAGTGGGTGGGATCGTAGTAGGTGTCGCCCGAACTTAGCGGGAGCCCGAAGAGGTTCTTGCCCTGATTGATCTCCGTGGAGAAGCGAATCACAATCGCCGGCTCGTTCGTCTGCATCGGACTGTAGGTCTGGCAGAAGTTCTTGAACTCCGCCACCTGCCGGATGTCCGCCACCTTGCAGGTGTAGAGCTTGTTTTGCCACGTCGTGTCATAGTCATGCTGCATCGCCGTTCCTGGGGCGTTTCCGATCCGGAACGCCTCCCAGCGCAGGGACAGGGCGTGGGATTCCAACGTGGGATTATTGATGCTGAAGCGCCCTTTGAGCGTCGTCCAGTTGGCACGCATCTGGGCCAGGACATTCGCAAGGGTATTGGCTCCCTCCGGGGCCAGCTGCGGCTGCCCGTCCACCATGTCGCCAATCTGTTCCGCCCGGATGATCGATCCAAGAAAGTCACCGCTCCTGCCGGTGACAACGGTCGGATCAAGCAGGCCCGTCTCGAAGTCGTAAACCTTCGCCGCCGCCATGGCATACCGTGCTGCCATGTCGTAGGCGGCCCCATAGTTCTGTAGCGCCTCGTTGCGGAAGGACCGGAAGATCGACTCGCCATACCGCGCCTGCTGCACACGCGAGGCGTTCTCGGCCCGGAAGGTTGTCAGGTCCGACTGCAGCCGGTTGCCTTTCGCGATCAGGCTCACATAGGTCTGCCAGGCATGTCTGCAGTCCACCGCAGCGGCATACACCGAGTCTCTGTCCGCATTGACTTTACTCAGCAGAATGCTGCTGGTCATCGCCACCTGCGATTGATACTCGGCGTCTGCAAGAGCCGTCGCATTGTCGTCGAGCAGGGATGTCATTTGGCTGATCGCCATCGAGGCGGCAAAGCTGCCGAACGATGCCGCATTCTTGGCGGCACCGATGGTCTCCTCCCCAATCAGATCCGCCACCGCCATGCCGATGCGCGCCGGGAAGGACATATCTCCTCCGTTCGCCAACCCCACGATGAACGAGGCGGGTATCGGATCCTTGGAGGCCGCATAAGCGGCCTTCATCTCCGCCTCGAAGATGTCCAGACTTTTCAGGGTGGAATCCAGCGCGTTTTGAATCATCTGCTCGGTCAGGATCGCCCGTCCAAGACTGTCGCCAATGGCCCCATAATGGTCCGAATACGCAGAGTGGTCCTGCAGGCGCTGCAGCTGTGAGGCCAGTTCGTTCCCGTGGTTCTGCTGGTTGGCCACCGCCGCGCGCAGGCTGGTCCAGGCATGAATGTAGGCGCTCACGGCATCCTGAATTTTGCCGTAGATGGCCCGGCTTCCGTTCCAGTTTGACGGGATCACCGGGATTCCCTCTCTGTTCACGGAATAGGTTACTTTGGTGCCCACCGCGGCCAGGATGTCCTGTTTGTCGCCGGTCAACGAATACTGCAACGCCACACTCAGGTTGGTGACCGCCCCGGCCGTTGCGGGGTCGAAGATACCCGGATCAATGTAGTTGTAGTGGTAGAGGTCCGGACCGCTGTAGCCGGTGATGAATGCCCCTGTCGGACCAATATCGTCCGCATAAGGTGTTCCATAAAGGTCCGTGAGTTGATTATTGAGCTCGGTCTCCCGCTGGATGACCTGTCGGCGGAACGACTCCAGCGAAGTGTTCTGCCGGCGCAGATCCAGGGCGGCCTGGCAGGACTGCTGCAAGGCATTGTAGGCCGAGGACAGCGCGGACACGGCCCGGCCATAAATCTGCTCGAAATGGCTGATCCCGTTGTCCAGCAAAGCCGGGTCCAGATCGAACGGCACGACATTGGCCGAGACCTGCATCGGGCTGTCCCCCCGGTCGATGGCGTCCGCTAGATCCTGTAATGCAGACACGTTGTCAGCCACCTGGCTCAGGCCCGGCACGGTGGCCCGCGAAATGGTCTCGGCAGTGTCAAAGTCCGTCGCCGCCGGCAGCAGGGAGTTCAACACGGCCCAATTGATGTAGGACAATTGAGAACTGCGGTTGCACCACTCCGATGCCGACCATGCGCGGTTGGTATTGGAGTCCTGAAACAGGGGCACCTGGCTGGATGGGTTGAAGCTGAAATCCTTTTTGAAGGTCTCATGGGCCACCATCAGGGCGACTCTGCCCAACTGCGCCGCCGTGCTGGCCATCCGCTTTTCGTCCTCGTAGTAGAAAGTCACGTTGACTCCCTCCACAGGAACGACCTGCGTGCGCGGTCTCCATGTGAAATTCGTGTTGGCCAGGAGCCGATAGTATTCCGAAAGTGCCGTCAGGTAATGGCCGTAGGCGTCGCCGTGGCCCTGGGGGTAAAGCTTCGCCGCGTCCGCCGCCGTGATCGAGCCTGTCGGGTCCCCCGCCACGGAAGGTGTCCCATAGTTCACGGCATAAGCCGGTTCGCCGGTGTTGATCCCGCCGGTGAAATTCCAATACAGACGGTTGTACACCGGGTAGGTGGAAACCGGTGTGGAGGAGGTGTTGTCCCTTCCCCTCAGGAGGGCGAGCGTTTCCTCATTCAGGTTGGGCACCTCGCCCTCAAAAGGGAAGAGGCTTGAGGCGCGCGAGCCGTGGAGGATGTCGTTCAGGTCCCGGTTCCCCCACGCCACCGTCGGATCCTGGGCGTCGCTAAACGCCTCGTCCCCGAGGATGTTGTAGAGGTCATTCAGCTTGCTGGCGGACTCGAGAAGCGACGCGTTGACGTTGTCATCGGAGTAACCGGCGTCGATGCTGATGTTGCGCGCCTGGCCCAGGAGGGTCTCATAGATCTCAATCAAACCATATTGATCGGCGTTCTCGGTGTTGAGCGGAACATCCCCCACATAACGCTTTCCAGCCCCCGTCAACAGGCTGGTGCTGAGATCGGGTTGGCTGGCCGCCAGATTATTCACCCGCTGGGTGTAGGGATTGATTCCGTTCATCGCACGCGTCAGCCAGCTCTGGACCAGAACCGGGTCAGTCCAGGAACTCCAGTTGGTGTTGGGGCTGCCTGCGGCCATAGACCGCCACCGTACCGTGAAATAAAGGTCCTGCAGTGTCAGCAGACCGGGACCGCCAAAGACCACGTTGTTCAGGCCTGCCGTCGCCGGGGCGTGGGAAATCCAGCCATCATCGGAACTTGGGTTGCTGTTGGGCACACGTCCATCCACAGGGAATGTGTAGCGCCAATCAAAGGTAAACTGGCTGGGATCGCCTCCAAAGTCCCCGGAATGCCGCATCACCATGTACTGGTCAAACGCATTGTCGGAGTAAATCGAGTTGATCACCCCGGTGTAAAGCCGGTTCGTGTCCACGAACATGGGATACACGGCCACCGGCACCCCGCGCAGGTTGAGGTTGGTGCGGGTGTTGACTCCCAGGGTCACATACCCCCCGGTCTGGCTGGTTGGTGTCAGCACCAGCTCGGTGAACGGTGTCTCGGCGCTGCCCACCAGGTTGGCCGTCCGGCGCAGGTTCCCAACTGCTGTTTGCCACTGGCTGTCGGTGCTCAGGCCCAGCAATGTCTGGCAGTCGCTCGGGCTCAACCAGGCCGGCTCCACATAGGGAAAGCCGGTGACCGGGCGCACAATCTTGCCGGTCAGGTTCAGCTTCAAAGCGACCGGATCCCAATAGACCCGGTTGCGCAGATGAGCCGGAAGGGTTGTGAAATAGGTCAGTCCGTAGTTCACCTCCGTGGCGGGCAATCCCACCAGCCGGGACAGCGAGGTTGCGCTGGTTGTGGAGGGATCCTCAAGAACCACAGTCGTCCTGTTGTTGTTGAGTTTGGCCGCATCATACAGCACATCCACTGAGAGCTGCCCCGCCACGGCCGGAAGGTAACCATTCCCGTCGGCGGAGGGCACGGCGTCCGACAAGGTCTGCCCAAGGGCCAGCACCGGGGTTGGCGTCGGCCACTGGGTCGAATAACGAATAGGCTTGCCGCTCGTCGAGTCGCCAAAAGGCACCGAACCACCTGCGGCGATCGTCGTGGGCCAGTAGAACGAAGGCTGCATGGGATACCACCACGCCACGTTCGCACCATCGTAATTGGTGCCTGTTGTCACCGCCGATATCGCCCAGAAGGCAAACTGACGATCCTGGTAGAGACGGTGATTCGGGTCGGTGCCGCTCACGACATGTGAGTTGGTGCTGGCTGGCAGATCCGGCAGGGGCATCGGCGCCTGCAATAACTGGCCCACATTCAGCGTCGAATCAAAGCTGGGATACTGGCTGTTCGTGGGCACAATCCAGATCGGTTGCAGAAAGGTCTGGTATCCCTGGTCAGAGTCCTGATACTGGAGCAGCACATAGTTGTGCGACGTGTTATCGCCGTTCAAATCCCACCTCAGCGCATAGACCGAGGAACCGATAATCATCGCGTGCTCTTCATTCGGGTTGAATCCGGTCCGCGTCGGATCGTTGCCGTAGTAAACAACGGGGGATGTCCAGGAGGAGGGAATCTCGTATCCCCGGCTTGTGTTCTGACCGGCCACGACCAGGGTGGGCGCCACCAGCGGGTCCATGAGCACATAATTATTCACCTGCCCCGGGAACTGGAGGGGCGTGTCGAGGTAGGGTGCCGTGTAGGTGCTCGGCCACCACACCTGCAGCACGCGGTTGGTGGGAAGATCATTCACCGGCAGGATCCGGCCTTCAGCCTGATAAACGGCCGCGTGGTAAGCAGTGCCGCTCCGAACGATGCCACCCGTAACCTCCGGCATATCGGCAAAGGACAGCTGCGCCCCAAGTGCTGGGCTCCCATAGTAGGTTGCCGTCCAACCCCGCGCCTGATCGGCCAGGGCAAAGGCATTACCGTTGGTCGGCCCCGGCAGCGTGTATGTGACCGCCAGCCCGCCGTTGGCGGTGTCTCCCACCAACCGGAAGGCGGACGAGAAGTTGGTGTAGTCTCCGGGGGCGGCGAAGAACTCCACCGCCGAATCACTAAGCCCTTGAAAATAGGTCAGTCGCACCGGATAACTGCCGGCCGTGAGGGAGAAGGTCGCCAAGGTATCCGCACCGCCTCGCATACCGGCATACAAAAACTGGTTGGTGCCGATGGTAACGCGGAAACCGTCATCGCTGTTCACCCCGAACGTGTAATGACCATTGGTCAGGATCGAAATAACGCCATTCGCTTCAACAGCCAGCCAACCATAACCAACGCCAACCGCCAACCCAGGGAACGCGGCATCGCCACCAAAATGCTGTGATTGACCATTGTCCAGAAAGTTGATCACTGGCGCAACAGCCCCGAATGTGGGCCCATCCTTCGACGGGTCCGCCAAAACGGTCTCCGCAGTGGATATATCGCTGAATTGTATTTTCGACTCGACGTTTCTGACTCCAAAGCCCGGCACACTGGGAGGCGCCACAGTGGGCGAGGGGGAATCGAAGGTATACAATTGCTGCAGGGTCGAATCGGTCAGGTCGCCGGGGCTTAGGATGTCCCCTGCAATTTCGCTGGCGCTGCGGGCCGCGCTGTAAATACGCAGGTCCGAAATCACACCCGCATAGGGTCCTTCCGCAAGACCGCTGGCCAGTTGTACCCAACTGGACAGAGCGGCGATCGGGTTGCCCGTCAGGGTCGCAGAGCCAAGAGCCTGGGAGTCCAGATAAACGGTCACCCGGTTGTTCGTCAACGTCAGCGCCACCTGGTAACTGGAATTCTCAACCAGCCGCGACGCCGTCAGGGTGACGTTGGTAAAGCCGATGGCCGGCGTCGCGATGATGGAGAGCGCCAGGCTCCCGTTACGAATGGCAACGCCAAGATTGGTGACACCCGGGACGGCCAGCGCCAGCAGGCTCGCGTTGCCCACCTGTGCGGGAGTGATCTTGAATTCGATGGTGGCCACCCCTCCGTTGCTCAAGGCCAGCGGGAGCTGGAGCCAATTGGCGACCCCGTCGAACGCGATCTGGTTTGGCATTGGATAGGCCATGGTTCCCGTGGTCATCAGCCCGCCCTGACCTGCTACCGTGCTGCCCGTGGCCTTGTCGGTTATGGAAAAGGAGGTTCCGGATGGATCAGCGGGATCCCGGCTTTGCAACCCCTCCGAAGTGAGCAGATGGGTGAGCCCCCCTTCGGTTCCGGTCAGGGGTACCGACATGTTCACGGCCAGCGTGACGGCCGGGATTTCCGTTGACCAAACCTGGAAGGCGTTGAACCGCCCCAGATAGCCGGCCAGCGACTGCGCTGCGGCTCCACTCTGTCCCAGCCGCCCCCCGACAACGCACTGACCATAGGTGACCCTCCCGACGGCTTGGCCGTTGAAACTCGTCACGGTCGAGGTGGCCTGCAGCACCCCGTTCAGAAAGAGCTTGAGACTGCCTGAACTGCTTTTGGTGAACGCCACGTGCGACCAGACGTTCGGTGCGAGGGTGTCCTTCGATGTGAGCAACGCCGAGCCAGTGGTGCCATTCGTCAGCACCGAGAGGCAGAGTCGGTTTGTGGATAAGTACAGGCACGCCTGCACCATCGCCTGCTGCGGATAATCCAGCCACGCCGCAAGATTTTGCACGTTGGTGAGGGTCGCTGGATTCACCCACATCTGCACGGTCAGCCCCGGATCCAATTCCGTCTCCAGGGAAATCTGGGTGTCCAATCCGTTAAACTGCAGCTGGGCAGGAGCCGCGAAGGGCTGCAGCGGTGTCCCGACAGGCCAGTAAACCTGCTGGGCCGAAACGTAGGCCCCGTTCGTGCTGGACACCACCCGCACCGGCACCATCCACACATCCGTCGCGTTTTGATATTGCACCAGCGCCCGGCCTTCACCCAGCGGCGAGAGGGTGGAATTCTGGGAACTGAAGCCCAGCACCTTTCCGGGACTGTCCTCCCATACCACCGACGCACTGTAACTGCCTGGAATCTGGGCACGCGGGCTGTTGGTCAGGTTGCCCGCGTCGAAAACGAACAGGTTCGCCTGTGCATCGCCCGGCCAATAGATGCCATACCAATCCACCTCGTAGGGCCAAATGACTCCCAGCGTGCCGGTCCGCTGCCAGAGCAACTGCGTTTTGCTGGTGTCCCCCAGCGCGTGCGAACTGTCGGTGTTGACCGCCACCGCAAACACCTGGCCGTAAAAATCGGAACCGGCTGCCGTCCAGCGGGTGACATAGTCACTGGCCTTGGCCGTGGAAACAGATATGGCTGAATCATTGGCCACGCTTGCCCCCTCGTGGGGGAGCAGCCGGGAGCCGAGGGTGACATAGGAATTATACACCACCGGCCCGCCAACATACACGACCTCATACGCCACACTCCGCGAGTAGCTGGAGGTGTCAAAATATTCGACAATGAAGTAACCCGTCTGGTTTCGGGAGCGGAGCAGGTCGTTGTCGTCAATCCAGGTCGCCGCCAGGTTCATGTTCGTCACGGCATTGACGCTGCGGCCCGACCGCCCATCCGGTGTGTCCTGCGAGTTGATGGAATCAAAGTTGGGAACAGTGATGTTGTAGTGGATTTTCCCATACACACCCTTGAGGGAGACGGCATAGTCGCTGTTGTCTGGTGACTTGTTCGGATTCGTCTGAACCGCGTTGACGGTGCTGTAGTTATCCGTCCAAAACAGCCGCGAGGCCAGCTTTGAGGGAACCGATCCAATATTGTACGTAACCGTATTGGACCCGCCGGTGATCAGGGGCCAGGCAACCCTCACCGCCCCCCCCTGCGCAGCGATAAGCTGCTTTGTGGAGGGTAGGTAAAAGGCTCCGTTCGCCGTCAGCACCGTCGGAGCCACGGTCGTGTCCACCATCGGCGGCGGATTGATGGGATCGCCAAAAGTGAAGTCGGGCTGGCCCGAGGTGAAATTGGCGCCGGCCGACCAGCTGGCGATCTGGTAACGCTTCGTCCCCGCCTCAGACGGACGGTTGGTGGGTGCGAACACGTTGCCGCTGAACGTGCTCGCGAAGGCGTTCTGGTTCGTGTTCCCCGACGGCATGACACTCGGGTTGGCGTAGTTGGGTGTCGTGAGGTAAGTCTGGGCCGTAGCCGAACTGACCAGCCCGCCCAGGCAGGTCCAGCCCAGAAGCACCCGCAAGATAGAGAGTTTGCTCAGCATAAAGAAAGGTCTCAGGTAAGATTATCGGCTTCGTGAAGCCTCAGTTGGTGCGCATGATGTAGGCCAGCGCGTAATACGGGGGCAGGGTCGCCACCGGGTCAGTGCTGGAGGTCGCAGTGGTGGTGCCCGAGCGCGCGTAGTAAGAAGTGCGGAGAACATACGACAAACTGTTGTCCCAATCCCAACCACTCTTGGAGCCCGGTTGATAATTACCGCCATCCGCGCCGGCGCCGAGTCCTTCAGGCCCCGCCCCATTCCAAGAGACGTTGGATTCGGCCCAAACCGTGTCCCTATACACGTGTTTGTGGTCGGGAATCTGACTGCCCCCCAGAGTGACGCTCGTCTGCCCGCCCGCGACCCCGGGGTTGTAGGTCCTGCCCGCCCCGACAACAAACCGGTCACGTAAATCCGGTGTGCCTGTGGTGCCATCGCAGAGATGCCATCCGGCCGGGATGCTGGTCGTGGCCCCCGACCACATAAGGATGCCACCCACAGGCACAAATCCGCCTCCCGTGGTGCCACCTGTGCCAATGGCCAGGGTGCCATTCAAATTCACAGGCCCGGCCAGTATCGTAGTGCCATTGAGCGTGGCCGATCCGCCGGCCGTAAAGCTATTGGCTGTGGTGAGAGGACCTGAAATCGTCGACGCGGCTGTGCTGGCCGGGATGAAATAGGACGAGGCACTCTGGCCGTTGAGCTGCGTCGCATTGGTGGCTGTCGCCGCATAGTCGGCGATGCGGGCGCTGTGGGCCACCACGGCGTAGGCGGAGGAAAGGAACAGCAGCCGTGGCGCGATCTCCTGCGGGCTGGACACCACCCCGGCCGTGTCGGCGGTCACTGTCAGACCCAGATAGGGCGTCGTGGTGGAGCCCAGCGTATCGCTGAGATCGGTGTAGGTCGCCCCGGCGATGGGACTGCCCGAGTTCGGCCCCAACTGCGCGTTGAAGGTGCCGGCGTTGACCACCACACTGGCGTTCTGCCCCCAGAGAAAGGTCGAGCCGCTGGCGGTTGAATAAATTTTGAAGGAAATGGTGTAGGTTCCATCTGCAACGCTGGCACCCGCGCTATTCAACAGTCTCCCCTGGTAGTTGACTGTCAGCGGCGCATCGACCGCCCGCAGGAGGCTCCCGAGGAACATGGCAACGATTAATACAAGGCTAAGTTTTATTTTCATACACTATTTTGTTAATAAGGTTAACGTAAAATCGGATCCTGACTGACACGGGTGAGCTGAAACGTTCCGCCGACGGCGATGGGCTCCCGCCGGGGACCGTAGACCGCCTCAAAGTAGGTTCCCTGGGCCGAGCCGTAGGTCCAAAGTGGCACAGAGGGCACCGCTGCGAGATTGAGCAGTCCGGAACTGCTCGCACGGACCACATCCGAGGTCGCGGCGAGGTCCGCCACCGTCCCGTTGGACGCCTGGCCCTGCAGCCTCATGACGATGGAGTTCGAGCTGTAAAGCTCGGGTGTCAGCATGATCTGGGGCACCACCTGCCAGGACATCGTGGTGTTGCGCACCACCACGTCATTAAGTTGACCCTGCAGGCTTTTCACCGAGTTGGTCGCCGTGTTGCCAAGCCACACAGCGGACGAATCTGCGTTGAATGTCCCGTTGTCCAGACTGGGCAGGTACCCGCTACTCGCAAGCACTCCGTTGATGTAAATCTGGCCTACCATCCCGTCATACGTTGCCACCACATTGAACCAGCTGTTCAGAGACACCAGATTGGTCGTAACCAAAAGCCCCGGCGACGACGCGGCGTTGGTTCCCACCGTCAGGGCCAGAGTCCCTGTGTTTCCCTGCAGGCCGAGTCTGAATTGGGCGCCGGAAGTCTTGTTGGTCAGGAGCACGAGCGTTGCACCGTTCTGCTGGTAACTGGTCAGGTTCGCCCAGAACTGAACACTAAACGAGCCGAACGCCACGGTGTTCGTCATGGGAGAGGTGATCACATATTCACCGTTCGTCCCGGTGAATTGCAGCGGAGGCGTGCTGGGGCTGAAATTCTGCACATCGCCGCTGTTTCCGAAGTAAAAGGTCACGCTCCGGGTCACATCAAACGACTCCACGGCGGATGCCACTCTGTTGCTGTAGGTTTCATCCATATTGTTATGGTCAGGATGATACGCATGCACGAACGGGTTCACCGGATGGTCGTAGGGTATGGTGAGTGTGGCCGAAAGAGTTGATCCGAACGCACCGGACATGGCCGTCGGACCGATGGGCGGCCACATGGGCGCGCTTACGCGGGACGTCAAGGTGGCTCCAGCAGCCAATCGCGTGGGGCTGGAGTAAAGCTGCGTCACGTAACTGGACCCGGTCCAGGCTTGCGCGAAACAGGCCTGCTGGATCACACGTGGCACCCCGTTGGAATCCACATGAATCATCACCCGCATGCTCAGGGGTGAAGAAACTGAGGATAGCGGATTCATCGATATGTCGGGAGCGCTGTTGCCCGCTATGAAACCCGGGTTGTTGACGGAGGACAGCTTGATGTTGCCGACCCACAGCCCGGAACTCGGCACGTTGGATGCTGCGACCGTGGTGACGTCCCTTTTTCTTCCCGTGCCCAGCAGGCTGACGCGGCTCAAGTCGAGCGGACTCCCCACCACAGGGGCAACCAGAGCCACCAACTGGCGGTAGCCGGTGGACGCTTCGGTGACTTCAATCAGGCTTTGGTAGGTGGCATTGGTGTTCTTGCTGGGAGCAAGCAACGATGTCGCAAGTCCAAGAGTGATGGTTTGGGAGGCCCCCGGAGCCAGGGTGACATCCACACCCTTGCTGATCAATTGGGGCTTGTAGGTGCCGTCCGGATTCAACAGAAGGGCGGCTGCGGGAACGCTGCCGGCAAACTCAGGCGACCCGACCGGCGGCGCTTCCGAGGCCACCAGCGCCAGATGCAGCTTGGCCGTAACGCTATCCATGTTGTTCGCCAGCGTCAGCGTGGGTGACTGCCCGCCGTTGATAAACTGAACGGAGTTCATTTCGCCTTGGGCTGAGACGCTCAATGGATGCGGGTTGGGCCGGTGCCCGTTCAGCACAATCCAGTAGGCCATGCCGGGCACAATGCTGGTGGTCTGCGGATACCGGATCTGGGTCTCCTTGGCCCGCAACGGACTGATGCTGTAGAATGAGGATGAACTGCCCGCTGTCGTGGTCAGCTCCGGGATATGACCGAAATACCGGGCGAAACTCACGCTGCCGGTGGGGACAATGGGACATCCAGCCAGAGTCATGTCCAATGGCAGCCAATCCGTGTGCGGCGGCACGGGAATCCCCTTGATCAGCACGGTTAACGGGGCCGAGTTTGTCGCCAAATGGATGTAGTAACTATTCCCGCCCCGCACCTGCGCCAGAGTCCTCAGAAACTGTTTGGGGCTGTTCTTCGGAAACCACATCAGCCAGTGGTCCTGCTGGCCATTACTGCCAACGACGCCATTCGTGGAAGCGCCCGATGTCGATGTCTGCGGGTAGCGGTTGTAAAGCCAGACGCTCTCAATGTTGGTCATGGAACCAAAAACCGCATCACAGTCGGCGTTGGCCGGTGTCACCTGCAGGAAAACCGGGTTGTAGCCGGGAACGAGCGGCAGGTTTTGGGTGACCCATTGCGCCCTCACGCTGCAGGCCGCCAGCAGGATTGACGCGCCAACAATTACAATCAAACGACCGGTTGCGATTCGCATAAGCATTTAAATAAATCTATTCACTGGTATGTCCGGGTAAAATGATCACTGACCAACAAAAGACCGGCATGCCCCCAACACACGCGCTGCCGCGACTGTATTGTGCCGCGGTTTAGTTGTGGCAAGGGGGCAAGGGCAAACGGCAGGGGTGCCTGAAACATCAGCCGTTCCCGCAGGGCCGGAGTTTAATAGAACGGCGGGGATGGCTAAGGTTTTTTGAGCGATCAATAATTTCAGCCTAATGCAAGCATTCAGAAAATCTTTGACCTGGGTCAAGGAATTGCATTTTAGCGCGTTTCCAACAAATATGTAGCTTCTTTTTGTCGATGTGTTAAACTTTGCACATGAGAGCCATTCCAGTTCCGGTGCGCGAGCGGATCATAAAACTTTACAGTGAAGGCAGGACAACGGTCGAGATCGCCGCCAGCCTTGGCTACTGCGTGGCCGCCGTAAGGCGGGTGCGCCAGCAATATGAAGCACGCGGCACACTGGAGCCGCAGACCCACCGATGTGGCCGAAAATCCCAGCTGACCGAAACGCGCAAAAAGCGCCTGATCCAACTATTGGAGCAGCGGCCCGACGCCACGCTCGCGGAACTGGGCGCCGAGATGCAACGGCCGAAGTCCACCATTGACCTCTGGCTCACAACGCTTGGATGGAGCTCAAAGCATAACGCTGCACGCCTCCGGGCAGTCACGGCCAGACGTCGTCGAGCAAAGAAAGCAGGCTCTGAAGAGCCGGGAGCCCCGGAATGCCCGCCAGCTGGACAAGGCATCCAGCGCCGCACTCGCCACCGTCACACCAAAGGACTGTGACGGATTCGTTTTATATGACCCCCATTCATGGCCTGCTCGTGCTCAGGTAGGGGATCGTCAGCGGCCCCTGTGGCAGCACCGCAACGCGGGCGTCACTTCCCAGCGTTTTCAAAATCTCCGCCACGGTGGCGGCAATGTCGTGACACGGGGTCATGTGTGCCGCGCGGACGATCTCATCCGGAAGCCGGCTGTGCACCAGCACCTTCGCCCGGCGCTGGATGAGCGCCTGAATCTGCGCCTGCCATTGCTCCGGCCTCAAAAATCCGGGGGTGGCCAACAGTGTGAGCACTGCTTCCGGGCTGGGGACGCTCCGCAACAGCCTGTCCATCGGGCTGTTTGCAGGCACCCCCTCCCGGCATTCGGCGGCGAGAATAAGCGTCCCGCCGGGCTTGAGGATCCGCGCACCGGCGCTCATGCCCTTCACGCCCTGATACAGGTTCATGTCCAGTGGATAGCCGCTGTTGGTGGTCACCACCACATCGAACAATCCCCCCACCGGCTGCATCGCCGTCTGCCGCACGAACTCAATCCCTTCCTTGTGCGCGGCGATGAGATCGCCCGCGAACACCCCGGTGATCTGCCGCTCTTCGTTGAGTGCAACGTTCAACAGAAAGCTCGGCCCGGCACGCAGGGCAATATCACGCATCTCCTCCCAAATGGGGTTGCCCTCCGTGACGCCGAACACAGCGTTGGCGTCGCCGATGTTGCGGGCGCCATGGTTGCTCATCACGGTGTGCAAATGCGCCACGCCCGGCATGATGCCTTTGGGCCCTCCGCTGAATCCGGCAAAGAAATGCGGCTCAATGAAGCCGGTGATGATGCGCACGTCGGCCTCGACCAGGTGCCGGTTGAGCAGCGCCGGTGTGCCATCCCGGGTGACGCCCACCTGGACGTGGGCGTCGGCATTCTCCGGCTCGTGGTTGAGCACACGATAGTCCGCCACCACCGCAGGGGTGAGCATCTGCTCCAGTTCGGCACGGGTGTTCGGCCTGTGAGTGCCGAGCGCGTTGAGAAGTGTGATGTTGCCCGCATCGACACAGCCTGAGAGGTATTCCAGCAACCAGGGAATGAGGCGGTGATTGGGCGTGGCGCGGGTGATATCCGTGAACACGATGGTCACACGGGGGTTGCCTGCAACCAACTGCCGCAACGGCCGACTCCCAACGGGGTTGTCGAGCGCGGCCAGAACCGCACCCTGTTCATCCGGCAACCCTGGAGTGTGCTGCGGTTCGATGACCGTTGTCCGGTCCCCGGGCAGATCCACCGGGAGATGCCCTTCACCGTAGGCAAGTTTGACGTTCATGATGCAACCGGCAATGGGGTTTGTTTCATCTGTGGCAGTCGGGGAGATTTTCCACGCAGGACGTTCCACCCGGGCAACGCTCTGCGGCTCGTGTCCCCCCTCCGGCGTTGGATGTCCTTCACGCCACAGGTTTCAGCTTGCGATCGGTGATTCCCAAAAAGCTCAAATCCAGCGGGACGACGACTTCGCTTCCGCTCCCGGCGGTCAGGACCACGGACTGTTCGTCACGGGCCGGCGTGATCGATGCCACCTTGTCAAAGCTCCCGGGGATCGCAGCCACCGCCATGAGGTAATTCACGGTCAACGGATTCTGCGGATCGAGCTGGACAGACGTTGCGTGACCCCGGGCGGAAAGCGGGTTCTTCTCCACCGATTCCGCGAGCCCGTAATGGAAATAGGAGGTCACCTCCTCCAATCCCAGCACGTTCACATGCCGGCCGTTCCAGGGTGCATAATGCCGCCCCCCGTTGGAAATCCACATCACCGTCTGCCGCAGCACGCGCGGGTCTTTCAACGCAAACCACACATACCCCTCAGCCGGGAAAGACACAGCGGTCCAGGCAAACGGGGCCCGGTCATCCCCCTGCAACAGGACGATGTCCTCAAAGCCGCGCCGCGCCGGATAACTGCTCAAGTCGGTGAAACCCCCGTTCGCCAGGGGCACCCTGCCGAGGGACCGGAACTTTCCGCCCACCTGCAGGCACGAATAACCGCGCGCGGCGGGATCCTCCACCGGCACCGGAACCACATCCCCGCTGACGAAACGGCTGGTTGAAACCAGTCCGCTGCCCGCATGATCCGGAAACTTCAACATCGCATGATGGCCGAAGCTCATCGGCCCGCTCATGCCGCTGATGACGTGGCGTTGATAAACCGCCGTCTGGCCGGGCCGCACGAAGACGTGCTTGTCCACACGCCCCCGCCGGACTTTGGTTTCCATGCTCAAATGCACCCCCCCGGCGTGGGTGGACTCACAGCGCCACCGGGCATTGGCGGTTTCACCATGCACCGGATGTTTCTCACCCTTGAATTCGGTGGCATTCCCGCCGAACGGCATGCAAAAGAAATCTCCGCGCAACACCTTCAGAATCGGCAGCAGTGATCGATCCGTTTCCTCCTCCGCCCACGGTGCAACCGAGAACGGCTGGATCTTTTTGCCGCCGATATTGAATGTCACCGGGCCGACCTGGCCGCCCGTTTGCGTGACAAACGCCTCCACCCCGCCCGTGGCAATCCGCCACGATGGCTGGCCCAGTTTCATCTTCAATGGTGTCTTCATTCGATAGGCATGGTCTGAAGGAAATCCGCCAGTTCGGCCAGGGAGGCGCTGCGGGCCTGACGCACGAAATAGCCCGAACAGGCACAGGCGCAGGCCAGCCGGGATGCGGCATCCAACTGGAGCAGCAGCCCAAGACAATAGCCCGCATTGAAGCGGTCGCCCGCACCCGTGCTCTTCTTCGGTTTGGCACAATACGGCCCGTGCATCGCCGCCGACTCCCGGGCATTCGCCACCGCCGCACTCTTGATGTGATGGACCACCACCTCGCTGATCCCCAGGCGGCTTCTCAAAGCTTGCGCCTGCGCAAGGCTTGCCTGCGGATCGTCCCCCGCCTGGGAAATGCCCAACAGCCGGGCTAGAATGTTGGCCTCCGTGCCATTCAATCCCAGGGTCAATGGACCGCACGTTTCAAACTGCGGCAGCGTGTCGAGCATGGCCCGGATGTCCCCCTCTGAACGGCTCGATGGATCCACCAGGTCAATGAACACAGCCGGGCGGTGATTCAGCTTCGCATAAACTTTCTCCCGCAGCAGTCCCCACACCGCTGTCATGTGCGGATACAATGTCCAGTCCGTCAGCGCAATCACCCGGGCGGCCGAGCAGGCCCCGGCGTAGGCGTTGTCCGCCAGCACACGCTCCACATGCGCCGGTGTGAAATCCGCCAGTTGGGACACGGCGCTGAACATCAGTTTGCCATCGTTGAATTCATAGGCCAGCGTGCGCCCCGGTTCCTTGCCCCAGGAATGACAGCTCCGGAATTTCGCCGTCGGCTCCTGGAATGCCGGATGCATCGGCTGCCCGAGCGTGGCAAACCCATCCACCGGCACGCCCAGCGCCGCCAAACCGTCCCCCATGTTGACGGCACAACCCCCGGGATGGACCGCATTCACAACAATCTCCCGCAGACTGCTGTGCCCCGCCGCCTTGGATATGAGCCCCCCAAAGGTGGTGATGTCCGGCACTGCGGTGAAGGACGTCAGGCTCTGACGTTCGCTCACCACCGAAATCATCTCATCAACAAAGCCATCAAAGCCAATCGCCACGGATGGCAGGCTGGTAACAGCCCGAAGTCGGGCGGCAAGTTCAGGATAAAAGTCGCTCATAGATTGGAAGGTTGGCCGTATTAAGTCCGATAGTCAACCGTCAGAAAATGCAATGGCGGTTCATCCTCCATGCGACACCCATCAAAGCAGATGGACACGGGCAAGTGTGTTGGCAGTGGCATGGGGCAAACCGTCGGCAGGTCGCTTTTTTGGCAGCTGACAAAACAGTCGTTTAGCTCGATGGTTACAATGGTTTGCTGCGGCTCCACCTGGCATGGCTTGTTCTGAAGATTGCATGGATTTCCGCAGATGGGAGAAGGGCCTCCTCCGGGAATCTGCGTTCATCTGCGGCATCTGGGGATTCTCCCCATGAAGCAGCCATCGCAGGGGATCTGTCCGTGAGCTGCCGGGACCGGACGATGAATCAAGGGGCACGCAAGCGATTCAACCACTGAAGGTCGGCCTGTAGTCAGGTCTTGAAGGGCCAATCAGGCCGGGGGTAAAAAGTTGAAGGAAGAACGTTCGGACAAATCTGCTCCAAACCACGTTAACAGCCCTTCCACCACTCTCATGAATACGGACTGGAATCATCCCCCGGGGCTCATTTTAATCCCCCCCGAGGTCGGCTCGCCTGCGCCAAACCCGTTGAGGCACCGCCCCCCGGGCAAAACATTCTGACCTCAAAAGAAAGTCTTGGAGAGCCGGTGGTTTGAAATTAGGTTGCCAGCGGTTGCCTACAAGGCTCCCATTCCACCCCGCGTACGTCAATTTATTTTGATTGATTCAACAACCCTTATTGAATGACAAAACAGCGCAAAACCGTTGATTTTATTGGCTTTTGTGGGGTTTATGAAGTGGAGCCAATGAGTGGGATCGAACCACCGACCTACGGTTTACGAAACCACTACCAGATATCGTACAAGTTGTTGCAAAATCGCTAGTTGCGTGAACATCAACCACTTCCAGATTCAGGAAGATGGTCATCTACGGCCACAGACGGCTACAAAAGGACACCCAAAACGTCTCGCAAACGTCACGCGCGTATGGATTGCATCTATAGATGCATATCACTTCTTAGTATTGAATGTTCGTTTTGGCCAAGGCGACACCTTGTTCACATGCGCACGGACGATCTCCGGCTGCCCCAAATGGACTGACACGAAATCAAGCAAGGCGCAGAATATGGTCTCCCCCCGGCTCGGTTGCCCATCTTTCAGGAGTGTCTGCTCAGAAAATCGCCTGGTGTGACGGCTGGAACAGGAGAATCAAAAACGTCAGAAACGTTCCGGGACACCATATGGTCGCATTGGCTCTGCTGAACCAGCGTGGCAACAGTCGCGTCCTCAAAGTAGGCGAGTGGTAATTGACGTGCCTGTAGCACGACCGTTGTATCGTCCACAACCACCCCGAAATGGGCCAGCAGATGTCGATCGGAGTCGATTTCGACCGCAACATCCGGAGGCACCAACCCGGTCAACGTCCCCACTTCGGGATGAATCGCCTGTTGGAAATAGATCCAAAATCTTTCGCCTGTGTCAGTATTTGTCACACCTGTGGTGCCAAACTCCTCCCATGAAGAACGAGAACAAAGCCAAAAAGAAGCAACCTGCGAAGGCCAAGTCCCCACCGGTTCCCGCCAAGAAAAAGGCCGTTGTGGAGGAGTCATCCCCACAGCTCGCCAGGGTGGAGCAGCCTTTTGGATGCAACCCTCCCGAGGTCCACTGCCCTATCTGTGGTGCCCCCGTCGCGGAGATCGGGCCGGATGGGGCGGATCTCCGGCCCTGCATCCACGCCGCGTTCGTTTACAGCAGCTGCGCGGGGGAATTCGTCTTCGAATCCGGGGACTTCAGCAACCGCACCATGGATGCGGATCCTGATGATCTGGACTTCTCAGAGCCCCAGAAGACCCTCGCAAAGCTGGGTTATGGCAACTCCATGCTCGCCATCCAGATCACCTACGGCGGCATGGCCTGCGGCCCGATCTGGTTCACAGACGTGTACGGGTTCGATTATGGCACCCTGGCGGCGGAGTAGCAGGCTGTTCCGGACTCGTGGGAGGCAGGTTCGCGCCCTTCCCTGCAGGAATCCACCGCACCCCCTTCGCGAATCAGCCTTGCATTCACGGACCACCGGAGGATATTGGACCGCCCTCAGCACTTATGAGCACTCAAACACTCCTCGCATCCGTCCTCATTCTGTGCGCGGCATCCAGCGCACCGGCTCAATGGAGTGGTCTCGTTTCCGATCCACCCGCACCCAGGCGCGGATCCCCTGCGCAACTCCGGCAGCAGGCGCTCGACACCAAAAAGGTTCAAGACGCCAGGATCCGGGAGCAGCAGATCGCCAACTACCGGGCGCGCCAGAGTTTTACCAACCAGATCTACCAGAAGCTTGGGGTGCCACCCCCTCCGCACCCCAACTCCACGATCCGCATCATCGACGGGGAACTCTGCGACACACTCGCCAACCCGGATTGGGTCACGCTCAACGGCTCGATGTTCGACGAAGACTCCCACACGACGATCACCATCGCCAAAATGCTGAAAGGGGGAGACATCCTGTGCGATCGCGAATTCTACGAGCGGACCCGTGCCAATTCGGGCTCAACACTCAAGAAGGTCGACCAGATCATCATCAGGCATCTGGCCGGAGAGAAAGCCACCATTGGATCACCTCTGGCCCCCTGCAAAGCCCTCCGCCTCCATCCCAAGCCGGGAGACGGCGTACCCGTCTATGATTGCGGCCTTTCAGACACCCCTGAGAACCGTAAGACAGCTGGCATCGGGATCCCCACCCATGAACAGGTGGTCGAGGCTCAAAAGCAAATCGCCGGGATCCTGGCAGCCGAGAAAGTCAGGCAGCGCGAAGCAACCAATGCCAAGAGACAGGCGGCCGACGCCAAATCGCTCGCCTGGCACATGGAGCAGGCCGCAAAGGGAGATGCCTACGGACTCCTGCGCATGGGGCAAAGGTATCGCAACGGCACCGGGGTGGAAAAGGACCTGGACAAGGCAAAGGACTACCTTTCAAAGGCTGCAGCCGCTGGGTCCCCAACCGCCGAAGAGGAGTTGAAAGCCCTCAATGAACCGATCCCTGCTGGAGCACCTCCCCAGTAGGGTTGCATTTGGATCAGGATCACCCTCAGGACGGGGATGAAAGCTTGACGGAATCGCCAAATCGTGAATCCTTGAATCGATATAGCATAGGGAACGAAAGCTGGGAGCTTGACCTCGCGCTTTGGGTGGGAAGATTTGTGGCGGTTTGCAAGGCGGGTGTTCCGGATGGAATACCCCCACAGTGACTGTGACGTTGCAGCATGGGAAGAACAGGATTCGTCTCGAAGACATTAAGGCTGGCATCTCGCTCAAAGGTCTTGAGCCCGCCACCATCGCCAACGTGGTGGCCGTCCTCTCGCACTCACCGGGTTGCCGTGGATTTGGACTGGTCTTCTTGGACAGACCCATTAGCATCCAATGCAGAAACCGTTGCTTCCCAGCGATTGAGCCTTTGGGGAGGCCAATTGCGGAAAGGTTGATTATGCCAGAACGCTGGTTATCCGTGGACGAAATCGCAGCGCACCTCGGGGTCAATCCGGACACGATCTGGGCTTGCTTCGATAAAACGGACAGTGAAAAGAGGATAATATGTTGATGGTTTTAGTTGTTGAGGGATTCGAAGTCAACAGGGGATAAGTGGTTTAGGGACGAGTGGATGCGGGCTCTGTTGTAGAATGATTCGATATA
>CAIWMU010000052.1 GCA_903913865.1 uncultured Verrucomicrobia subdivision 3 bacterium
CCCAGGTCGGGAACGGTGCGGGAACACTGGTGAAGCGTGACGGATCCGGGAATTTCTCTGCGGGCACGATCACGGGCAGTTTGACGGGCAATGCCAGTTCGGCGACAACGGCAGGGACGGCTGGGTTGGCGACCAACGTTGTGAATGGGATCGGCATCACCAATGCCTTTATCACGAACTCGGTGTTTGCGGGGAATGGTGCGGGGTTGACGAATTTGAGTGTGAATGCGGCTCAAGTGACTGGAACCATCGGTTTGGGGCAGTTGCCGGCGGGGGTGGTGACCAATGGGGCGAGCGGAGTGAATTTCAGTGGCACATTCACGGGTAATGGTGCGGGGATGACGAATGTGGATCTGCTGAATGTCGCCGAACATGGTGCCATCAGTTGGAAGACCAACTCGGCCGGCTTCACCCTCACGTACTCCCTTGGGGTGGGATGGGGCCCAGCATCCGTCGTCGCTGCGGATGTGAATGGGGATGGGAAGGCGGATCTTATCAGCGTGAATGCTTTCGGCAACACGTTGACGGTGTTGACCAACAACGGGAGCGGCGGGTTTGTCGTGTCTTCCTCACCGGGCGTAGGCAACACTCCCACTTCAGTCACTTCGAGGGATGTGAACGGGGATGGATACGTGGACCTGATCAGCGTGAATGAAAGTGCCAATACGTTGACGGTGTTGACGAACGATGGGAGTGGCGGGTTTGTGGTGTCCTCCTCACCGGGCGTAGGCAATACTCCCACTTCAGTCACTTCGACCGATGTGAATGGGGACGGGTGGGTGGATTTGATCACCGCAAATGGGAACAGCTCAACGTTGACGGTGTTGACGAACAACCGTACCGGAGGGTTTTCGGTGTCCACCTCACCAAATCCGGGCATCCGTTCTTTCTCGGTCACTTCAGCGGATGTGAACAGGGATGGACATATGGATTTGATCACTGCGAATTTCTTCGCATCCACGCTGACGGTGTTGACGAACAATGGTAGCGGAGGGTTTGTCGTGTCATCAGTACTGGGGGTGGGAGACCGTCCCATTTCAGTCGTAGCAGCGGATGTCAACGGGGATGGTAAGGTCGATTTGATCAGCGCGAATTCCGCTCCGAACACGTTGACGGTGTTGACGAACGATGGGAGTGGTGGGTTTGTGGTGTCCTCCTCACCGGGCGTGGGTTGGGGTCCCACTTCGGTCATTTCGGCGGATGTGAACGGTGACGGGAGGGTGGATTTGATAAGCGCAAACAGCAGCAGTTCAACGTTGACGGTGTTGACGAACAACGGAAGCGGTGGTTTTTTTATGTGGTACTCGGTGTTCACAGGAAGTAGCCCGAACTCGGTCACGGCGGTCGATGTGAACCTGGATGGACACGTGGATTTGGTTACTGCGAATCCAGATGAACAGATATTAAGGGTGTTTTTGTATACCCCCACAACCTATGACGGTATTTTTAGGGGTGATGGCAGTGGCCTGACTTCGCTCACCGCGACCAGTGTGGTGGAGGGGATCTGCATCACCAATGCAATTATCACGAACTCTGTGTTCGCCGGGGATGGTGCGGGGTTGACCAATTTGAGTGTGAGCGTAACTCAACTGATTGGAACCATTGGCTTAGGGCAGTTGACGCCGGGTGTCATGACCAATGGAGGGGCGATCAGTGGCACATTCACGGGTAATGGTGCAGGGATAACGGGTTTGACCCCTGGGAACTTGAGTGCCGGGACGGCGGGGATCAACATCAGTGGGAATGCGGCCACGGCGACAAGTGCCATCAGCGCCACTACGGCGGGGACGGCAAGTACAGCGTTAACCGCTGGCTTGGCGACCAACGTGGTGTTGGGGATCGGCATCACCAATGCCTTTATCACGAACTCGGTGTTTGCGGGGAATGGTGCGGGGTTGACGAATTTGAGTGTGAATGCGGCTCAAGTGACTGGAACCATCGATTTGGCGCAGTTGCCGGCGGGTCTCGTGACCAATGGGGCGAGCGGAGTGAATTTCAGTGGCACATTCACGGGTAATGGTGCGGGGATAACGGGTTTGAACCCTGGGAATTTGGGTGCGGGGACGGCAGGGATCAACATTAGTGGGAATGCTGCCACGGCGACAAGTGCCATCAGTGCGGGGACGGCAGGGACGGCAACCACAGCGTTGACCGCTGGCTTGGCGACCAACGTTGTGGAGGGGATCGGCATCACAAATGCCTTTATCACGAACTCGGTGTTCGCCGGGAATGGCGCAGGGTTGACGAATTTGAGTGTGAGCGCGGCTCAAGTGACTGGAACCATCGGTTTGGGGCAGTTGCCGACGGGGGTGGTGACTAATGGGGCGAGTGGCGTGAATTTCAGCGGGACGTTCACGGGGAACGGTGGGGGGATTACGAATGTGGATCTGCTGAATGTCGCCGAACATGGTGCCATCAGTTGGAAGACGAACGATGCCGGCTTCACCCTTGCGGCATCTTTTGGAGTGGGAGCCTACGTATACCCATCGTGCGTCGTCGCGGCGGATGTGAACGGGGATGGGCACGTGGATTTGATCAGCGGGGGCAACAGCTCCACGTTGGCTGTATTGACGAACGACGGCAGGGGTGGGTTTGCGGTGTCCTCCTCACCGGGCGTCGGACGCTCTTCTTACTCGGCCACGGCGGCGGATGTGAACGGGGATGGTCACGTGGATTTGATCAGCGCGAATATCTTAGCCGACACGTTGACGGTGTTGACGAACGACGGGAGTGGTGGGTTTGTGGTGTCCTCCTCACCGGGCGTAGGACGCTGGCCCAGCTCGGTCACGTCGGCGGATGTGAACGGGGATGGGAATATAGATTTGATCAGCGCGAACGGGATGGCCCACACCTTGACGGTGCTGACGAATGACGGGAGGGGTGGGTTTGCGGTGTGCTCCTCACCGGGCGTAGGCGCTAATGCTCCTGAGTCGGTGACAGCAGTGGATGTGAACGGGGATGGCAAGGTGGATTTGATCAGCGCGAATTCTGGCTACAACACATTGACGGTGTTGACGAACGATGGGAGTGGTGGGTTTGTGGTGTCCTCCTCACTGGGCGTGGGCAATGGTCCTTCCCTGGTGACAGGGGCTGATGTGAACGGGGATGGGAAGGTGGATTTGATCACCGCGAATGGCGGTACCAACACCTTGACGGTGTTGACGAACAACGGGAGCGGCGGGTTTGCGGCGTCGTCCTCGCCGGGCGTAGGGCTCCATCCTTACTGGGTAACTACGTCGGATGTGAACGGGGATGGGAAGCCGGATCTGATCAGCGCGAATTACGGCGATAACACGTTGACGGTATTGACGAACAACGGGAGCGGCGGGTTTGCGTGGTGGTGCTCACCAGACGTAGGCACCCATCCTTACTGCGTCACGACGGTGGACGTGAACGGGGATGGGAAGGTGGATTTGATTAGCGCAAATCAAACGGACAACACCTTGACTGTGCTATTTTACGCACCCGCAACCTATGGTGGCATTTTTGGCGGCGATGGCAGCGGACTCACTTCACTCACGGCGACCAACGTCACCGGCGTCCTTGGAACGGCGCAGATTCCGAACCTTGATGCTGCCAAGATCGTCAGTGGAACGTTTGGTGCAGCTCAGATACCCAATTTGGATGCGGCCAAAATCACTGGCATTCTTGGAGTGGCGCAGATTCCGAACCTCGATGCCTCGAAAATCAGCAGCGGCACTCTGGGAGACGCCCGACTGTCACCAAATGTCGCGCTGCTGTCAGCCAATCAGACCTTCACCGGGGCCAACGTCATTTCCAACAGCACGGGGCAGCCCGAGCTTCTGTTCCGCGGGAGTTCGATTCTACGCCTGCAGGCGTACAACAACGGAAATTACATCCAATCCGGCGCCACCTATACGCCGGGCTCCGCCAACGACCTCTATTTCACGGGGCTCTCCGGAACGCCGGTGCAGATGGTGGTGAAAGCCAACGGCAGCGTCGGTATTGGCACCGCCTCGCCAAAGGGGGCACTGCACGTCGCTAGTGGTGGATTGGCGGTGTCTGGCGCCAGCAGCCCATATACGGGGGCTGGGGCGGGCATATTCATGGAGCACTCTGCTGCGGGTGGAATGTTGTTCGCCTTCGATTACACGGCCATGCAGCCTCGCCCTCTCCTGTTGAACTCGCCCGGTGGCAACGTCGGCATCGGCATCACCTCCCCCACGAACAAACTGCACGTGGCAGGCGGCGTTTCCGCCACGGCGTTCGTCGCCACGAGCGACCGCAATGCAAAGGAGAACTTCGCTCCCGTTTCGGCGCAGGAGATTCTGGACAAAGTGGCCGCGCTGCCGATCACGACTTGGAATTTCAAGGCCATGGGCGATGGTCGCCACATCGGCCCGATGGCGCAGGACTTCCACGCCGCGTTCGGCCTTGGGGGCAGCGACACCACCATCACGAGCGTTGACCCTGACGGCGTCGCCCTGGCGGCCATTCAAGGGCTCAACGAGAAACTGGAAGGCAATAGCCAGAAGGCCGAGGCCAGCCTCCAGACACTCAGAGCCGAGAACGCGGAGCTGAAGGCGCGGCTGGAGCGATTGGAACGGCTGCTGACCAGACTGCCTGAAGGCAGCTCGAGGTGAGCTGAGGCGGGTGCCTGGGGTTTGGCACAGCTCGCCCGGTTCTTTGCAGAGGTTCGGGCGCAGCGCAGCATGGGGCAAGCTTGCGCCCGTTTTCAGATGAACCGGACGTGCGACTCTTTCAAGTGTCGCGCCTCGAGCAGTGAGGCAATCTTGCGGATGATGTTCCGGCGCAGGTCCAGTTCCACCGGGATGTTAGGGTTCTGGTGGGCCTCGTTGATCCGTGTGCCGACCATGAATTCCACGATATCGCTTTGCAGCATCAGCAACACGAGGTCGGTGGCAGGGTTTTTGCGCGTGAGATCGGCGGGATTTCCACGTTCCAGTATCTCGGCGACTTTGGCCAGAGTGAGGGTGCCTTCCGTGACGAGGTCCACGCCCTCCATGACAGCGGGTGGTGGAATCTCGGGATCAAACTGCGCCAGATTCATGGTGACTGGACGATTCAGGAGCCGCGAAACGATGCCTGCTGTGGTTCCGCCGCAAATCACCTTGCGGCCACTGAAGGTCTGGACCATCCCGGCCAGTTCGCCATCCCGCTCCTTGTTAAACGGTGGACCGGTGATAACGAGCAGGCGGCGGGGGCGGCGATAATAGATTGCGCCGCAGGTGATATCGTCTTTTGCCGCACGACCATCGTTCAGCAGGGCCTCGGCGACAAGCTTGCGCGACAGATCCCGCGAGGAGATTTCGTTTTCTCCGGCAATTTGTCTGGAGAGAAACTCCGTGACCCGTTCCGGGCCCCAGCCGAAGGGCAGACCGGCGCGCCCCAGGCCGGACTGGCTTACACCGTCGGAAAAAAACAGGATGCGGTCACCGAGCTGGGTGTGGAACTCGCTGTAATGGATCACCCTGTCTTTCCAGGTCTCCAGCGTGAGGTTGGTTCGCTCTATTGGAACTGGGGTTTGCCCGCGCAACAGGATGAGGGGCGGGTTGCCATGTTCGATCACGCGCGTTTTGCCATCCTCATCCAGATCCACAATTGTGAAGGTTGAGTAACTGATTTTCCGTTTCTCGCAGACAGGCAGCGTATCCATGATGGTCTTCGCGCTCTGCCGCACATCGGCGAAAGCCGAGGTATAGCGCAGGGCCATGGCGGCGGTGAGATTGGCCAGAACGCTGGCTTTCACCCCACTGCCCAGACCATCCGAGAGCACGGTGATGAGGCGTCCCTCCTTCCGGATCTTATGGGACAGGAACACGTCGCCCGCCACAACCTGGCCGTGCTTCGACTGGAGGCAGAAATCAACGTCTATAAAGCTTTCGCCAGTCATTGGACTCCTTCGGCTCCTCCGGCTTTGGGGGAGAAATGGACTCGATGATCGAGTTCAGAGCGATCTCCGATTCAGCCGCATTTTCGCCCAGCAGATAGGCGATCTGCTGGGTGGTGGCCAGTTGTTTCTGGATGACGTCGCGCGCGCGGCGGATGATCTGCTCCCGCTGCACTGCGGGCTCTGTGATGTCCTGAAGGATGCCGCCAACAAGGGAATGTTTCTCGATGCTGAAAATCGCCGCGTGCAAGATCGTGTTTTGAAAGCGCAGGTCGCGATCCAAAATGTCCTCGCCGGTTTTCAGCACATTGTGAAAAAGACTGGCAAACGGCATCACCTCCGCAAGGGCTATGCCTTCAATCGAAGCCATGCTGTGACTTGTGGTGGCCTTCTCCGGGGCGAATAGATTCACAAACGCCATGTTGAACTCGATCACGCGGAGCGTCTCATTCACAATGACCACGGCCGAAGGCATTTTCTGGATGAGCGCATTGGCCTTCTTGAAGGCAAGCTGGCGCATATAGGTCACGCACATCGCGCGCTCCGCCTTCTGGGTGATCAAAGCGATGCCGAACTCCCGGCAAGTGTCGTAACCGCAGCCGCCGCAGTTCAATTCATCGTCAGGTGAAGATTTTCCCACAGTGCGCAACGCCTCGCGAATTTGCAGATCCGGAAACCGCACCACCGACACAGGAGAGACAATGAAAGTTGTCGGCGAAGTGATGGCCGGGGGACGTGGGAACGGCACCTGCGGTGTGGGCACAGAGCAGAAGACCCGATGGCGCTTCATCACGGTGGCTCCGCGCTGGTGCACTTTCGGGCCGTTCACGCATCCGCCCTCGCAGGCGAGCAGTTCAAGAAACAACCCGTTTTCCGGCTTCAGTTCCTGAATGCCATCCAAGGCTCTTTTGATGGCACCGATCCCGGAGAATGCCATGAGAGAGGAGTCGTTCACCGCACAGGCCGATTTCATTCCGGCGATCATGCCGCCGTCCACCGGATACCAGGCGCCTTCGGCCGACTTTTCGGGAACGAAATGATCGTCGGACGATGCCACCAGACTTCCCGGGCTGATCTTCTCCTCCTCCAGCCAGCGTCGCAGATCCTCGAACGTGAGCACGACGTCCAGCAGTTCCGGGTGCTGCGCCGCTTCCAATTTCTTGGCAATGCACGGACCGATGAACACGATGCCTATCTCATCACCAAAGGCCTGGCGCAGCATCTTGCAGTGAGTGAGCAGAGGCGACAACAGGCCCGTCAGCAGTTGCGCGTCCTCGGCGCGATGCCGCTGAAGAAACGCCACCACGGTTGGGCATGCTGATGAGGCCAGCACCCGCCCGGGACTCTCCCGCAGCAACATTGCGGCCTGCGCCGAGACCTGCTGAGCTCCCAGGGCCGTCTCCGACACCCCGGCAAAGCCGAGTTTTCTCAACGCACCAATCATCTGCGCCGAGTGCACACCGGGAAACTCGGTGATGACGGAGGGTGCCAGCGAAACAAACACCGATTTTCTCAGCGTGAGCAGCTGCCTTGCGTGGGCCAGGTCATCGCGCACTTTTTTCGCGCCGTTCGGGCACACCTCCACGCAATAGCCGCAGACGATGCATAATTCCGGGACCACGGAGGCATAACCACCCTCGACCTTGATCGCCTTCACCGGACAGTTCCGGACGCACTTGTAGCAGTCCTGGCATTCACGCTTTTCCGTGAAAATGGGATTGAGGTAGTTCACGCTTCCACCTTCGGGACAAACTGATTGAGCAGGTCCATAAAGCCGGTTGGATTGACTGCGTGGTACATCGTGCCGTTGATCGTCACGTTCGGCCCGGACTGGCATTTCCCTTCACACAAATGCCCGTTCAATTCCAGTGAGGGGGGCAGGGCTTTCGATTTGATGAGTCCCTGGATGACCTCAATGTTGCGGCTATTGCCGCGCAGGAAGCAGGAACTACCCATGCAAATCGTTATGCTGGCGGCAGTGGTCTCAGGCATGACAAATTTCCTCTTTTTTCCCGGTTGCGGTGGTCGTTTGATGATCGCGCCGCCCGCCTGATCCCCTGGCAATATGGCGGTCGATCATCTGAATGCGCCCGGTCAAACAGTTATTGCAAGCTTCGCCGGTCTCTGCGCTGCAGGCCTTGTCGGGATAAATCGCATACAGCTGCCGGTATCTTTGCGGTGTGAGGATCGGCATCAGGACATTCGCCCCGCGCTGCAGGCCCAGTTCGCGACCGTTCCGCTTGTTGATCGTCGCCAGCGCGGTGGTTGCCGGAATATTTGCATCCGGCCGCACCAGTCTTGTTAATGCGATGGCTTTATAGACCATCATCTCGTTGTTCGGGATCTGTTCGCCAGACTCCATGGGAGAGGAGCCCAATCCGCTGCCGAGGGGCGTGGCCGGGTGGGGAATGAACGGTCCGATGCCGATCATGTCCAGATCGAGCTCCCTGAAGAGTTCGATGTCGTTTGCCACGCTCGCATAGGTCTGGCCGGGAATACCAACCATGATGCCGCTGCCCACTTCGTAACCAAGCTCCCGCAGCCGGCGCAGGATCGCCAACCGATCGGACCTGCGGGTTCCCAACGGCGGATGAATTTGATCAAACAGATCGCGATCGGATGTTTCAAACCGCAGCAGGTAGCGGTCAGCCCCTGCCGTCCGCCAAAGGGCGAGTTCCTCATCAGATCTTTCGCCCAGGCTCAGCGTCACAGCAAGCCGGGTTTCGGCCTTGATCCGTCGGACGACTTCGGCCACCCATTCGGTGGTGAGGGTGTAGTCCTCGCCCGCCTGCAAAACCACTGTTCCGTAGCTGAACTTCGCGGCCATGTTTGCCGCCTCCAGGATCTCGTCAGCCTGCATTCTGTAGCGGGGCAGGGCACTATTCGTGGCCCGCAATCCACAATAGGCGCACATTCGAACGCAGAAACTCGAAATCTCGACGAGTCCACGCAGATGCACCCCGTTGCCGACGTGTTTGCGGCGGGTCTCATCGGCACGCTTCCACAATCCGGCGAGCCGTGCCGCATCCGTTTCGCGGAGCCAGTCGAGAATTTCCGACTTGTCGAGATCTGTGTTCATGTCTCCATGGGTTGCAATTTTCGGGTCAACCGGCATCAATTTGCCGCATGCCGGTACGATTCAAGCGCCGCAGGGAACGGTTCCAGTGCGCGCTCAAAAATTCCCAGGCTGTAGGCAATGGTCAGGCCGTAGTTTGTGACCGGCACGCCCGCCTGCTGGCAGCGCAGGAGGCGGCTCAGCATCTCCCGCCGGTTCCACATGCACGCTCCGCAGTGGACCACCAGTTTGTAATCGGCCAAATCCTCCGGGAAATCGCGACCCTGCATGTGTTCGAAGGAAAGTTGAACACCCGTATATTGCGTGAGCCAGCGGGGGATTTTTACGCGGCCGATATCCTCTCCGATTGGATGATGGGAGCAGGCCTCGGCGATCAGCACACGGTCTCCGCCCCGCAGGTTTTCTATGGCGAGGGCGCCCTGGACCTGCATTTGCAAATCGCCCTTGAAGCGGGACATGAGAATCGAGAAACTTGTCATGAGGACGTTTAGCGGTGTGTCACCGGCGACTTTCAAAAACGCCTGGGAATCGGTGACCACGAGCTTTGGTGGCGACTTCAGCCGGTCCAGCGCCCGGCGCAGCTCATTTTCCTTCACCACGAGACAATAGGCGTCGCTGTCGAGAAGGTCCCGGATCGATTGAACCTGGGGCAGAATCAGCCGCCCTTTGGGCGCTTCCTTGTCAATCGGCACCACGAGCACCGCCATTTCGCCCGGCCCGACCAGATCGCCTAGAATCGCGGGGCTCTCGATAAAGTCGGGTGGCGCGGCCTCCAGCAACGCCTGACGCAGTGACGGGATCCCAAGCCCGCTCACAGTGGATGTTCTGACCGTTGGGATTTTCTGTGAGGCGAGACGTGTGACCAGTGCGTCATCCGGTTGATGGGCGTCGATCTTGTTCAACACCACCACAGTTGGAGTTTTGCGAGCGGCCAGTTCCCGCAAGATTTCCTCCTCAAAACTTCCCCATGCGCCCGCCTCGGTGACGAGCACCGCCAGCTCGGTCCGTTCCAGAACCTGACGCGTTTTCTGAACACGTAGTGATCCGAGTTCCCCGGTGTCGTCAATGCCAGCCGTGTCGATGAACAGCACCGGTCCGATCGGCAGTAACTCCATCGGCTTCTCCACAGGGTCAGTGGTTGTCCCGGGCACTGGTGAGACGATGGAAACCTGCTGCCGCATCAAGGCGTTCAGCAGAGAGGATTTGCCGACATTTCTGCGGCCGACGAAGGAGATGTGCAGGCGGAGGCTCTTAGGCGTGGTGATCATGGATGCTCCTTTCCGCCGTTGCAGCCGGGGGTGGATGTTGATCCGTCACAACGGTGATCGGGCGTTCCCAATCGGCAAACCGATTCCGGGCTGATCAAAGAGTCAAACTCGCTTCCCCCAAGCCACCCGTGCGCGATCACTGTTTCGCGCAGGGACTGGTTGTTTGCCAGCGAAAGTCTGGCCGCCTCGCTGGCGCGTTCGTAACCGAGCGATGGCAACAACGCCGTCGTGGCAGCGGTTGAATTTTCCACGTGCTTTTGGCAACGTGCCTCGTCGGCTTCAAGTCCATCAATGCAGTGGCGACACAGAATGTCATCCGCTCGCGCCAGCAGGTCCAGGCTGTCCAACAGACAGTCCGCGACAAGGGGTAGAAACGGATTCAGTTCCAGGCTGCCGGCCGCACAGGCCATCGTGATGGTGGTGTCATGACCTATCACCCGCATGGCCACCTGGCTCACGGCTTCCGGGATTACGGGGTTTACCTTTCCCGGCATGATCGAGGAGCCTGCCTGCCTTGCCGGGAGTCGAAGTTCACCCAGGCCTGCCAGTGGACCTGACGACAACAGGCGCAAGTCGCCGCAAATCTTTAACAACGAGACTGCATGTGCTTTTAAAATGCCTGACACCTCCACGAACACATCGGCGTTTTGGGTGGCGTCCACCAGGTTCTCCGCACGTGCAAAGCCGATTCCTGTGAGCTGACGCAACTGGTCCACAACCTGGAAAATATATTTCCTCGGGGCCGCGAGACCCGTGCCGATGGCAGTGCCGCCGAGATTCACAACACGAAGCCGCTCCTCGCATTTGTAAATGCGCCAGCGGTCGCGATTGATGGCATCAGCATAGGCACCCATTTCCCGCCCCAGCGTTGTCAGCACCGCGTCCTGCAACTGGGTGCGCCCGACCTTGACGACGTGCGCGAATTTCCTTTCTGCCGCCTGAAACGACTCCTGCAGCGCCACGACCCTTTGCTCCAGGGATCCCAGCAGGCGGATTGCCGCCAGACGCAGCGCGGTTGGGTAGGTATCGTTCGTGGACTGATGCATGTTGATGTCTGCCAACGGGGAGACCCTGTCGTAGCTACCGTGCGGCAAAGCGAGAATTTCGAGCGCCCTGTTCGCCAGCACTTCGTTGACGTTCATATTCGTGCTGGTGCCTGCACCGCCCTGCAAGGCGTCAACAATGATGAAGTGGTCGAGAACGCCACTGGCCAGTTCCAGACAGGCGCGATCAATGGCATTCGATTTTTCCGGATCATTGGCCCACGCACCGAGTGCCCGGTTGGTCCTTGCGCAAGCGAGTTTCACATCGCCGTAAGCACGGGCCAACTGCGGATGAATGGAACGTCGGGTCAGGGGAAAATTATCCACCGCGCGGACGGTGTGGATGCCATGCAAAACATCCACCGGGACCGGCAGGTCACCGAGACAATCCGATTCGATGCGAGGGGCGTTGGTCATGTCGGAATCACACGAACACGTCACGCTCGGTCTTGCGAACGCGGCTGACGAGATCGCAGGCGGTTTTGCCGATATCCCCAGGCATGGCGGCGAGTTCACGGTTAACCAACTCCTCCCCCGCCTGTTTTGTGCCGGGGGTGGCATAGTCCATCAGGTATTCCATACAACTCGACAGAGCGTTTGGACTGCAATGGGCTTTGATCAACCCGGGTTTGGCCAAATCCATGAAATCGGCCCCGGTACGGCCCAACCTGTAGCAGGCCGTGCAAAATGAAGGTGTATAGCCGAGTGAGGCAACATCCCGCACAACCTCATCCAGAGAGCGATGGTCGCCAAGCTGGAACTGTTCCGCGTCGTGACCGTCGCCGTGATCCCCGTAGCCACCGGGATTGCTGCGGCTGCCGGCTGAAATTTGTGACACACCCAATTCAAAGGTCGCACGGCGCGTCTCCGCATTTTCCCGGGTGGACATGATGATGCCGGTGTAGGGGACTGCCAGCCGCAGGATTGCGACAATCTTCATGAAATCGCCATCCGATACAGCATGCGGAGGCCGCTCAGCCAGGGTCGAACCTATTGCCGGCTCGATGCGCGGGACGCTGATGGTGTGCGGACCGACGCCAAACCGTTCCTCCATATGGTGGATATGCTGCTGCATGGCGAGCATCTCGAACTTCCAGTCATAGAGTCCCAGGAGCACGCCGATGCCGACATCGTCAATTCCAGCCTCCATGGCGCGGTCCATCACCGTCAGACGCCAGTCGAAGTCCTTTTTCGCCCCGGCTGTGTGGTTCTTTGCATAGGTTTCGCGGTGATACGTCTCCTGGAATAGCTGGTAAGTGCCTATGCCGGCACCCTTGAGTTGTTTGAATTGATCCACGGTAAGCGGTGCGATGTTCACGTTTACCCGGCGGATTTCGCCACGCCCGCTTTTCGTTCTGTAGATCGTTTCAATTGCCTTCAGGACATAGTTGAACCCTTCCTTCGGATATTCTTCGCCGGAAACCAGCAGCAAGCGCTTGTGGCCCTGGTCGATAAGGATTTTCACCTCGGCGGCAATTTCCTCCTGCGTCAGGGTGCGACGCTTTAGCTCGGTGTTTCCGAGGCGAAAGGCGCAGTAACTGCACTCGTTTTTGCACAAATTTCCGATGTAGAGGGGTGCGAACAACACCAGACGATTCCCGTAAATCTGGTCCTTTACGAACCTTGCTGCCGCGAACATCTCGTCGAGCAGGACTTTGTCCTGAATTTCCATGAGGACGGCGACTTCCTCCGCGTCGAGGCCGTTCATTTCCCGCGCCATGGCGAGCACCTCCCGTATGCGGGCGGCATCGGAGCGGCGCGCTCTGGCGAGAATGGCGTTGATCTCAGCCTCGTTGATGATGGTTGTTGGCCGTTGGGGTAGCGTTGTTTTCATGGGACTTTTTCTGAAATTGCCTGAAGTATTGCGTTTTTGGCGGCCTCCGGTGTGCAGGATGGAACATTTTTTCCGTCCACGCTCACCGTGGGGCCGTGGCTGCACTGTTCGAAGCAGAAGGAGGCGTGGATCGAGACCTTCTCGTGAAGCTGTTCCTGCTCCACCTGATCCAACAGTTCATGCAAAATGTGCTGCGAACCTTTGAGGAAGCATGTCGTGCCGGTGCAGACGTTGACACATAACTTTTCCGCACTGTCGCCATCTCCGAGTTCGATGGACTCGCCCGCGATTCGCCGGCGGTTCTGGTAATGTGTGTGCAGTAGCCGATGCGCGTTCCGTCCGCCGATCTCACCGAGATGCCGCTGGTAGCACTCGGTGACAAAATGGTTCTCCTGCGACTTGTGAAGCTCCATGTTCTTGTCCACATCATAAAGACCGCGTGTGCGGAGCTTCCGAATGTCGGGATTGCGCGACACCGGCTGACCGGCCCCCCCGATGCAACCGCCGGGGCATGCCATGACTTCGATGATGTCCAAGTCGCAGTTGCCGTGTCGTGCCTTTTCCGCGAGCGTCCTGGCGTTCTTCAATCCGTGGACAATCCCGAGTTTCAAGGTGATATCCCCAACGGGCACTTCGACGATACGCAGCCCATCCTCCCCGCGAACAGCGTGAATGTCCGGGTTCGTCAATTTCCTCCCGGTCACCTTTTCCGATGCGTAGCGCAGGACCGCCTCGCTCACTCCGCCGGAATTGCCGAAAATCACACCTGCGCCCGTCTTGAAGCCCATGGGCATGTCGAAAGATTCCGGCTGCAGCTTCATAAAGCGCAACCCGGCCTCCTCAATCATGCGTGCCAGTTCCTGCGTTGTGAGCACATGGTCCACCTCCGCAACGCCTTCGTGAGCAAACTCGGGGCGCTTGGCCTCGAATTTTTTCGCAGTGCAGGGCATGATGGAGACCATCACCAGATTTTTCTTCGCGACTCCCAGTTCCTGTGGCAACAGTTCCTTGACCAGCGCGCCAAGCATCTGCTGGGGCGATTTGCAGGTGGATAGATTCGGGAGCAGCTCCGGGAAATACTGTTCTGCAAATTTCACCCATGCAGGACAGCAACTCGTGAAGAGCGGCAGCTTCCCGGCTTTGCTTTTGCGGGCCAGAAACTCGTTCGATTCCTCGATGACCGTCAGGTCGGCTGCGAACGCCGTGTCATAAACGTATTTGAAGCCGAGCCGCTTCAAGGCGGCCACCATCTGGCCGCGCGTGGATTCGCCGGGCTGCATGCCGAACAACTCACCCAGGGCGATACGGACAGCGGGTGCAATTTGCGCGACGACAGTTTTCGTTGGATCAACGAGGGCCTTCCAGACCTCGTCGATTTCCTGGCGCGGCGTCAGTGCCCCAGTCGGGCAAACAGCTGCGCACTGGCCGCAGTTTATGCATTCACCTTCCCCCAGGCCGTTCCCAAAGGCGGGCAGGACTGCCACATCATGGCCACGATGGGCAAAGTCAATCGCACCAATGCCCTGAATCTCGGAGCAAAACCGGACGCAGTCGCCGCACAGCACGCACTTGTTCGGATCGCGAGTGACTGAGGGGGATGAGCGGTCCACTTCGGCCGGCTCATGAACGGCTTTGAACCGAACTTTGTTGATGCCGAGCCTCCGCGCGACGTCCTGCAGCTGGCATGAGGCGCTCTTGCTGCAGGTCGTGCATTCCCGCTCGTGATTGGCAAGGAGCAACTCGACGGAAATCTTCCGGATCTCCCGGATTTCCTCCGTTTGCGTCCGAACCACAAGGCCGGGCTCGGGTGCCGTCGAACAGGCTCCCTGGATGCCGCGGCCGGCGATGTCCACGATGCAGAGCCGGCAGGCGCCATAGACGCTCAAATCGGAATGGTAACAAAACGTCGGCAGGTCGATATCCGTCTTGCGGATCAGCTCGAGCAAATTCCGTTCGCCGTTGATTGGCACGGCGATGCCGTCGATGGACAGGGTTGGGGGGGCTGCTATGGCACTCATTGCTGTTGAATTAGATTTGTATTGGGTGAAAAGCTCAGACACCGACAACGGCTTCCAACTTGCAGGCGTCGGCGCAGGCGCCGCACACGATGCACTTCGTTTGGTCGATGGTGTGGGCCTGTTTCCGGTCACCCGTGATCGCGCCGACAGGGCACTTTTTTCCGCAGACCATGCAACCTTTGCATTTGGCGGGGTCAATATGCGGTTTTGCGAGCGCCTTGCACTGGCCGGTGGCACAGTGCTTGTGCAGGACGTGCTCGTCGTATTCGTGGCGGAAATAGCGCAGGGTTGAAAGCACCGGATTCGGGGCAGTCTTGCCCAGGCCGCAGAGCGAGCCTTTTTGGACGGCGACAGCGAGCTTTTCCATCAAATCAAGGGTTCCGCTCGTTGCACGGCCCTCGATGATATCATCCAGAAGGGAGAGCAACTGGCGTGTCCCCTCGCGGCACAGGACGCATTTACCACAACTCTCGCGCTGGGTGAAATCCATGAAAAACCGGGCGATGCTGACCATGCAGGTTTTCTCGTTCATCGCCACCAATCCGCCCGAGCCCACCATCGCACCGACACTCCGGAGCGAATCATAGTCCAGCGGCAAATCCAAATGTGCCTGCGTCAAACAGCCACCGGAAGGTCCCCCGATTTGGACGGCCTTGAATGCATCCGCCTTTACCTTGCCGCGCCGATCGGTGATGCCGCCACCGATGTTCAGAACAACCTCCCGCAGAGTGGTGCCAAACGGAACTTCGATCAATCCGGTGTTGGCCACATGGCCCGTGAGGGCGAATGTCTTTGTCCCGGGCGATGCCTTTGAGCCCAGCTTTCGAAAGGTCTCCCAGCCCTGATTGATCACCCGGACAGCGTGCGCAAGGGTCTCAACGTTGTTGATGACAGTCGGCTTGCCCCAAAGCCCGCTCTGGGCAGGGAAGGGGGGCTTCGGGCGGGGCATTCCGCGCTGTCCCTCAATTGAGGCGATCATTGCGGTTTCTTCTCCGCATACAAACGCCCCCGCACCTTCCATCACTTCGCAGTTGAGCGGCATGCCGGATCCAAAGGCATTTTCACCCAGGAAGCCCAGTTTCTGCGCCTCCTCAACTGCCCGCTTCATGCGGGCCACCGCAAGCGGATATTCCGTGCGCACGTAAATGAGTGTTTCATCCGCCCCAATGGCGCGCGCGGCGATCATCAAACCTTCCAGCACGCTGTGCGGATTTCCCTCCATCACGCTGCGATTCATGAACGCTCCGGGATCCCCTTCGTCGGCGTTGCAGATGACATACTTCTTTGCGCTCGGCTGGGTCCGCGCTGCCTCCCACTTGCGTCCGGTCGGGAAGCCGCCGCCGCCCCGGCCTCGGAGGCCGGACTTGAGGATTTCCTGGACAACCTCCTCCGGCGACATGGTCAGGATCGCCTTTTTCGCGCCGTCGTAGCCCCCGTGGTGGACATATTCTTCAATGCTGTCGGGGTCCAGAACGCCGCACTCCTTCAGCACGTGGCGTTGTTGCTGCTGGTAAAACGGGATGTCGTTGATGCCCCGGCAGTGCCGCCTGGTGGCGGGATCAACATAGAGCAGCCGGTCCACCACTTTGCCACCAACGAGAGTCTCCCTGACTATTTCCTCAACGTCCTTGACCTTGACTTTGTTATACAGGATTTCATCCGGCAGAATTGTCACGAGCGGGCCCATCTGGCAGAAACCCTGGCAGCCGCTTTTGTTCAGCCGCAGATCATGGGAAGACGGTTCGGTCTTGAACTCGGTGGTGATACTGATCCCCGCTGCCGCTATTTGCTCGTTGAATGCCTTGATGATCTGGTAGGCACCGTTCGCCACGCAACCGGTGCCGGCGCAGACGATCACCCGCCGCTGGGTCCTGCCCCCATTGCCGACTGCGGAATCCAGGAAAAGGTGTGTGTTCATTAGGAGAGTTCTTGTGCGATGATTGCCTCAACCAGTTCCAAACCGTTAGCCGGGGTCATTTCTCCATGCACGTCCTCGTTGACCACGACGACAGGAGCAAGCCCGCACGCGCCCAGACAGGCGACGGTTTCCACGGTGAACATCATGTCGTCCGTGGTGATTTTTTTGCCTTCGAGTTTCAACCGCTTCCGGATCACCTCCAGAATCGGGATGGAATCCTTGACGTGGCAGGCCGTGCCGTTGCACAGACGGATCACATGCTTGCCCCTTGGCTCGGTCGCAAAATGGGAATAGAAAGTTGCAACGCCAAAGACCCGGGCCGGGGAGATGTTCAGGGCCGTGGCTACGTAGGTCAGGACTTCCCTCGGCAAATAGCGGTATTCCTCCTGCACTGCCTGGAGAATCGGCACCAGCCGGGAGGGGTTACGTTCATATTTTTCCAAGATTGTGAAAATTTTCACAAACTTTCTGCCGTTGCATTCGGGGTCGGATTTGGAGCGCACTTGGTTATGTGGGGTTAATTGGAATGGGACGGAATCGTCGTGGCCTTGGACTTGAAACCGGACTCCTGAGGGGTGGTTTGCAGGGTCGTCGAGAGCTTTTGCGACAGGCCGGCGAGGGAGCAGTAAAGATCTTCGTTGTGAACGATGACACGTTCGGGCGTGTGGAGGCGGATGGGTGCGAAATTCCAAATGGCGCGAATGCCACCTTCAACCATCAAGTCCGCCACTGCCTGGGCGGCCTCCGCCGGCACGGTGATGATTCCTATGAGAATCTGCATGCGGCGCGCGAGTCCGGGCAGTTTTGCCAGGGGCAGCACATGCTTGCCGTGGATTTTGGCCCCGATTTTCGCCGGATCCTGGTCAAAGGCCGTCACGATCTTCAATCCGCACTGCTCGAACTTTCTATAGCCCAAGAGGGCCGAACCCATGCTCCCGGCCCCAACGAGGAAGGCATCGTTGATGTTGTTCCAGCCCAGAAACTTTTCCAGGCCGTCAGTCAGCTGTGCGAGGATATAGCCGACACGCGGGCGGCCTGCCACGCCGACCGACTCCAGATCCTTGCGCACCTGGGTCGGGTCCAGGTCCAGATCCCTGCCGATGTCGGTGCACGAAACGGTCTTATGGCCTGCCAGCTCCCACTCCTTGAGAAAGCGGTGATACAGGGGCAGCCGCTTCAGCGTTGGCTCCGGCACAATTTTGAGGATTGTCCCGTCCGGCCGCTTAAGCTGTGTTCTGAGATTCATATCGAGAACGTTTTATCAATAAACTGTTCTCGATTTAAGACCAAACGCCGGATTTGTCAATTGAATGTGGATGTAGCGTGAAAGTATAATGCAGGGCGATACCTGGAATTAGGATCACTCTAATGCAAAATTCACAACGCAGTGTGAAGCCTAATGAGTGGTCGTGGTGCTCTCCCCGGGCATCGAGGAGGGGATGATCCTCATCGGTGGCAATTGGAATGCGATTGAAGCCCTGGTGCTTATCAAGTCCACAACTGCCGGTCCAGGGATCGCATCTGCACCGCCTCGCTGATGTGTTCGGAAGACACGTTGTCCGAGGCTGCGAGGTCCGCAATGGTGCGGGCCACCTTGAGGATCCGGTCGTAGGCGCGGGCACTGAGGTTCATGTCCGCCATGGCAAACTTGAGGAGTTCCAGAGCGTGTTCATCGAGCACGCAATATTGGCGGAGTTCACGGGGGCCCATGCGGGCGTTGCAGGAGATCTTTGGCCTGTCCTTGAATCTGGCATGCTGGCGTGCCCTTGCGGCGAGAACACGCTCGCGGATGCTGGCTGAGGATTCAGCGGCACGCTCGCTGGTGATCTCGCGGAATTTCACCTGGGGCACCTCCACATGGAGGTCAATTCGGTCAAGCAGCGGCCCTGAAATTCTACCCAGGTAATTCTGGATTTCGCGGGGTGAACTGCGGGATTCGGCGGGCATCTTGCCATCCGGTGTGGGATTCATGGCTGCAACGAGCATGAATTCGGAGGGGAAGGTCATCGTGCCCGCCGCGCGGGAGATGGTGACGCGACCCTCCTCAAGCGGCTGGCGCATCGTTTCGAGCACACTGCGTTTGAACTCGGGCAGTTCATCCAGAAAGAGCACCCCGTGATGGGCGAGGGAGATTTCGCCCGGGGTGGGATTGATGTTCCCGCCCAGAAGGCCGGCATCGCTCGCGGTGTGGTGCGGGGAGCGGAAGGGCCGGCGGGTGACCAGTGCCTGGCCAGGGCCGAGGAGCCCTACAATGCTGTGGATCTTCGTCGTTTCAAGCGCTTCCTCCAGGGTGAGCGGGGGCAGAATGCTGGGGATCCGTTTGGCGAGCATCGATTTGCCAGTGCCCGGTGGTCCGATCAACAGCAGGTTATGGCCTCCACTGGCGGCGATCTCCAGCGCCCTCTTAACCGATTCCTGACCTTTCACCTCGGAGAAATCCAACTCATCCTCCTGGCGCTGGTCGAACAGGGTGTCGAGGTCCACGCGGATGGGGCTGATCTTGACCTCCCCCTCCAGAAAGCCCGCCGCCTCCCGCAGGTTCTGGACCGGGATGACCTGCAGTCCCTTCACCACGGCAGCCTCCGGGGCGTTGTCCCGGGGAACGAGCAAACCTACCCGCCCCTCGGCCCGGGCGCGCAGCGCGATGGGTAGCATACCCTTCACCGGGCGGATGCCGCCATCCAGTGCCAGTTCACCCACCATCGCGAAATTTGCCAATTGATCCGTCTCCAGCTGGTCGCTTGCCGCCAGCATCCCGATGGCGATTGGCAGGTCAAAGCTGGGCCCCTCCTTTTTTACATCCGCCGGGGCAAGGTTGATCGTGGTGCGGCCAAAATTGAAGGTGTAGCCGGAATTAAGAATTGCGGTGGTGACCCGGTCCCGGGACTCCTTGACCGCCGCATCGGGTAGCCCGACGACAACGAGCAACGTGTCCCCGAACCCGGCGTTGACTTCGACTTCAACCGGGTAGGCTTCGATGCCGTTGACTGCGGCGGAGCAAACTTTGGCCAGCATGGTTTAGTTATGATTGGGCTTGCTTCGATAAAACGGACAGTGAAAAGAGGATAATATGTTGATGGTTTTAGTTGTTGAGGGATTCGAAGTCAACAGGGGATAAGTGGTTTAGGGACGAGTGGATGCGGGCTCTGTTGTAGAATGATTCGATATA
>CAIWMU010000053.1 GCA_903913865.1 uncultured Verrucomicrobia subdivision 3 bacterium
CCACAACACTCACCACCTGGGTCACCGTCGTGCTGTTGCCATACCCGTCCACCGCCGCCCAGCTGCGGCTTGCCACATAGGTCGCCGTGCCAGTCAGGTTCGTCACCGTCTCCACAACACTCACCAGCGTGGTTGAACACAGGTCCGTGGCCACCGGCACATCAAACTCCCAGACTGCAGAGCATTCCACGGTCCGGTTCGTGATAACTCCAAACTCAGGCGGTGTCCGATCCGCCACAACCACTTCAACCCCAAGAACTATGCTCAGGTTGTTCGTGTCGGTTACGGTGATGCTCACCAGATTCGTTCCCAGAGCCAGCTCCGTTCCCGCCAACGGCGACTGGGTCACAGCAAGCGGACTGCAATCCGTTGCAACCACCTGCCCCGCCAGGTCAGGCAACACAGCCGAACAGTTCGTCCCGGCAGTCAGTGTCAGGTTTGTCACCGTGACGACCAGAACCGGCGCACTGTTGTCGATCACATCCAGAACCATGGTGCTCGTGGCGGTGTTCGTCGCCGCATCCACAACAGTGAATGTGATCGTATGTCTCCCAAGGGCCAATAGTGTTCCCGGTATCGGCTCTTGTGTGATTCCAACACTACCACATGCATCCGAAGCAACCACCTCGCCGGTCAAATCCGGCAGAAGGGCCAGGCAGTTGGTTCCCATCCCAACGCTGCGATCCGCAGGACTGGCCGTGATCTGTGGGGGAATGGTATCCACAACACTCACCACCTGGGTCACCGTCGTGCTGTTGCCATACCCGTCCACCGCCGCCCAGCTGCGGCTTGCCACATAGGTCGCCGTGCCAGTCAGGTTCGTCACGGTCTCCACAACACTCACCAGCGTGGTCGAGCACAGGTCCGTGGCCACCGGCACATCAAACTCCCAGACTGCAGAACATTCCAAGGTCCGGTTCGTAACAACGGAAAACTCAGGCGGTGTCCGATCCGCCACAACCACTTCAACCCCAACCACTGTGCTCAGGTTGTTCGTGTCGGTTACGGTGATGCTCACCAGATTCGTTCCCAGGGCCAGCTCCGTTCCTGCCAATGGCAGCTGTGTCACAGCAAACGGACTGCAATCCATCACAACCACCTGACCGGCCAGATCCGGCAGTAGTGCCTCGCAATTTGTTCCAGCAGCCAGCGTCAGGTTCGTCACTGTAGTGACCATCACGGGAGCACTGTTGTCGATCACATCCAGCACCATGCTGCTCGTGGCCGTGTTCGTGGACACATCAGCCACCGTAAAGGTGATCGTGTGCCTCCCAAAACCCAGCAGGGTGCCGGCTGCGGGTGTCTGTGTAATTCCAACACTCCCGCACGAATCCGATGCGACCACTTCCCCGGTCAGATCCGGCAGCAGAGCCAGACAGTTGGTGCCCATGCCGATGCTGCGATCCGCCGGGCTGGCCGTAATCAGAGGGGGCGTGGTCTCAAAAACCACAACAGGCACCCGGACCTCTGTGGTGAGATGGTTCTCGTCAGTCGCCGTGAGCAATATCTCGGAAGCCCCTATCGCAAGAAAGCTACCCGCCTCTGGGGATTGTCGGATGGTAAACGGGCTGCAGTCCGTCACAACCACCTGGGTGGTCAGATCCGGGACCCTGGCCAGACAATTGGTCCCCGCAACCAGAGCCAGATTCGCCGGTGCCCCAAGGACCACAGGAGAATTTGTATCAACAACTGTCACCCGCTGACTCATTGTTGCTGAGTTGCCGGAGCCATCCTCCGCCTTCCATGTCCTGGTAGCAACATAGGAAACTCCGCCTGTCTGATTGGTGACAGTGCTCAGAACTTTGATCTCTGGCTCCGAACAGGCATCGGTCGCGATCGGAGTGCCGAACTCCCACACGGCGGAGCAACTGATCGTAAGTTCGGGCAGGGGCGTGAATTTGGGGGCGGTCAGGTCGGCAACGATCACAACACTCGAACAGGTGAATGTGATGCCATTGGTTTCGGTGACAACGAAGGTGATCTGGTTGAAACCAAACGGGAGCCTCGTGCCGGGTGCGGGATTCTGGACGATCGACCTGACGGCGGAAGGATCACTCGTTTTGATCTCCCCGCGATAGTCCTTCAGGAGGCCCTTGCAATCCGTCCCGGCCACAAGGGCGTGGCTTTTGGCGCATTCGGTGATCTCAGCCTTCCCCACTTGAAGCGTGGCGCAAAAGCACAGGGCAAGAATCCGGACACGAAAGCCCCACCCAACCTTTAGATATAAGTTCTTTGCCTGCATACAATTACTGTTACGAATATACAAGAGCCTCCAAACACTCTTCATAACATGCCACAGTTCGTTCGCTGTAGCAAATCCAGGACGGTAACCCTTTCGTGCGCAGGCAGGTCTGGCAATATACCACCAACTGCTTCCCGCGCCGAACAAGGCAACCCCTCCCGAAAGTTCCAGAACTTCGGTTCGAACCCGCTCCGGACAAGGAAGTTACAAATGGCATCAGCAAAAGACAATTCATCCAGCTAATTTCCAGAGCCTCCAGAATTTGAAGAGGCTCTTGACTTTTCAACCCCATGAGCACAGGTTTGTTCGCCAACCAATGAATTTTCGTCCTGCATGCCGCTTGTTTTGCATGCTCTCTCTCGCGGGAGGGCTCGTGCACGGCTCTCGTGCGGATGAATTGGTCCGCACCCCTTACCTGCAATCTGCCACACCCGATAGCATCGTCATCCGCTGGCGCACCAAAACTGAGAATCTCGGCTCCGTCCGCTACGGGTCCGAACCCAACAACCTCGGGAACAGTGTCACGGAACCTGTCCCAACCCGGGAGCATGTCCTGCAGCTGGCCCACCTCGCACCCTCCACCACCTACTTCTACTCCGTGGGAACATCTGCAGAGACCCTCGCCAAGGGTGCTGACTGCCAGTTTGTCACGCCCCCTCCCCCCGGTCAACCCAAGCCGACCCGCATTTGGGTCATCGGGGATAGTGGTGTCTTCAACAGCGGCTACGGGGATGTTATCAGCGTGAGGGATGCCTACTACGGCTTCACCCGGAAGCACAAGACGGATCTTTGGCTGGCACTTGGGGACAACGCCTACCTGGATGGGACCGATCAAGAATACCAGGAGAACTTTTTCGAGGTTTTCCCCTGGCTTCTGCGCCAGTCACCGGTATGGACCACCATCGGCAATCACGAGACCTATTCATCCGATGCCGCCGGCTGGTTTCCCTATCTCGACATGTTCACCCTGCCGACTGCCGCAGAAGCTGGAGGCACGGCTTCCGGCACCCGAAGATACTATTCCTTTGATTACGCCAACATCCACTTTGTCTCACTTGATTCGATGACCCAAAGCCGTGGATCCAATGCCCCCATGGCAAACTGGCTCCGGGCAGACCTTGCGGCCACCACAAGCCCATGGATCATCGCCTTTTGGCACCATCCACCCTACTCAATGGGTTCCCACAACTCCGACTATGAGTATGAGCTGATCCAAATGCGCGAAAACATCCTCCCCATTCTTGAGGCGCGGGGTGTGGATCTCGTCCTGAGCGGCCACAGCCATAACTATGAGCGGTCTTTTCTGCTGCGGGGACACTACGGCAAATCATCGACCCTTCTGCCTGAAATGATCCTCGACCGGGGCAGCGGCCGGGAACGGGAAACGGGCGCCTACATCAAGCCTCTCTCAGGCCCTCTGGCAAACCAGGGCACCGTTTATATCGTCAACGGGTCAGGCGGGGACGCCGAGGACCGTGACGGACACCACCCTGCGATGTTCATGGATGAAAAGCAGCTGGGCTCCCTTGTGGTGGATGTAAACAGCAATCGCATGGATATCGCCTTTCTAACGAGGAATAGCACCATCGCCGATTCCTTCTCCATCATCAAGGCCGACCCGGAACCCCTGCGGCTTTGCTCATTCAACCTCAGAAACGGGCAGACCCTCGCCCGGTGGAAGTCCATCCGGGGGCGCAACTACCGCGTGGAGCAGACAGAGGCCCTGGGAAGCGGCAACTGGCAACCCGTGGGCGATCCGGTTGTCGCCACCGGTGCGACGACATTCTGGACCAATTCAGCACCCCAAAACGGTGTCTGGCGCTTCTACCGCGTCACCGAAGGGGTCAGTCCTCACTTTTGACAGTTGGCCCCGAGCCCGGGGAACACTCCTCCCCATCAACCTTCCGGAACCCGCTCACGGATACATGATCCTATAAAACCGGGTCGGAGTGCCCGCCGGTGGCAGATCGTCGAAAGTGATCACACCCGTCTGATCGGCGATGGCGGTCCCCAGTGGCTGCCAATCCGGCATGGTCAAGCTTGCGGCGGTTTCGACCCGGTAGGTCCGGTTGCCAACACCTTGGAAGATCAACCTCACCCCTCCGCCCGGCAGAAGCACTCCACCCCCGGCGCGCACGGAAACGGCCACCGTTCCGACTGCCGCCCCCCCGTGACCATCGTTCACAGTGTATGTAAATGAATCGGTTCCGACGTAATTCTCCGGCGGGGTGTAGGTGATGCTTTCGCCGTTCAGGACAACCGATCCGCCGTGTCCTCCAGTGTGGGTAACCCCGGTGATTTTCAGGGAATATCCAGCCGCAACAGCATCATTCGCTGTCAACAACCCGGCGGCAAACGTCGCAGGACAGTTCCTTAAGACCTGGATGGCATCATCCCCCGCCCCGGCCACGCCCACAACGGCAGGACCGGAACCAAATCCATTGACCGCCTCCACCGTGAAGTAACGTGGCGCGCCCGAGGGGGCCGACGGGATGGTTGCCAGAGATTGTGTGAGACCGGTCAGGCTTCCCGTGTAGGGTCCTCCCGGCGTCGTGCCCCAGCGCACCGTGTAACTCCCGGCACCGGCCACGGATCCCCATGCCAGCGCAATCTGTTGTGTTGTTGCAACCCAGCGCAACCCGCTGATCCCTCCCGGAACGTCCACGGTCTGGCACTTCCCTTGAATGATGAGATCCTCCCCGGATTGGCGGACCAATTCGGCCGGGTGCCATCTCGCATCCACCCCGGTCCAGTAAAGGTAAAATCGCAACTCCACGGGCTCCCGGACATCCTGCAGCGGCTGCTCCCCGGCCAATGGGAGTGTCAGATCGTTATAAAGCCAATAGCCGGGAGTCACGCTGTATCCCGGCACCTCGACACTGTGCCAGGCTCCCGCACCGACCCGGTAACGCAGAACGACCTTCAGAGCAAATCCACCGAACGAGTATTGAAAGCCGGTGTCCAGGCTGCTCATCGAAATCTTCTGCCCGGCGGCGGGACTCACCGTGCAACCAATGTAAATATCCCGCGCAATGGCATTGGACAGCGAACCGCCCCCGGCAGTCCCGAAGTTGTAACCGTCGTTCTTCGGAACGAAGGGAAACTTGCCATCATAGTGGCAGCTGGCATCAGGGCCGGAGCCGGAGGTAAATCCATAGTTGTTTGTGTCGAGCAACACTCCCGGGCTTCGCACGATATCGCTCGCACTGAGCGCGAGCAGGTGCCTGGAGGCGGGGAGTGTCCTCGGCGGGTCATTCAGGTGCCCGGTATAGACCAGCACACTCCCGTCATAGGCAGCCAGCACAGCCGTCTGTCCCACCGACAGGGGGGTGCCGCTCCGCTCCGGGGCATCCGGGCCACGGCCTGCATTGTTGTAGGCGTGAACCGTCGTGTAGAAAGTCGTTCCGTTCTGCAGACCGGAGAAAGTCCAGTTGAGGGCAATTCCCGCATCTGTCCACACATACGGGCCGCCCGGGCTGGTGGAGAAACCGACCCGGTAGCCCGTGGCCCCATCCACCTCGTCCCAGGAGACCACCAGCGCACCCGCCGTCTCGCCCAGGCTGTGGAGTTTTGGCGCCGGAACAACCGGCGTTGCAGGATTCAGGCCGCCAACCGCCACAGGAGACCAAAAACCGGTGCCCCAACCATTCCCGGTGGCCAGGCGATAATAATAGGTCGTCCCTCCAACGGCCCCGTCATCCGTGAACATGTTGGTGGATGGTCTGAATGTCTCGGTGACCCCATCCCGGTCAAAGAAGGGTCGTGTGCTCCGGTAGAGTGTGTAGCCCGCCGCCCCTTCAACCGCCGGCCAGTTCAGCGTTGTTCCAGCGGCTGTCCTGATCAGGGTTGGCCCCTGCGGCGGCGGCAGCGGATCATCACGATCAGGCAGGTCTGTATCAACAACGTAAAGCTGGATGGATCCCTGCGGCAGGGAGACGGTTGTTTCGCGCGACAAAACGGCGTTGGTCTGCTGGATGAAAACATTTTTCGCATCCCGATTCGATGCGGCAGGATCACCACTCAAATGGTAAAGAGTGCCTGGCCCTGTTGGATTGCCAGGGAGCACGAGGGTCACAGGAGTCGAACCATCCCCCCAATCCACACCATCATGCACACCAGCCAGCTTCCGTGAGAGCAGGAATATGCCCAACCGCCTGCCATCCCGAAAGGTGTAGGCGGACACCAATGGATAGTCCACCCCGTCCCAGGTGATCGTCGGTGCCTGCACAACCCCGGTGCGAATCAGGCGCCCGGTGGCAAACCTGTTGCGAAGGGTCAGGGCCAGCCAGCCGGCGTGGGCTCTGTAGCCATTGGCGATCGGGGTGTGGGAACTCCAATAATCGCCGATTCCAAAACCCAGATAAGCCTGATCGGAAAATCCGTATTCGTGGGCCGAAAGCCAGGCATCAAGAGCCGCCACGCCCATGGCAATGGACTTTCCATACCGTTCTGAGTTCTCATGCTGCGCTGCACTGTCCTGCCCCGGCAGGGCATAGCCGCTCGGCCCTCCCTCGTAGCCCAGCAGATCCATGGTGTGCCCGGCGGCGGCAAGTTGCTCCATCTGGAGCCGGTAATTCACAAAGAGTTTCTCCGTGTCCGCCACGTGCCCCAGCAGGGTGGCCTGCAAGCCGTGGCTGTCAAAAGTGGCAAGCGGCGTTTCACCCACCTCCCACTTCGGTCCCACGTAGGTGGTGTGCCCGATGGCATGGGCCAGAGGTGCCCCCTTGGCGGCATTCTCACCATAGTTCTGGTAGTTGCTGCCCATCACAAACCGCAGCTTCCCCGACGAATTCAATCCCGCCCAGTATCTGGAGTTCCGTTCAACGTGCGTCGTGAAATAGTGGGCAGCCATGCCGAACTCTCTCGCCCCATCGTGGACCCAGCCCGAACGTCCCCAGCCAAACCACTGGTCGCTCACCGCCCCGTTGTGCCAGGTTTCATTCGCAAACTCGAGGTAGATTCTGGGGAATTCATCCGTCCACGGCGTCACCACACCGCGCTGCCGGTATCGCAGAAAGGCCCATGGCTTGGCAGCCACATCGTCCGGATCTCCGGGGTTGATCGGCGCGCCGAGGTATTCCACCAGCATCAGCCATTCATCCTCCCGCATCTGGGAGGAGATGTTCAGCCAGGGCTTCATCCGCGTGGCAGGAGTCGATCCGGTGCGAAGCGCATATTGCAGGAACAGGGGAACCGTCATGTTGGGGGCCGCCTCTGCAGACTGATACCAGTTCATGATCAGCGCCGAATCCCGATGAAAACCCAGCGCACTCGCCATCGTGGCCTGGTTTAACAGCACATACATGGACCGAAGAATACCCTTCGCCCCGTTTGTCGGTTGAGAGGCCATCAATTCATCAAAAACCATCGGGCTTGGCGGGGTGAATGTCGCGGTGACATCCCCGGGTGAATCGGCCCGGAACAGGCGTATGTTGTCGAACCACAGGGTCCCGGGCCCGCTGAACTGCAGGGTCGGGCAGGAATGCCACGATGAGTTTGTGTAGCGTGCAGGGGCTACAAAGCTGAACCCGACCAGCTGCCAATCCCCCGTGACATTAAAATTCTGCCCAATATCGGAGTAAAAGGAGCCCAGCCCAAGCCGCACGCGCCCCGAGTTCCCAAGCCCCGTCTGCCGCATCCATGCCTCATAGCGATAGGTGCGCCCCGGCTCAAGCTGCCCATACCAATCCCCCTCCCGGCCATTGGCCGGATAGAAAATGTAGGGCCCGCCAATCTCCTGACCGCCCGCACGGGGAATGGTCACCTGCATGCAGGTTTCCCCCGGAAATCGGAGTTCAGGCGGAACAGTCCCGGTGTGTGTGACGCGATCAAAGGTGATCCCCGTGTAGCTGTCCGCGCGCCAGGTTTCATTCACCGTGCCGGTGCGCACTCGTGGATGAGCCCACGCCGGGTCGGCCTTGCGGATTCGCTTGGAGAAATGGATGTAGTCATCCTTCATCGGGACCGGTGCACCCGCATTCAGGTAAACCCGCTGCCGCTGCTGGCTCCGGGGGGCATCGGCGCGATACACACGGTAGCCCACCACACCGGGAGTCGGGCTCGGACTCCAGGACAGGTGAACGTACCCATCACCCGCCACCGCCTGGACACTGGCTGGTGGCTCGGGCCGGGTCGTTCCACCGGTGGCGGTCCAATCAGGATTGTTGAGTATGACATCGCGGGTGGCGACCCCATTGCCTGCCGTGACCCTGAAGCGCAGGCGCGTGGCGGGGGGAGTGTTCGTCACACCGCCACTCAGTTCGCCATTGGAATGGTTGAACCCAAGCCCCCCGGGCGGATCAATGGGGTTCCCATTTCCATCCAGTAAATCCCAGCTCACCGCGCCGGTGGCACCCGCCACTCCCGGCATGAATGAAAACCATCCCCCCACGGCGATGCTGCCGATCTCGTTAAGCCCACCGCCGGAATTTGCCACATAAACATGCGGAGTGCTCGGCAAACCCTGGCGTGGAGCTGCGGAAACCTCCGTGGCGAGGGCTGGATCGCTCTCGTTGTTTCCTCCCGCCTCAGTCGTGCTGCTTCCAATCGCGGTGACTATGTAGTAATAGGTGTGGCCATTCTCCACCCAGCGCGCATCCGTGAAATCGAGATTCGCACGGGTTCCCCAGGCGGGTCCCGGAATGGTGTAGAACGTGTTTAGCCAACCACCAAAGGGCAGTCCAGGCTCTCCAACCCCGGGCACGGTCGCCGTCCCAACCAGCGCATAGCTGGCAGCATTTGCGAGATCAATGTAGGTCGTGCCACTGTTCTGCGGCAGTGGCTGGCCCTGGGCATCCACGATCCGATAGATGCGGACGTCCGCATCGTTCAGGTAGCCGCTGGTCGTCAGGTCCCAGTCCGTAAGGCCGCCACCATCCACCTCCACCCACGGATGACCCTCCTCCACTCCGGCAGACCTCGCACGCCAGCGCCGGCGAATGGACATTGGCTCAAAGCCGGAATCCGGGATCAGGTTGCCCGCTGAAAAAGCCGTGCCGCCCGGATCCCCAAATTCATTGCAGCCGATCGGAGGATTGGAAGCGGCAGACTGAGTGAGACTGATCTCCACCCGGGCAGGGGTGTCGGAAGCGCCCTGAACGCACTCACCCCACGCCAGCAGACCCAGGACAAGCATGAACGACTGCCTGATATCGGACCACCGAGGCGCGATCGGCCGGTGGACTTCCGCCGAACAGCAATCGACCCCTGATCGGCTTGGCAAACGCCACTTTGAAAACCAACCCGAACCGCTCTCTTTGAATCCGGCCACAACCTTGCTCATATATGCAGCCGATTATGTCGGAGTCATTGATTCGCACAAGCGATCACTTTCCCTCGAAAAGGCGAAGGCGTCGGCCGGCTGACTCCCTTCCAGTTTTCCGGGACTCACCCCTTCACAGCTGCCTGATACGCCGGCGCCAGTTCCTGCGGGCTGGTGACGCACAGACCCAGATCGCGCAGCAAACCGTCGCTGACGGCGTAAATCCATCCATGCACAGCCAGAGGCTGTCCGCGCGACCAGGCATCCTGCACCGTCGCAGCTTTGCAGACGTTCGAAACCTGCTCGATGACGTTCAATTCGCACAGCCGGTCAAATGCCCTGGTCTCATCCCCCAACCCGGCCAATTGCGCGCTGTGCCGGGCATGAACCTCCTGAACATGTCGAAGCCAGTGGTCCACCAGCCCCAGCCGCTCGCCCCGCAGCACCGTGCGCACCCCCGAGCAGCCGTAATGCCCGCACACGATGACGTGCCGGACCTTGAGCACATCCACGGCAAATTGAAGCGCGGAGAGACAGTTCAGGTCTGCGGATGCGACGACATTGGCCACGTTGCGATGCACGAACATCTCACCCGGCAGCAGACCCGTGATCTGGTTGGCGGGCACACGGCTGTCCGAGCAGCCAATCCAGAAATAGTGCGGCACCTGCTGGTGGCAGAGTTTCTCGAAGAATTCCGGATCTTCCGCCCGGATTTTCCCGGCCCAGGCGTGGTTGTTGGCAAACAGGTGCCTCAATTCTCTCATATCAAAAGGGATCGCAAACCATGGCGCCATGATGTGCCCGCCTGCAGGATCGATCAAGAGTCTTTGAACTCTCCGGGGCGGGCCTGCTGATCATGAAACCGCTGGATGCCTACTCCATCGCCTCATGGGTTTTCCAAGGCTCGCCGCTAGCCATCACTCCAATGCAGAGCGATGCAGCATTACCGACCAAGGACATCAAGACCGCAGACATCCAGCCCAACTTCGTGTAGGAGTCACCCTGAAGGGCAGGTATCCTTGACAGCACCATGATGCAAACAGCGTCAGTGGTTACCACCAAGGCCTCAAGAAGTGGCAGGGACAGCCGCTGCTGTAAAGGGCAGAACAGGAAGACGAATACCGCGCAATTGGTCAACCAGAACGCGCCAAACAGCCGAAGCGGACTCAGGTTGGCAAACAACAAAACCAACGCCACAATACCCGCCTCCACAACCAACGCCATGAATGCTACCATCGCGAAGGCCAACAAGGAGGAGGGATTCAGAATGTAGGGATTAGCCCGCGCTGAAAATGGAATCAGGACGCAAAGTGCGATAATGAGCCAACGTCGCATACCGGGACCAAATATGACATTATTCAACGAACATCAACCTCTATGTGAGGTTGCCCCGAATTGACGGAGAGAACTTTACCCCGACACAAAACCGATGGCGTTTTGGATGCGACCGTTCATGCTTACGATGTGACGTCCCCTGCATGGCTTTGTGATGGGAATCGGGGGGGGTGACCGCCCGGACCTCCAACCCGGGCCCGACCCTTTTGCCTTGTTGACGGGTCTCCATCCACAGGTAAGCCCATAAGCAGCCTCACGGTCCGCTTGCGGGATGTGGCACGCGTCCCACATCCCGCTGGCATCCCGATCGCCCGGCCCGCCAACCCTCCTCAGCTGGCCGGGTGCACCGGATACTTGGGCTTCTTGATCTGGGTCGGTGGATTCTTCTTCAGCGCATCCAGCACTTCGCTCACGGCACGCTCCAGTTGCGGGTCTCGCCCTCTGGACCTGATGGATGGGTCATCCACAACGTTGATATCCGGCTCCACGCCCACCCCTTCAATGATCCACTCTCCCTTGTTGTTAAAGATGCCGAACGTGGGAACAGTGATATGCCCATCGTCCATCAGGGGCGGGGTCCCGGTAATCCCGATCAGGCCACCCCAGGTGCGGCTGCCCACCACCGGCCCGAGCTTCGCCTGCTGGAAATAGTAGGGGAAACAATCGCCCCCGGAACCGCTCCAGCCGTTTGCGAGCATCGCCTTCGGCCCGTTATGGGCCACCTCGGGCCAGATCCAGTCCCTGCCATCCCGCACACCCCAGTGGTTCAGGTTCCTGCGACCCAGCATTTCAGTAAACCGGTCCGGAATCTGGCCGCCACTGTTGAACCGCTCATCAATGACCAGCCCCGGTTTCATGAACTGCGCCCGGAACTGGCGGACCAGCTCATTCTGGCCGCCCTGACCCGTATCCGGCACATACACGTTGGGCTTGCTTCGATAAAACGGACAGTGAAAAGAGGATAATATGTTGATGGTTTTAGTTGTTGAGGGATTCGAAGTCAACAGGGGATAAGTGGTTTAGGGACGAGTGGATGCGGGCTCTGTTGTAGAATGATTCGATATA
>CAIWMU010000054.1 GCA_903913865.1 uncultured Verrucomicrobia subdivision 3 bacterium
CTCCCAGGCTGATTACACCGCAGAAATTGGACGTCCCAAAAGGAGTTTTGTAGTGAAGACTTTTCACCTGCCACCCCTCAAAAACCCAATGAATCGAGGGGTATCCCCAAAAAAAGTGCTCCACTTCCGAAAGTCAGGTTAGCATCTATCTCCAGCAAGAAAAAGGCTCGGGAGCCATAACCTGCATAATTCAAAATGGGACAAATGTTTATGGTGGTTTGTAGCCCGCCCGTTGAAGATCGATTCCGGACTCTTTGGGAAAGTCCCCACTCCGCGCCCCATCTGCGATAATCTGCGAAATCTGCGGATAATATCCGGACATTGGCGTTATGCTTTCAGGGAAGGCGCCCCATCCCCGGCACAGCCCCCCAATGGCAGGCGGGTGACTCCAGAGCCCGGAAAGGTATGGGAACGTGGTGCCCGCAATCCATTCCTGCTTTCCACCCATCCCAATCCGCTATGCCTGCCCGCCGATTTGTCCCCGGACGAAAATTGGGGCCTGTTCGCACCATGCTGAGCCGTCCAACACCCGCATACTGATCCGCCGCCGCCTCCCACTCCCCCCCCGGCGTTCAACTTGCCGCTTGGCTTCACACCGGCTCTCGGGCATACAGAGTCCCATGAATGTGGAGTCCATGAAAAATATCTGGCGGTCCGTCGCATTACTGGCGGTCCTTGGCTGCCTGAATCCTACCCCCGGCTTCGCGGCCAGCCCTCCCGGAACCTGGCCACAGTGGCGCGGTCCCCTGCTGACTGGCGAGGCTCCGGATGCCAATCCCCCCGTCTCCTGGAGCGAGACCAACAACATCCGCTGGAAGGTGGCCATCCCCGGTTCCGGCACATCGACTCCCATTGTCTGGAGCAACCGGATTTTCCTGACCACAGCCCTCCCGGCACCCGCAGGAACCAATGCGGAAGGCTCCTACCAATTCCAAATCCTCTGCCTCGACCGGAAGGATGGCCACACCCTCTGGACCCGCACCGTCCGCACCGAAGTGCCGCATGAGAAACACCACCCGGACCACGGCTACGCCTCCGCCTCTGCGGTGACGGATGGCGATATCGTCCTGGCCTATTTCGGCTCGCGCGGTCTTCACGCCTGCGACCTTGCCGGAAACATCAAGTGGTCAAAGGACTTCGGGCGGATGAAGACCCGCAACAGCTTCGGCGAAGGTTCATCCCCCGCGGTCCAGGGGGATACCGTCGTGGTGAATTGGGACGACGAAACGGAGAACGATTTCATCACGGCGCTGGATCGCAAAACCGGCAGGGAACTGTGGCGCACACCCCGGAGTGAAGACACCGGATGGTCCACTCCGCTCATCGTCACCCATCAGGGGAAGGCACAGGTCATCGTCAGCGCCACCCGGCGCGTCCGCAGCTACGATCTGCAGACCGGTAAACAACTTTGGGAATGTGGCGGTCAAACAGCGAACGCCATCCCAACCCCGGTCGCCTCGGGGGACACTGTCTTTGTCACAAGCGGCTTTCGCGGCAGTGCCATCACCGCCATAGCCCTCGGCCGCGAAGGGGATCTCACAGGCACCGATGCCATCCGCTGGAACCGCTCCCGCAACACCCCCTACGTCCCATCCCCCCTGCTTTATGCCGGGAATATCTATCTGGTCACGGGCAACAACCCTGTCCTGACAGCCCTCGATTCCACCAGTGGCAATCCTTTTTTTGACGGGGAAAAGCTGGAGGGAATGACGGGCATCTACGGCTCCCCGGTCGCCGCTGCTGGCAGGATCTACATTTTGGGCAGGAACGGCCTTTGCCTCACCCTCAAGAACGGGCCGAAACTGGAAATCCTCGCCCGCAACCAACTGGATGACAAAATGGATGCCTCCCCGGCCCTGGCCGGCAGGGACATCCTCCTGAGAGGTCACCAATTCCTCTATTGCATCGCCGAACCGTGACCGCGGCGGGAGGGATTCCGCCCGTCATCACCGGATAATTTATTGTTAAAGTCCGGAACTGCTCCTGATCCACCAGATGCGGGTCACAGCCGGATGCCCAGGGTATCCTGCGGATTTCGATCGGCAAAATTCGGACTGGAGGAACGTGCTTGACTTCCAAGCCGTTCTGTGCGAGAATTCAAAAAGTTGCACCTCAGGAGTTCACTCTACTTCGGCGGTCCTAACCTCATTTTTATGGAAGAAAAGATTTTACATTTGCTTGCCCGGTCCGATTACTCGCCTCTGGATGCAGCAGGACTTCTGGCCCGTCTGAAACTGGCCAAACCCCAGGCACAGGAACTATCGCAGGTGCTGGGCCGGTTGGAACGTTCCGGTCGCATCGCCCGGATCAAAAAGGGGGCCTGCTACGCCCTGGCCGTGGAGGCCGACCTGATTCCGGGACGCATCCGCATGAACCGGCAGGGTGTCGGTTTCATGCAACCGGATGATCCGCGCCTCCCCGCCATCCGTATCCCCCAGGATGCCACAGGAACAGCCATGCACGGGGACAAGGTCCTGGTGCGGTTGGATGTGAGTCCCCGGCCCGGTGGCCGAAACTCCGGCGAGGGGTCGGGTCGGGTGATCCGCGTTCTCGAAAAAGCCCGCATCCAGCTCGTCGGCACCCTGCAGCAGGGACGTCAGGTCCTTTTTGTGATTCCTGACGACCCGCGCATCACGCAGGACATTCTGGTTCCGGCCCCCACCGATGTGGGTCGCCCCGCCCGCGCTGGCGACAAGGTGGTGGTGGAACTTAAGGAGTGGACCCATCGGAATGCCAGTCCCGAGGGGGAAATCGTTGAAGTGCTCGGACCTCCCGGAGCCGAGGGGGTGGACATGCTCTCCATCATCCGCAACTACGATCTCTCCCTGCACTTCCCCAAGGTTGTGTTGCGCGAAGCTCGCGAGATCGGGACCCAGGTAAAGCCCGAGGACATCCTGGGCCGAATGGACTGCCGTTCCCACGATGTGATCACCATCGACCCTTTTGATGCGAAGGATTTTGACGACGCCTTCTGCCTCCAGCGGGCCGATCAGGACCAGTGGAAACTCTGGGTTCATATTGCGGATGTCTCCCATTATGTAAAGCCCGGCACCGCACTGGATGCAGAGGCGGCCGAGCGTGGAAATTCCACCTATCTGGTGGACCGCGTCATCCCGATGCTCCCCGAGGCCCTCAGCAATGAACTCTGCTCGCTGAAACCCGGGGTGGACCGGTTGACAAAGTGCGTGGAGTTCATCCTTACGCCCACAGGGCAGGTCTTGCGGACACAATTCTACGCCGCTGTCATCCATTCCAGCCGACGGTTCAGCTATGAGGAGGCCTTCGCCACCCTGCAACGCCCCCCGAAGGACGCCACGGAGACGATGCTGCATCAGGCCCACACCCTCGCCCAGAAGGTTCGCCGTGCCCGGTTCCAGGCAGGATCCCTCGATCTTGATTTTCCGGAGACGAAGATCCGTCTCCGCGAGGATGGATCCATCGACCGGATCGAGAAGGTGGTGAACGATTTCTCCCACCAGCTCATCGAGGAGTTCATGCTCCTGGCAAATGAGGCTGTTGCCACCCGGCTCATGAGCCTGAACCGCCCCGCCCTCTACCGCATCCATGAACCGCCGAATGAGGGACGGCTCACGGAATTCCGCGAGGAGGTGCTCAGCCACTTCATCCCCTGCGGCAACCTGACCCAGAAACGGGAGGTCCAGAAGCTCCTCGCGAACCTGAACGAACTGCCCATCGGCCCCGCCCTCAAGATCGGCTTCCTGAAGTCACTCATGCGTGCCCGTTACTCGATCGAACCGCTGGGGCATTATGGTCTCGCAAAAGCCAAATACACCCACTTCACATCCCCCATCCGGCGCTACGCTGACCTTGTGGTCCACCGGGCCCTGTTCCAAAAGCCGGGAGAACCGCTGGGCGCCAAATCCCTCACCGAAATTTCAGATCACATCTCCGTCACAGAACGGACCTCCGATGACGCCGAGCGGGACAGCCGGGATGTCAAACTCATGGCCTATCTGGATTCCCTCTGCAAATCCAAGTCACCCCAATCCTTCCCGGCCCTCGTCACCGACGTCCGCAACTTCGGCTTCTTTGTCGATGTCCCGGATCTCGGCATGAGCGGCCTTGTGCCCCTCTCCGGCATGGGGGATGACTTTTACCAGTTCGATGGCACGCAGGGACGCCTGGTCGGCCGACGCACACGCCACGTCATCCAGTTGGGGGATCGCCTCCATGTCCGGCCTGCCAAGGTGGACCACTTCAAAAAGCAGGTGGATTACGAATTGGCGGAGATGCCGGGACAAAAGACCCGCACCCCTGCCAGGGGAGTGCCAACTCAACGGCCAAACCTGAAGCCCCCACAGAAGCCCCAGCCGCCCCGGCAGACCCGCCCCCCGGGCAAACCTCATTCACAGCCCAGCCGCAGACCCGCCGGGACAGCCCCCGCGCCCGCACACAACCGCCGCCCCAACACGGCTCAACGGCGACCCGACGCCGCACAACCACGTCCGAACACGGCGCAACCTCGTCCGAACACCACTCAACCACGTCCGAACACCACTCAACCACGTCCGAACACCGCTCAACCACGTCCGAACACGGCACAACGGCGACCCGACACCGCACAACCACGGCCCGCAACCACAAACCCGTCAAGACCGCCCCACGTCCCGAAGCCTCCGCAGGCCCATACCCCACGCCCCCAGCCAAATCGCCAACCGCAACACCCTGGAAAAAAACCGGATCGACCGAAGGCAAACCGCCCCCCGGAAGGCCGGTAGAGGGGATCCCCGATGGGATGGTCTGTTCCGCTTCGGGCGGGCAGAATCCCGGTCCTGCAAGATTTATCCCTTGCCACCCATCAGGGAAGGGATAGATTTTTATCAGCAGAATTGATGAAGATTGCATACGGCGGAGTTGTCATAAACAGGGAGGGCAAGGTGCTTTTGCGCAAGCCGGCCGGGACCCCGGGAGGCACGTTGTGGACCTTTGCCAAGGGCAGGCCTGAACGCGGGGAAACCATGGAGGCCACGGCCCTGCGTGAGGTGCTTGAAGAAACCGGGATTGAGGCGCGGGTCGTTCGCAAGATTCCGCTTCAACTGGTTGGAGGGACCAGCATGAGCGAGTTTTTCCTGATGGTCCCGATCCAGGACCATGGAGTCTTTGACGCCGAAACCGAGGCGGTCGTGTGGGCCACCCGGCCGGAAGCCGAGGATCTGATCTCTTTGACCGCCAAAGATCGAAGGCGCATCCGGGATCTCCAACTGCTGGATGAGTCCTACGCCCTTTTCAACTGCCTGCCCACCCGATCCTGATGATGTCCCGGCGTTCAACCCCTCCCGCTTCACGCGGCTGATCTCTCCCGCACGGCTTTACAAGGAGAGGGTTATCCAGCAACTTATCCCCACATGCTACCGATCGGTAAGAGAATGATTGCCAGCGGGATGACCGCCGCCCTCCTTGCTTTTGGAATCCCCTGCGCCATCAGCCAGGACCAAACAGGGGCGGTGACCGAGGTTTACAACCTGATCCGGACCAACCTCGCAGGGCTGACCCCGGCTGAGATCGAGAAAACCGCCATCACCGGGATGATTTCGGGTTTTGGCCCCCGCGTGCAGCTGGCGGCCAAACGGGACAGCGCCACAACGGCGACCCCTGTTGTGAAAACCTGCATTTACGAGGATGAATTCGGCTACATCCGGGTCGGCTCCGTGACTGCAGGGTTACCAGCGGCAGTTCGTGCCGCATTCGAGGGATTCACGAAGTCGAACAAGCTCTCGGGCTTGGTCATCGACCTGCGTTATGCCGGAGGGGATGACTATGCCGCAGCGGCCGATACTGCGGATCTCTTCCTCCAGCAGGAACGGCCACTGCTCGATTGGGGAGCCGGAGTGGTCAAATCCAAGGCCAAGGACAATGCAATCCGCATGCCCGTAGCACTGCTTGTGAATCGCCAGACATCCGCAGCCGCAGAAGCCCTTGCCAGTGTCATGCGGCAGACCGGAACCGGGCTGCTGCTCGGGAACAAGACCCCCGGCAATGCCCTCATCTCGAAAGAATTCAAACTTCAGGGTGGAGAGGCCCTCTCCATCGCCATCACCCCCGTCAAAATGGGGGATGGATCCCCCGTAGCCCCCCAGGGAGTCCAACCCGACATTCTCGTTGAACTGGCCGCGGAGGCTGAATCCGGCTGGTATTCCAATGCCTTTGCCACCCTGTCACAAGGAACCGGGGCACGACTGACCGGCACCAACGCCACCCGCCGCACGCGGTTTGGGGAGGCGGATCTGGTTCGAAACCGGCGCGAAGGCCTGCCGATGGATACCGAAGCGCACTCCGCCGCCGCGGCAGAATCCGACAAGCTGGTCGTGCGCGACCCGGCTCTGGCCAGGGCATTGGATGTGCTCAAGGGGCTTGCACTTGCACGACCCGGCAAATCCTGACAAGATTTCTCGGTTGACGATTGAGCCCCGGCAACCCAAGTTTGCGCTCTTACTTACGAGTTCATGAAGACCATTTTGTTCATTTGCACCGGTAACATATGCCGCAGCCCCATGGCTGAGGGAATTTTTCGCGCTGCCGTGAAGGGCCGTGGCGATTACCGTGTGGTTTCAGCCGGCCTGGGCGCCATGGATGGACAGGCCCCCAGTGTCAATTCGGTGAAGGCGGTCAGGGAGCTTGGGATCGATATCACTTCCCAACGCAGCCAGATGATCACCCCTGAGTTGGTCGATGAGGCGGATTATATCTTTGGCATGACCCACAGCCACATCGACACGATCATGATGCTCTACCCCCAGGCCGCGGAGAAAACCTTCCTCCTGAGGGAATTCGATGAGACGCTGGAGGTCTTCGAAAAGGATATCAGCGACCCGATCGGCGGGGATCTGGAAGTTTACATCAACTGCCGGGATCAGATTGAGCAGGGAATCGCATCGCTCCTCAAGTTCATAGAGCAAAGCAACCCGGGCTTGGGTGCCGGAGGCCGGCCGACAGCCGTTGTCCTTGGGGCCGACCATGGGGGATTTGACCTGAAGGGGTTGATCAAGCAGCACCTACAGAATGAGGGCATCGATTTTGCCGATCTCGGGGCGAACACAAAGGAATCGTCCGATTACCCGGATCACGCCATTGCCGTGGCCCGGGAAGTCGCCGAAGGCCGCGCCGAAGCCGGAATTCTCGTCTGCACCACCGGGGTGGGCATGAGTATGGCCGCAAACAAGGTGGCTGGTATCCGCGCCGCACTGGTGCAGGATCCCGAAACCGCATCCCTCGCACGGCGACACAACAATGCCAACGTCCTCTGCCTTGCCGGGGGCAAACTCGAGACCTCTCTGGCCTTGAAAATAGTGGATGTCTTCCTCAGAACAAAGTTCGAGGGGGGCAGACACGAGCGCCGGGTGAACAAGATGGAAATCCAGAATCTCTCCCGCGATCTGCTGCTTTCCTCGGTGGACCCGGAGATTGCATCGATCATTGAGCACGAGCGCCAGCGCCAGCAGGAGAACATCGAGCTTATCGCCAGTGAAAACTTCACCAGTCCCGCCGTGATGGCGGCCCAGGGTTCCGTCCTCACCAACAAATATGCCGAGGGCTACCCCGCTAAGCGGTGGTATGGCGGGTGCGAAAACGTGGACGAGGCGGAGAAACTGGCTATTGACCGCTCAAAAAAGCTGTTCGGTGCCGATCACGCCAACGTTCAACCCCACTCCGGAAGCGGTGCCAACATGGCCGTTTACTTCGCATTCCTCAAGCCGGGGGATAAACTGCTCACGATGGATCTTTCCCACGGCGGCCATCTCACCCATGGCAACAAGGCCAACTTCTCAGGGAAGTTCTTTGAAATCGTCCATTACGGTGTCAGCAAGGACGAGGAGAGGATTGACTATGAGCAACTGGCGAAGATGGCCCGGGAACACAAGCCGAAGATGATCACGGTCGGTGCCAGCGCCTACCCCCGCGTCATAGATTTCGAGCGCATGGGCGAGATCGCCCGGGAAGTGGGGGCTTACCTGCTGGCGGATATTGCACACATCGCCGGTCTCGTGGCCACCGGTCTGCACCCCAGCCCTGTTCCACATGCCGATTTCGTGACCACCACCACCCACAAGACCCTCCGCGGCCCCCGTGGCGGGCTCATCCTCTGCCGCGAAAAATATGCGAAAGAGATTGATTCCCAGGTGTTTCCAGGGATTCAGGGTGGACCGTTGATGCATGTCATCGCGGCCAAGGCCGTCTGTTTCCATGAAGCATCCCGACCGGAATTCAAGGCCTACCAAAGTCAGGTCGTTCGGAATGCAAAAGCACTGGCCGAGGGAATGCGCCGGAATGGATTCAGGCTGGTCAGCGGCGGCACGGACAACCACCTGATGCTTGTGGATGTCGGTGCCAGGAACCTGACCGGCAAGGAGTGCCAGGCAGCACTGGACGAGGCCGGGATCACCGTCAACAAGAACACCATCCCCTTCGAAACCCGCTCCCCATTCCAGGCCAGCGGGATCCGGCTCGGCACCCCCGCAGTCACCACCCGGGGCATGGCGGAGCCAGAGATGGCCGCCATCGCAGATATGATCAGCGAGGGCTTGATGGACATTAAAAACCTTGACACCCTCGCAAAAGTCAGGCAGCGTGTGCGCGAACTTACTGGAAGATTTCCCTTGCCCTACTGAGATGCGGGTTTAGCCTTCGAGAATTGCTGCGTAGCAGGAGGTGTGGGACATTCCATTTCGTCGACCGCCCCCTGAGCGATCCACGCCCGCACGCCGGGCTCATTTGACCCGGCTGCCAACAGTTGATACTGAACAATTTTGACGTATGCCAAAAGCCACCACCAAAAAGGCCAAGACAAAAGCTCCAAAGCCCTCCAAGGCAGCGGCGCCATCCCCATCTTCACAGCAACCGCTGCCCGGCATGACCCCGGAGCCGCCCCAACCCAGAAAGCAGAGCGCCTACCCCCAGGAGTTGCAGCCTCCGACAACCCCCGTTGAACCGAAGAACGAGGATCGGCCGGCTCCTTCCCCCGAAAAGGGCAGAGGCAGGGAAAAACCCCGGGGACACCAGCCGCCCGCCACTCAGGCGGCCCCAAAGGGCGATGTCAGACAGGCACAAAAGCCTGTTCCTGAGCCGGAATCGGATGAGACTTCGGCCGCACCCAAGTCCCGTCCTCCGCAGGGGAACGAGAAGGACCATATCGTGACATCCCTCAACATCGCCAAGCTTCAGGCCATGTCGATGGGTGAACTCAACCGGATGGCCCGGGATCTGGCGGTCGAAAATTTCGGCACCATGCGCAAGCATGAGGTCATCTTCCACATTCTGCAGAAAAACGCGGAACGGGCCGGCGTCCTGTTCTCCGAGGGTGTCCTCGAGGTTCTGCCCGAGGGATTCGGCTTCCTCCGCTCCCAGAGCTTCAACTACCTCCCCTGCCCTGAGGATATCTACGTCTCCCCCTCCCAGATCCGGAGGTTCGATCTCCAAACCGGCAACCTGATTGCCGGCCAGATCCGCCCCCCCAAGGAAAAGGAGCGTTTCTTCGCCCTTCTCAAGGTGGAGGGTGTGGATCAGGAGGATCCTGACAAGGCCAAGGACAAGACCCATTTCGACAACCTCACCCCTCTGTTCCCGAACAGGCGCTTCATTTTGGAGACCGGTCCGGAGGAGCTTTCCACCCGGGTATTGGATCTCGTCTGCCCCATCGGCAAGGGAACCCGCGGTCTGATCGTTGCGCCGCCCCGGACTGGCAAAACAGTCCTGATGCAGAAGCTGGCCAACGCCATACTGAAGAACAATCCCGAAGCCTATCTCTTCATCCTCCTGATCGATGAACGCCCTGAGGAAGTCACCGACATGGAACGGACCTGCCGCGGCGCGGAGGTGATCAGTTCCACCTTCGATGAACCCCCCGAGCGGCATGTTCAGGTGGCTGAGATGGTCATCGAAAAGGCCAAACGAATGATCGAGCACAAGCGCGATGTCGTCATCCTGCTCGACTCCATCACCCGTCTGGCCCGTGCCTACAACACCGTCCAACCCCACTCCGGGAAAATCCTTTCCGGCGGTGTGGACGCAAACGCCCTGCACAAGCCCAAGCGTTTCTTTGGCGCGGCGCGTAACATTGAGGAGGGCGGGTCCCTGACAATCATCGCCACCGCCCTCGTGGATACCGGATCCCGGATGGACGAAGTCATCTTTGAAGAGTTCAAAGGCACCGGCAACATGGAAGTCCATCTGGACCGCGCCCTGGTGGATCGGCGTATTTTCCCCTCCATCAACATCGAGCGCTCAGGAACACGCAAAGAGGAGCTGCTCTACCACCCAGACGAATACAACCGCGTCGTGATGCTCCGCCGCGCCCTGACAGGTGTCCCGCCCGTGGAGGCGATGGAACTGGTGCTCAACAAACTCAAAAAGACAGGCAGCAACATCGAGTTCCTGCTGACCATGGCATCGATCGTCTGATCATCCATCCAATTCTTTCTCAGAGGGCGGGACAACCTTACGGTTGTCCCGCCTTTCTCTTTGGAACAACTGCTCAGGGGGCTTATTCTGGGATCACAAGCCGCTCTGTTTCCGGGCCATCAACCGTTCCATGTGTTTCTCGATGCGGTTGATATAGAAATTGGGTCCGGATGGATAGGGTTCATTCAAAAAGGCATACAACCCTAGAAAATCCCCCCCCAGCTTCGGGCCGACAAAATCCCTCCAAAAGCCAGGGGTCTTGTTGATCAGATCCTCCGGGCTTGAAAACAGGTTTACAAACCCGCCCCTCTCACTCGAAAAGGCGGATGCCTCCGCAAATTCGCCATAGAGCACCGGCAGTTTGTCCACATAGTCATCAGCTGCCATCTGGCCCAGCAGGTCGGCAGTGGCCAGGGCCAGGCCCGCGATCCTATGCGCCTCGCTTTGAAATGAGAGTTTATCGAGGGCGGTGTTCACTCCCGTGCACAAAATCATGCTCTGAACAGCCTGGATCTCTGCAGCGGAAAGTTGATGCTGGCGGAGAATTGTCGCAGCGAACTCGGCACTTCTTAGCACGTGGGTTGCCGTATATTTGGCACCTGTCCCCTCCGTGTCCTCCGTTCGCTTGAGGTAGCCGGTGTCGTGAAGCAGGATGGCCAGAATGCCCAGTTCGAACTCCCTTTGGGTCAGCCGGGGCAAAACTCCCTCGCGATCCCGATTGGCCAGCAACCGTGCCAGACAGAGGGTTCCTTGCAGGGTGTGTTCGAGATCGTGATAACGGGCATCAATGGCCTGATAGCCCTTGTAGTGCCCGGTAAAACATTCGACCACCCACCGGAACGACTTTGGAACAAACAGCCGGTCCCCCCCGGGAAACATCCCGAGGTAGGCCGCCTGCACTTGCTCCTCAACCGCTACCGGGTCTTTGGTGGCAACCGCGCTGAACATATCCTTCTTTTAGCCCATTTTGTGAAAATTGCACGTTGAAATCTTGTTCCGGACCGGCTTTTTGAGACCCTGAGGTTGTGAGGGATACCTTGTGACGCATCATCAATCCGTTCGCTCAGCCCCGGACCCGTCGTTCCGGGCACGCTCCCGGTCCACCTGGGAGGTGCTCCGCCGCGTCTGCCGCTACCTCATACCCTACAAGGGACTGGCCACCGCCACGATCCTCTGCGCCCTGCTCTCCATGGGAGCTTCCCTCGCGTTCCCCAAGCTTCTCCAATGGGTCATTGATGGAGTCATCTCCAAAGGCCGAGCAGGCCTGCTTCCCGCAGCCGTTTTAGGCTTGCTGGGGGCGTTCCTGCTCAGGGACCTGTTCAACAGCCTCCGTATTCTCCTGAACAACACCCTTGAGCAAAACGTCATCTACGACATGCGACGGGAGGTCTTTGCCCGCCTTCAGCGGCTTCCAGTCGATTACTTTGACCAGCGGGCCTCGGGGGATCTCATGACGCGGGTCATTGAGGACGTCAATTCACTGGAGCGGGCCCTTATCGATGGCACCGAGCAGGGGTCTGTGGCTGTTTTGGGGGTTGTCGGGGTAGCCATCATCATGTTCGTCACAGACCCGCTGTTGGGCTGCATGGCACTGCTGCCGCTGCCTCTGCTGGCGGGGGGCGCGCTCTGGTACACCTTGACCGCCCACAGGCGCTACAGGGCCCAGCGCGAGGCCTCCAGCGCCATGAACACCCTCCTTCTGGATGACTTGCAGGGGGTGCGTCAGATCAAGGCCTTTGGTCGTGAGCCCCACGAGGATTCCCGCTTCGCCTCCCGTGCCGCCGATCTGCGCACCGGAACCCTCGGCATCATGCGGGCCTGGGCTGTTTACTCCCCGGCGATGGCCTTCACGGGGTCGATCGGCATGGCCTGTGTCCTATGGGTCGGCGGGGGCAAAGTGATCAACGGCAGCCTGTCTGTGGGCGAATTGGTCGGCTTTCTCTTCTACCTCGGCCTCTTTTATGAACCCATCGGCCGGCTCCACGCCCTGAACCAGATGCTCCAGTCTGCCCGGGCCGCCGGGGAAAGGGTTTTCGACATCCTCGACTTTCCGGTCGAGCCGGATTCGATCCACGAATCCTCCCTGAAACTCCCCGTCCGCGGGGATGTTGTTTTCGAAAACGTCTCCTTTGAATATCAGGCCGGATCGTCAACTCTGGACCAGATCAGCTTTCGGGCGGCACCGGGAGAGATCTTTGCGCTGGTGGGGCCCACCGGTGCCGGAAAATCGACCATCCTCAACCTCCTGCCCCGCTTTTATTCCCACAAGTCCGGCTCGATCCGGCTGGATGGGCATGAGACGTCCACCCTTCCCCTTCATGTGCTGCGGTCCCAGATCAGTGTCGTGAGTCAGGAATCGTTCCTCTTCAATGGCACCATCCGGGAGAACATCCTGTTCGGACGCCTTGAAGCGACCGAAACCGAACTGCTGGAGGCAGCCCGCTCCGCCAACTGCCATGAATTTATCAGCCGGCTGCCAAACGGATACGATTCCAGGGTGGGTGAGCGGGGAGTGAAACTCAGTGTTGGAGAGAAGCAAAGGGTCACCATCGCCCGCGCCCTGCTGAAAAATGCTCCGATCCTCATTCTGGATGAGGCCACGGCAAGTGTGGATACCGCCACTGAAAAGCTGATCCAGGAGGCACTGGAGCACCTGATGGCCAACCGCACAAGTTTCGTCATCGCCCACCGCCTGAGCACCATCCGCCGGGCCACTCAGATCCTTGTCATCCAGCAGGGGCGGATCCTCGAGCGCGGCAGCCACGAGCAGTTGATCGCCTCCAACGGACTCTATAGCAGGCTCTCGAAAATTCAGGATGCGTCATCCATCGAGGAGGGCTTTAAGAAACTCGATATGTCGGCTCCCTGATGGGCAGGCAGGCCGGGTGGCACCCATTCCATCTGCCACCCATTCCATCTGCCACCCCAGTGCTTTCCTGAAACAATGCTGATGTCAAACTCGATCCCCCTCCATTCCCGTCCACTGCATCTCGACAAGCACCCCATTTCAGGCTAAGTTTCACCATGGCCGAGATAGCTGAACCACAAGTTTTGCCGGGGTCTGTTGAATCCGTGAAGGACAAAACGGACTCGAAGATCGACCCCGGCTACCTTGTCATCTGCTGGAACGACCCGGTCAATTATATGGAATACGTCACCCATGTCTTTCAGCGTGTTTTTGGCTGGAACAGACAAAAGGCTGATTTCCATATGCTTGAGGTCCATGAACAGGGGAAAAGTGTTCTGGCCCGCGAGAGCCTGGAGAAGGCTGAGCACTACGTGCATCAACTTCAGAAATTCAGTCTCCACGCCACCTTGGAACGTGACGAATGAAGCTCCGCACCCGCCAGAATGACGAACTGATCTTCGAACTCACCGAGCGGGAAAGGTCCTGCCTTGTCAACGTTCTTGGGCTTTACCCCCTTACCCCTCCCGCTCACTATCAACTCAGCCGGAACCAGTGCGTTCCCGAGCCGGAGGAAGCCCAGAAATTGCTGGATGAGGCCATGGCCGAGCAACGGGCCGGCCATCGCAAGGCACTGGATGAGTTCCTGAACAGTTCCACCCGTTTTTCCAGGGCTGGCCGGAAGGTGTTATTCACCCTGTCGGAACCCGAGGCCGATTTCCTCCTGCAGGTGCTGAACGATATCCGGGTCGGCAGCTGGATTTCGATCGGCTCACCCGTTGAACTTCCACCGATTCCGACTCAGGGAAACATCCGGGGCATATCAATCATGGAAATTGCCGGGTTCTTCGAAGGAAACATCCTCGCAGCCCTCACCAGTGACTGAACTCCTGAGGGATCCAACCCACCCAACAAAGCCAACGCCATGTCCGGCACCCCCACCCTTGATCACCGGCTGATTTTTCCAGATGCCCGTAAAGCCAATCGTGACGGTCTGGTGGCCGTCGGTGGAGACCTCTCCGTGGAGCGGTTGCTGCTCGCCTACCGATCCGGCATCTTCCCGTGGACGGTGGATCCCATAACCTGGTGGTCGCCGAACCCACGTGGTATTTTCAATCTCGATGACGTTCACGTTCCCCGCAGCCTCCGCCGGGTGCTGCGAGATCCCCCGTTTGAGGTCACGATCGACAGGGCGTTCCGTCAGGTGATGTCCGGATGCGCCAAATCGGCCCCGGGAAGGGGGGATTCGACCTGGATCTCCCCAGAATTTCTCGATGCCTACACCCGCCTCCACGAAGCCGGACACGGCCACAGCGTCGAGTGCTGGGCGGATGGAAATCTCGTGGGGGGGATCTATGGTGTGGCAGTGGGAGGACTGTTCGCCGGGGAATCCATGTTCCACACCGCGAGCAATGCCTCCAAGATAGCCCTCCATACCCTCATCGACCACCTGCGGCGCCGCGAATTTGCCTTGTTCGACATTCAGATGGTCACCGACGCCACCGAACCGTTCGGGGCAATCGGGATCCCCCGGGATGATTACCTCCCGCTCCTGGCAAATGCGGTGGCGAAAAGGGTTTCCTTTAAGTAGTCCATTTTGCGGAGGCAACGCGCCGGAATGGCACCACCATCCCGTCATCCGCACAAATCCCGAAATAACCGCTTGCACTTGGCGTGGCTGATGCTAATTGTGGCGCATTATGATGTATAAGATTTCTCAACGTGCGGCGGTTTTGTCCCCCTCGCTGACTCTGGCAATCGATTCGAAGGCCAAGCAGATGAAGGCGGAGGGCCAGGATGTGGTGGGTTTCGGTGCCGGGGAACCGGATTTCGACACCCCACAACACATCAAGGATGCCGCCATAAAGGCCCTGAATGAGGGCTTCACCAAATACACTCCCGCAAGTGGAACACCGGAACTCCGCCAGGCTGTCGCAGACAAGCTGAAGCGCGAGAACGGCCTGACCTACAAGGCCTCCCAGGTGATCATCTCCTGCGGCGGCAAACACTCCTGCTACAACGTCATTCTGGCCACCTGCGAAGAGGGTGATGAAGTGATCATCCCCGCCCCCTACTGGCTGAGCTACCCTGAGATGGTGAAGCTCGCGGGAGCCACTCCGGTAATCATCCAAACCTCGGACCGCACCGAGTTCAAGATCACCGCTGAACAACTTCGTGCCGCCATCACACCGCGCACCCGGTTGTTCATCCTGAATTCCCCGAGCAACCCGACCGGTTCCATCTACACTCCGGAAGAGATCAAGGCTCTTGGGGATGTCTGCGTCGAAAAGGGCGTGCTCATCATGAGCGACGAGATTTATGAGCACCTCCTCTATGATGGTGCCCAGCACAAGAGCGTGGCGAGTTTCTCCCAGGCCCATTACGAGCACACCATCATTGTTCATGGCTTCGCAAAGGCCTGGAGCATGACCGGATGGCGCCTCGGTTTCTGTGCCGCACCGGAGCCGATCGCCAAGGCGATCGACGCCATCCAGAGCCACAGCACCAGTAATCCGACATCCTTCGCCCAAAAGGGCGGTCTCGCAGCCCTCACCGGCCCCCAGGATCACCTGCCCAAATGGCTGGAGGAGTTCAGCAAGCGCCGCGCCTATGCGTTTGAAAGGCTGAACCGCATTCCGGGTGTCTCCTGCGTGAACGCCAAGGGTGCCTTCTACCTGTTCCCCAACATTTCCGGCACCGGCCTGAAATCCACCGAGTTCTGCGCGAAGTTGCTCGAGCAGGAAAAGGTGGCCGCAGTGCCTGGAATCGCCTTCGGAGCGGACGATTACATCCGCCTCAGCTACGCCACCAGCATGGCAAACATCGAGAAGGGGTTGGACCGGATCGAGAAGTTCTGCATAGCCCTGAAGAAGTGACCGGCCAAAGGGGTTCACTCCCCTGACGATATCATCCTGCCCCGCCACCGCTGACTGGCGGGGCAGGTTCAATCCTTCCTCACACTTTGGTGCCCGCAAGTTCCCATGAGGGCATGATGTCTGCATCGCATGGAGTTGGATCCTTGCCAAGAATCATCTGCCGCTCAGCCAGCACCCCGATCATCGCTGCGTTATCGGTGCAATAGGCCTTTTCAGCCAGCCGAAGCTTGATCCGCTCCCGGGCACAGGCGCTGGCCAGCTGACGACGCAACCCCCCGTTGCAGGAAACCCCTCCCGAAGCTGTCACGCAGCGCACGCCCATCCGCTTTGCCGCCCGGATCGTTTTGGCGACCAGCACATCCACGATTGCCCCCTGGACACTGGCACAAAAGTCGGCCAACCCTTTCCGGTCATCCAGAATGCCGGGGTGGTCCCGCAAACAATACCGCACGGAGGTCTTCAGACCGCTGAAACTGAAATCGTCATCCGGATCGCTCAGTTTGGGGCGCGGGAAATCGAACGCCTTGGGATTACCCTCCGCAGCAAGCCGATCAATATGGGGCCCTGCCGGATACGGCAGGCCCATGAGCTTCCCTGATTTATCAAAGCACTCCCCGGCTGCGTCATCCACAGTCGCCCCGAGAACACGGTGCTTCAACTCAGACTCCACAAACACGAGGATCGTATGCCCCCCGCTGGCAATAAGGGAAACATTCGGTTCAAATTCATCGAACCGGGCCTGTGCGGGATTGCCCGAGATCCAAGGGGAATAAAGGTGGGCCTCATGATGGTGGACCCCGAAAAATGGGAGGCGAAGGGTAAATGCGATCCCTTGGGCCGCCTTGAGCCCCGCCATCAAGGCACTGGGAAGTCCCGGCCCCCGGGTGGCTGCAACCCCTTGAATCCGGGAAATCGGCACCCCCGATTCGGCCAAAGCCGCCCGAACCATCGGCTGGAGATTGCGAAGATGCTCCCTTGCCGCCAACTCCGGGACCACTCCCCCATATTCGGCATGGAGAGCCACCTGCGAAGAGACGGCGTTGGAAAGGATTCTTCCCTCATGCACCACCGAGGCACTGGTTTCATCACAACTCGTCTCGATCGCCAGTAGAGCCATGCAATATAGCGGTCTTAAACCCGGAAAAAACGGGCAGCTTCCCACGTCTCCTGCGACAGGGTTTTGCTGATATCCGGAAGCGTTCTCACTTGGCCGCCATCTTGCCCGGCTTCTCCTGACTGCCCTCGGTTGCGGGAGCGCGGCTGCTGAAAAGAATCACACCTTTCAGAAGGTCCGTGGCGCGATCCAACTGGGCGTCCCGGGCCTTGGACACCCGCTCACGGTCAACCGGCTCCAAACTCTCAAGACCGCCCGGCGTGCGCTGCATGATGATGTCCCGCTCCTCCTCATCTGTAAGAGGCACGACCCGGTCCGGCATGATACCCTGCTCATGAATCACCTTGTGGCTGGGGGTGTAATACTTGGCCGTCGTGAGGCGAAGAGCCGCACCATCATCCAGGGGGATGACGCTTTGCACGGAACCCTTTCCGAAGGTCTTCTCCCCAACCAACACCGCCCGCTTCAAATCCTTGAGGCAGCCTGCCACGATCTCGGAGGCGCTGGCGCTGCTCTGATTCACCAGCACCACGATGGGCATCCCATGGAGGATATCCCCATGCCCCCTCGCGCGCCGCGTGATGTTCTGGGCCGGGTTTCTCCCCTCGGTCGTTACCACAAGTTCCCCCGTTGGCAAAAACTTCTCGCACACATCCACGGCCTGCTCCAGCAACCCGCCGGGATTCCAACGCAGGTCCAGAATCAGGCCCTGCATCCCCTGCTTTTTCAATTTCTTCAAGGCTGTGTCCAGATCATCGCTGGTTTTCTCCCCAAACTGCACCAGCCTCACGTAACCCACCTTGCTCTGATCCAGCGGAAATTCCTTTTTGCTGTTGATATCCTTCACCATGTCCACGTTGATCACGGCCCTGGCAAGTGAATATTCCTTGGTCTCCCCGGAGGAGGGTCGGAACACGGAAAGTTTGACGGCCGTCCCTGGTTCCCCGCGCAGGGTCTTGACTGCATCCTGAATCCCCAGCTTCTCAGTTCCCTTGCCATCGATTTTCAGAATCCGGTCCCCTGAAAGAATCCCCGCCTTGAATCCCGGAGTATCCTCCATGGGCGCTACCACGGTGAGGAATCCATCCTTCACCGACACCACAATACCCAACCCGCCAAAAGCTCCCTGGGTGTCGTTTTGAAGTTCCTTGTACTTTTCCGGTTCCATGAACTCACTGTGGGGATCCAATGTGTTCAACATCCCCTTCAAGGCACCATAAACCAGCTCCTGATAGGTCAATTTTCCGCCATCGACATAGTCGCGCCGGACTTTCTCCAGCACCAGGGAAAACAATTCCAGACTCGGATAGACCGATTCCTTCTGAGCGGCACCCGCAGAGCCCAGGTAAACACGCGCGCCGGCGAACAGGTTCAGAGCCAGCCCGGCGACCACCACTCCATAAAGTAAACGTCTTTTCATATCCATCCGAATTCTTACTCACGGGCACAATACGGGCTCACTCACCACAATGCAAGAAACAGGGAACCCCGGGGAAATCGTGCAACGGATACCAATCCCGGACTCCGCTTCTGGAATCAGGAATACCAGCACGGTCAGCAGCCGTTCTTAAGCAGCCATTCAATGAAGGGAATATCTTCTGGCCGGGTGACTTTGGGATTCGGCTCGGGACTGGAAACCAATTCAACCGGTTGCCCGATGACCTCACACGCAGCCGTATCATCCGTCACGACAAGGCCACGAAGACGAACCTCCTCCAGCGCACGGCGAATAATCTCCAGCCGGAATACCTGCGGAGTCTGCACGGCCCACAATTTCGAACGATCCATCGTGCGATCAACCATCCGCCCATCCCCTGATTCTTTGATCGTATCGGTAATCGCCTGTGCTGCAACGGCCGCCCCGGTGCGCCGCGCTGCCGCTAAAGCCGCAACGATCACTCTCAGGGATGTGCAGGGGCGGGCGGCATCCTGAATCGCAACGATCTCGACCCCGGAGGAAACGGCCTGCAACCCATTCCAAACGGAGTCCTGCCGCTCCTTCCCCCCGATGGTGAAACGAAATGGCTTTTTGACTCCGGCCAGTCGTGCAAGTTCCTCAAAGGCACTCTCCATGCCGGACCGGACCACGACCACGATCTCATGAATCTCCGGGCAGGCATCAAACCGCCTCCACGTATGTGCCACCACAGGGGATCCTGCCAGCTCCAGAAAAATCTTGTCCACGTTGGGCCCCATTCGGGTCCCCCTGCCGGCTGCAACCAGAACCGCTGCGTTCATGCCTGTTCCTCCGATGGACGCCAGTCGAGCACCTTCAACTGCACCTGTCGGCGCCCATTGTAATGATTGATCTGCGGACTGAAGGCGAGATCGAACCGGCCCACGGGCAGCGGTTCCTGCCCTGCCCCCCACCAGACACATTCCTGCGGGCAATGGCCATCCGTGACCCACAGCTTGACGTGCTGCTTTTCAGTCCCCATCCGCTGCAAGGGGCGCTCGTGGTGGAGGCCAGATGCGAAAAATTGGACGGACGGATTCCCCTGCCCAGTGGGCTTGAGTCGTTCCAGCTGCACCAGGGCCGCAAGGTCCATGTCCCTCAACGCCACCTCCCCGTCCAGCTTCAGCACGGGCTGTAAATCGTTCTGCGAAAGTCGTTTTCTCGCCACCTCGTTCAACCTCAGCCGGAAGCGCTCCAGATTCTCAGGGGCAACGGTCACGCCTGCGGCCATCGCATGTCCGCCATGCTTGAGTAGCAGGTCATGGCACTCCTGCAATCCCGCAGCCAGGTCAAACCCCGGAATACTCCGGCCCGATCCTCGCAAATTCTGACCATCGCCACCAAAGATGAGGGTGGGCCGGTGAAAATGGTGGCATAATCTTGACGCCACGATCCCGACAACCCCCACATGCCACTCGGCCCTGGCCTCCACCACCACGTAATCCGTATCCCGGTTGAACCGTCCCTGTGCCGAGATCAGAGCCTCCTGAGAAATCGCACGTTCGATCCGCTGTCGCTCCCGATTTTGGGCATCCAGACCGGTGGCCAGCTTGGTCGCCTTCTTCACATCCCGGGTCAGCAGCAAATCCAATGCGTCCCGCGCCGTCTCCAGGCGCCCGGCTGCATTCAGCCGGGGGGCTATCTGGAACCCGACCTGATGCACATCGGGAATGTCGCCACATTTTGCCACTTGCATCAACTCCCGCAAACCCAGCCTCTCCCGGCGTCCCAACACGCTCAAACCGGCACTCACCAGAATGCGATTTTCTCCAGTCAGGGAAACCACATCAGCAACCGTTCCGAGGGCGACGAGATCCAGCAGCCGCTTCAAATCAAATTGGGCCGCCCCGGGGAGATTCCGCTCACGCCCCAATTTCAAAACCGCATGGGCCAGCTTGAACGCCAATCCGGCAGAACAAAGATCCAGAAAATTGGGCCCGGGAACCCGCAGGTCTCCGTTCTCATCCAGGCTCACACGGGGATTCACCAGCGCCGTGACAACCGGGGCCGGAATCGAAATCTGGTGGTGGTCCAGCACGATGGCATCCACCCCCTGCTCCTTCAACCAGGCCAATGGGACGGGTGTGCTCGATCCACAGTCCACCGCCAGCAGAAGTGTGGCTGGAAAAGCTTTGAGGCAGTTCTCAGCAGCCTCCATGCTCAGGCCGTAACCTTCGTCAAACCGGTGAGGTAGATAGCACTGGACCTTCCAACCCAACTCACCCAAAACCTCCAGCAGGATTGCTGAGGCCGTAACCCCATCGACATCGTAATCACCAAAGATAGTGACACTTTCTCCTCGCTCACGCGCCTGCCACAGCCGCTCCGCAGCCTTGGCCATGTCCGGAATCAGGAACGGGTCAAGCAGCGACCTGAGGCGTGGCTCAACAAATGAGGCTATCTCGACCGGGTCTGTCAACCCCCGGTTGATCAGGCACTGAGCCAGAAGGGGAATGGTTCCAGATGATTGAACCACACTGGAAATCAGCAGCGGATTCGGGTCTGGGAGGGTCCACCGAAATCTCATTTGGCAGCATTCCTTTCGCGCCAGGTGGCGAGGAGTGAAATTAGCATCGAGAGCAGTATAAGCCCCGCGATAATGGCAAGTGAAGTCCCAACGGAGATATCCATCTGAAACCACTTTGGAGGACCATCATGGGGATCCAAAAGCATCTTAACCCCAATGAACACCAGCACGAGTGAAAGTCCGTATTTCAGATAGCGGAAATACCCGATCGCACCAGCCAGAACAAAGTAGAGGGAACGCAGTCCCAAAATCGCCAGAACATTTGAAGTGAAAATGATGAATGGCTTGGTGGTCACAGCAAAGACGGCAGGAATGGAGTCAACCGCGAACAGAAGATCGGTCGTCTCAACCATGATCAGCACCAAACCCAGCGGGGTGAGTGCCCGTCTGCCATTCCACTGTGTTGTAAAACGGTGACCATCGAATTCCGGCGCAACGGGGTAAACCATACGGGCCCATCTCACAACCGGATTCTTGTCAGGTTCCACATGAGCATCCACCAGCATCATCTTGAAACCACTAAATACGAGGAAGGCCCCGAACAGGTAGAGGACCCAGGATATCATCGCTATCAGCGCCACCCCGATCCCTATCATCCCGCCACGCATGATGAGCGCACCCATAATCCCCCAGAACAGCACCCGGTGCTGGTATTGGCCGGGGATCTTGAAATAGGCAAAAATGAGTGCTATGACGAACACGTTGTCCATCGACAACGAAAGTTCAATGAGGTACCCGGTCAGAAACTCCAGTGCCTCCTTTTCACCACGCAATGGACGCAGGATGGCAAAGAAAACAAGTGCAACACAGACCCACACTGTGGTCCATGAGAGGGCTTCGCGAAACTTGACGACGTGGTCCTTTTTGTGAAACAGCCCCAAATCCACCGCCAGACAAACGAGAACGAAGGCTATGAAGCCCACGTAGTGCCAGACAGTGATTTCGATGATTCCGAGCATACTTCAAAGGACCTACCCCGTCCCATTCCACGGTCCGAACCAATCCCCAACACCACCCCGATCCGGCCCAAAGGCCGAATCCCCAATCATCAACCACCCCGAACCACCAACTTTCAGGCGGCAGACTTGGTGCTTCCGGATCCTTCCAGACTCACCTGCGAACTGGCTCCGAGTGTCGGGCGCTGGCCCTTGTGCCAGAACAGTACGATCGCGCTAGCAATATAAATGCTGGAGTAGGTTCCTGTCAAAATACCGACAAGGAAGGTGAAGGCGAAATCGTTGATCACGCCGCCACCAAAGATATACAGGGCTGCGGTGGCCAGGAATACAGTACCTGATGTGATAATCGTCCGGCTCAGGGTCTGATTCAGTGCCTGATTCATAATCTCGCGGAAAGAACCCCGGACTCCAAGCTTCAGATCCTCACGAATACGGTCAAAGATAACGATGGTGTCGTTGATCGAGAACCCGATGATGGTCAGCAAGGCCGCGACAGTGGTCGCATTCAGCTCCCGTCCGGCGAGGAAATACCAGCCAGTGGTCATCAGGATATCATGAATAATGGCGATCACGGCGCCCACGGCAAAGGAGAACTCGTAGCGGAAGGCCACATACACCAGAATGCCGAACATCGCCAACAATGCGGCGTAAATCGCCGTCGTGCGAAGCTCCGCCCCTACGGTCGGACCAACGCGGTCCATTCCTGCGACTTGAAAAGCCGCTGCTGGAAAGTCTTTCCTCAACTGAGCGATCACTTTATCTGCAGAATCAACAGTTGCCACCTTTCCCTCCACGGAACGAACCGTGACGCGCAAGCTCTCCTTGTTGTTTGCAATATCCTTCTGGTAGGCAATTTGAACATCGCCAACGCCTGCTGTGGTGGACGACTTGCGCAACTGGTCCACGTCCACTTTCTGAGTGAAATTCATGGTGATGGTGTTACCGCCGGCGAACTCAACGCCCATGACATCACGTCCACGATAGATGCCGTAGCTATTACCGATCAGAATCAACAACCAGGATGCCGCGAAGGCGGGTGCGGCAACCTTCATGAAATCATACTTCGCACCCTTCACAATGTGCATCATGTTGAAGTTCTTGATCAGGTTGCGCGAAAGCAGGAAGTCGAAAATGAGCCGGGTCACGATCAGCGCGGTGAACATGCTGACGGTCACACCGATTGTCAGTGTCACACCGAATCCCTTGACCGGGCCGGTTCCCATGAAAATCAGAATCACCGACGAAATCAAAGTCGTCAGGTTGGAATCGAAGATGGTTCCAAAGGCCTTGTCATAACCGGCGGAAAGGGCTCCCCGAAGCGATTTCCCTGCTGCAACTTCCTCACGAATACGTTCGAAGATCAGCACGTTCGCATCGACCGCCATACCAATGGTCAGCACGATACCGGCAATGCCCGGCAAGGTCAGGGTCGTCCCGACAGAGCACATGACGCCCAGCAGGACAATGATGTTCAACATCAGGGCGGCGTTGGCCACAATCCCCGCCATCATGTAATAGACCATCATGAACACCACGACTGCGATGGTTCCAATCACAGCAGCCTTGATACCGCTGGTGATGGAGTCCTTGCCGAGGGTTGGATCAACCTCGCGGGACTCAATGATCTTGAGGGGGGCCCTGAGTGGGTTTTCAAGCACGTTAGCCAGTTCGAAAGCCTCTTTCTGATCGAAATTGCCGGTGATGGATCCGCTGCCTGTTTCAATCGGGCCGCGAATCACGGGTGCAGAATAAAGCTCGCCATCGAGGATGATCGCCAGCCTTTGGTTCACATTCTCACGGGTGATCTGCGCAAAACGCTCAGCCCCCTTGGAATCGAGCGAAAAATTAATTTCAGGCTCACCCATGTTCCCACGGATAACCATCGCATTCCGAATGCCGCTTCCATCCATCTCTGCACGCTTCCTGACCATCACCGCTTCGGTCGTTTCACGGCCATCCTTGCCCTTCTGTTTGCGACGCATCACTTCATAGCCGGGCTCCGTGAGTCCGTCGCGAAGCAATTCCTCACTCTGGGGATGCACCAGGCGAAATTCCAGATAGGCTGCCTTCTGAATCGTCGACATCGCAGCTTCCTTGTCCGCTTCAGATAATCCGGGCAACTGCACCAGAATCCGGTTGTTCCCCGCAGGCTGGATGATCGGCTCCGCAACGCCAAACCGGTCAACGCGCTTGCGCAGGACTTCCACCGCTTGATTCAACGCAAAAGTGGTATCAACGGCTTTATCCAGGCGATTGGTGTCCATCTCGACGAGAAACGAGGTTCCCCCCTTTAGGTCGATGCCAAGATGAATCTTGCCTGCAGCCTCCCGCTGGAGCCGGTTCAAAATGAAGCTGTTGGGCTTCAACTCCGCATGGGCGTCATACATGGGGAAGTAGCGCGTCAGGTCGTTCGTGCCCGTCGCCTCGAGCAGGTTCGCATATTCGCGAAGCGGCCGGACTTTCTGAAACTCCTGATAGCGGTTCAGAATCTCAGCAAAGCCAGCATCCCGGCTGACCGCCTTCTCCCTGAACACTTGACCCAACGGGCGATCCTGAGGGGGGTAAATTTCAAAAAATGCCCATACCACGACGAGCACGATGAAGACCAGCTTCCAAAAATGATTTCGGTTCATGTAACTAGAAAAAGTGTGTTGGTGGTTTTAGGGTTGGCTTGAGGATTCGCTGCCGCGGTCTGCTGTAATCTCAGCAATCGCGCTCTTGGCAATCTCCAGCTTGGAGTCGCAGGACCGGATCGTGACAGTGCGGTCTTTGACACTGAGAACTTTTCCGTAAATGCCCGAGGAAGTGACAACCTCATCCCCAGCTTTGACGGATTTCAAGAGTTCGGCGTGTTTCTTTGCTTTCGCCTGCTGAGGGCGGATCATCGCAAAGTAAAACACGGCAATCAACAGCAGCATGGGCACCAAGGATACCCAAAACGGCTGCTGCGGCTGCCCGGGTTGGGCGGGCGGCGGAGCCAGTGCCAATAACACATTCAGACCTGATAAGTTAGCCATAGCAAATGAGTTGATTAATCTAGGGATGATGGGCCATTTGGCAAGGCTTAACATCGCAGGAAAAAAATTGCACGGCGCAAACTCCTGATTTTGCCTGCAGCGGACGCATAACCTTCCGCGCCGGCAACTCCCAATGCCCCCCCCGGGATCACGTCACCGTTATAGAAGGTTAAGCTCACGGATTCAGGGCCGGGGCGGTTCCCTTGGCGGATGGCCCATGCCCTCCATTGATGACCGGCCACCCATCCGCTCCCCAGATCACCTCATCCAGCAACCCCTGGCGCCCCTTCCTGGCATCCGATCCCGCAGAATAGGCATGATACAACAACCAGTCCCGCCCGGAAGGATCCTTTACAATGCTGCCATGCCCGGGACAGTTCCAGTCCTTGTTTGCCGCAAGGATCGGATTTCCCGGATGTTTCTCCCATGGCCCCATCAGTTTTCTGGAGCGGGCCACCCCCATGGCATACTTGCATCCCTCTCCGCAACATCCGCTGCCGGAATAGAACATGTAGAACCACCCGGCACGTCTGACCACAAAAGGCCCTTCCACCACGCCCCCCTCCCAGGGAGCATCATTCCTGAACAAGGCCGTATGGGGACCTGCAAGACGGGTCCCATCCGCATCCAGTTTTGCAGCCCAAAGAAAGGTGGGTTGTCCACGGCTGTTGCCATCGTCCTTCCAGATCAAATACCGCTTCCCATCCTCGTCATCCACCGCCACTGGATCAATGGAGCCCTCCTCCTGCGCCACGATCACACCTTTGTCGACATAAGGTCCCTGGGGTTGATCCGCAACCGCCACTGCCACTGATAGCGGGCCACCCCGCTGCCTCGCCACATAGTAAACATAATATTTCCCCTTCCATTCCTGCAGTTCCGGTGCCCAGAAACTGCCAGCAGCCCAGTCGGGTGATTTCGGGAAAACCTCCCCTGACTGTTCCCATTTCACAAGATCCGATGACTTCATGATCGGAAAAAAGGGTGCCCACTTTGAACCGGTTGCCGCCGCCCAATAAGTGCCCCCCACCCGAATCACCGAAGGGTCCGGAAAGTCTTTTGGGACCACCGGATTGGAATATTCAGCGCCAAACGACACGCAGGGTGATAGCAGCGCCAACAACAGGAAAACAGTCGATCGCACCCGCCCATTATCAAAGGCATCCGCGGACCTTGTCACGCCCCATCTGCGCCACTTCTTGCGGTGATGAACCATTTTTCTTTTGCGCCACCGCGCCCCATCCCACATGCTGCAACCCATCACTATGATTCAACCTCATCTCCGCCTGCGAACAGCCACCTTGGCGCTGCTTCTCGGCACACTCCTGTCCGGTTGGGAAGCCCCCTGCGCTGCAGTCACCAATGACCCCATTGCCCAAATCCGGGACGAGGGACTCAATCGATCCAAGGTCATGGAGATCGTCCGGCACATCACGGAGGTGAACGGCCCCCGTTTGACGGGATCCCCGGAACACAAAAAGGCTGCGGAATGGGCACGCGACGAGATGAAAAAATGGGGATTGGAGCACGCCGCTTTGGAGCCTTGGGGGCCATTTGGCCGGGGCTGGACTCTCAAGCGGTTCAGCGCTCAGGTGGTGGAGCCTTACACATTCCCGTTGATTGCCTGTCCCAATGCCTGGAGTCCGGGCCTCAAACAACCCATCCTCGCCGATGTTGTGTTTCTGGATATCGGATCCACCAACGATTTGGAGAATCTGAAGGGCCAGTTTGCAGGTAAAATTGTTCTCGTCAGTTCCCTGAGGGAACTGAAGCCGAAGTTCGATCCCATTACCACCCGCTATAATGAGACCAACCTCCTCAAAATGGCCAACGCCGCCCCCTCTTCATCCTCGCGAAGTCCCCGCTCCGACATCCAGAGCCGCACGAACACAAGCTCAGCCTCCTCTCTCGTTCGGATTTCCAGCCCGACAAATCAGATTGCCGGAGCCACCACAAACCGTTCCCGCTTCGGCGGTCCGGGTCCCGGTTCCGAAATGGGGCGCCGCGCCCGCACCCTTGCATTCCTTCAGGAGGAATCTGCCGCACTCGTCGTTTTTTCCAGTTCCCTGGGAGATGGTGGTGCGCTGTTTGCCGCCGCGGCCTATATGCCGCAGTTGCCCGGAGCCAGCTTTGCTGATATGCCAAGGGCCTGGCACACCAACGCGCCCCTGCGGATCCCCCAGATCACTCTCGCGACTGAGGATTACAACCGGCTCTTCCGGCTGGTTCAAGACAAGGTGCCGGTAAAAATGGCTGTCGATCTGAGTGTCGCCTTCAACGACAAGGACCTCATGTCCTACAACACCGTTGCCGAAATCCCCGGATCGGATCTGAAGCAGGAGGTGGTCATGCTGGGCGGGCATCTGGACAGCTGGCACGCAGGGACCGGTGCCACCGATGACGCCATCGGCGTGGCAGTCGCCATGGAGGCAGCCCGATTGATCAAGGTGCTGGACCTCCACCCAAGGAGAACCATTCGGGTTGGTTTGTGGTCTGGCGAAGAACAGGGCCTTCTCGGCTCCAAAGCGTATGTCTCCCGCCATTTCGGCTATTACACCAACACATCCTCCGTAAAATCCACGGCCAAAGGTTCACTCGAGACCCCGCGCGAATCCAGTTCCAACCCGCGCGGCCGGTCCACCGGAAATGATCCGGACCGCAAGCTCATCACCACCCGCGATTACAAACAGTTCTGCGCCTATTTCAATGTGGATAATGGAGCAGGCCAGTTGCGCGGAATCTACCTGCAGGGCAACGAGGCCATGCGCCCGACCTTTCGCCAGTGGCTGGAACCATTCCGGGACCTCGGTGCGGAAACCATCTCGGCCTCCAACACAGGCGGCACGGACCACCTCTCATTTGATGCCATCGGTCTGCCCGGTTTCCAGTTCATTCAGGACCCGCTGGACTACTTCACCCGCACCCATCACTCCAATCAGGACACCCTCGACCGGATCATACCCGAGGATGCAAAGCAGATTTCGGTGATCCTCGCAGCCATGGTTTACGACGCAGCCATGGCCGATGCCAAGGTCGCACGCAAGCCGAAGGAGTAGGCCTTGCAAGTCGGGTGTCCTCGCTTTGGCAGATTCCCAAAGCAGGGCACCCTGCCCCTCACAGCCAGTGCGGGTAGTTTGGTCCGCGAAAGAAGGATCAAAGGACTGCAGAACGAAGAAAAAGACCTGCCCCATCAGGTCTGAAGGTTGTTTTTCTCCCGACCCGCAGACCATGCATAGGATCACCCCCCCTTCGGAGGAGCCCACCGGCTATTGTTGCTGACCCTTTGACTCGTTTTCCACCTTCTTGGCAAGAGTCGTTTTCCACAACTCGCCCAACTCTTGAAGGGGATGCCCGGTCAAGGTGACCCACAACTCCTCACTATATACCCCTTCACGCATCGCCGCGTTGAGCTTATACGGGATGTCCCGATGATGGTTGACAACCGTCCAATTTAGAAAGTTTGCTGTGACCCGGTAACTCCCATCGTGGCGGGCACCCGCAAGGCCGCGCTTGCCGATTTCCGTCCCCCGGATTTCAGGCTCATAGAGATACCATCGCAAATAGTCGGCCAACCCCTCCACCAGCCAGCCGGGGTTTCGCTGACTGCCACGGGCACGGGAATGCCCATAGCTTTGAATGACATGAACCAACTCGTGAAAAATGCTGCCAACCCCCTCTCCGTCCAGCTCCTGCCGCATCCATCGGGCTGCGCAGAAAATGTTGGTGCCACTCGTTGCGGCCACCCCATCCATCCCAGCACGAAAGGTGATCGTCAACTGTTTGGGGGCCTCGAACCCATCGCTCCCCAGCATCCTGACCAGTTTCGGATACCATCTCCTGGCCATCGGGGCCACCCTCTCACGAGTCCACTGGGTCAGGTCGGGCGTCTCGGTGGTGTCGATCGCAATCTCGTAGCCACCGGGAATAACCACAACATCACGAACACCCTTTTCAGGGCTGTTCGTGACGGTTGTGGGGGAATTGGACGATTCTGGCGCTGTCTGGGCTTCCAAAGAGGCCACAGACAACGCCAGAACCAATACGGTCTTGAGTATCACAATTGGTCTGCTCAGGCACCCCAACCACTGCGATTATTGCGCTTCACGAACTTCGCAGCTTCGGGAAGGTTCTTGGACTTCATATTCGGACCATCCCAATCCACCCGGACGCCTTCGCCAACACGCAGCGCAACGCATCCGAGCAGGATGATTTCGGTGAGGTAGGCGGCGATGTCGAAGTTGGAGAAGGCCGGCTTGCTGGGATCCTTCATCATGTCGAACCATTCTTTCATGTGCCCGGGTGAGCGGGGGATGGTCTGAGGCACGTTCTTTGCCGCATCATGACTGTCGCCCGGGGTCATCTCGTCCTGCCCCTTCATCGCCAGGAAGAACCGTGCACCGTAGTCATCCGGCGAGAAGAGCTTGCCCTTTTCACCGATGATCAGGGCGCCCGCCTCCGGCAATTTGCCCATCGTGGTAACAATCTCATGGGTCGATTCCGCAGTCGGGCGGACCGGCTTGAGGGCATCCGTCGGGTTGCCGTCATACCACCAGAATTTCAACGGGGGAAGGCCGTCCCGTTCTGGGAACTCGAAGCGGATGCGCGATGTCTTGGGGAACGTCTCCGCATAAACACGGGAGGCCATTTCGCATTCGATCACATCCGGAAAGCCCAGCTTCAGCGCGCGGAACGGCATGTTCACAGTGTGACAGGCCATATCCCCAAGAGCACCGGTCCCGAAATCATACCATCCCCGCCACTTGAAGGTGTGATACACATCCTTCTTATACGGGCGGTTGGCCGCAGGCCCGAGCCAGGAGTCCCAATTCAAGGTCTTCGGAATCTCGTCTGATCCCGCCGGCCGTTCGAAACCCTGGGGCCAGACCGGGCGATTGGTCCACACATGCAGTTCCAAAGGCTTGCCAATGACTCCCGCCTGAATGACTTCCACCGCACGGCGCAAACCGGTTTCAGCGCTGCCCTGGTTGCCCATCTGGGTCGCCAGATTCTTCTCCTTCGCGAGCTGGCGCATGAGCCGGGCTTCAGCCACGGTCTGCGTCAACGGCTTCTGACAGAACACATGCTTCCCCATCTTCATGGCCGTGATCGCCGCCAGACCGTGGTTGTGGTCCGGGGTCGAAACGGTCACTGCGTCAATATCCTTGCCCATCTTCTCGAACAGACGCCGATAGTCGTTGAACTTCTGCGGCTTGTCCTTCTCGAACTGGATGGCCTTCTTGTCAAGTGTCGTCTGATCAACGTCGCACAGGGCGATCATGTTTGCCCCATTGCGGGCTGCATCCGAACTGTCGCTGTCCCCCTTGCCCCCCACGCCGATGCACGCCACATTGATTCGGTCGTTTGCACCGAGCACTCTCCCCACGTAGGGAAAGTAAATCGCCGCGGTACCGGCCGCGAGCGCACTGCGCCGGATGAAGTCCCGGCGGGAAAACGGATTGGCTTTTGGTGTCTCTTTCATTTTGTTCGATCTTAGGTTTGCTGGTATCCGGGTAAAATGGATCACATTAGGGTCCATGGCCGTCGCGAGGCCCCGCGCCGGTGCTGGAATCTCCACCACCGACAACCGAATTGTTGTCAAATAGCAAACGCTGCGCAAGTGGTTTAGTTCATTGCGAGGCAAACTGTGTGAACTTTTTTGAATCCGTCTCGTCACAAACCATCCTGCGCAAAGTAAAAACCCTCCAACCCGACGAGCAGGTTGGAGGGTGATATGAAAACCGGCGACCTCGATCACTCAAGGCACTGCCACTGAATCAGAATATCTTGGTCAACGTGAGGGTCACGCGCTGTCCTTCCGGTCGATCCTGCGCACCAAACTCAAAGTTCCAGCGCAACGAGGTGAACAAGCCCAGGCCGGGCCAGAATGCGCTGACCTCAGGACCCACGCCGACGACGCGGTCCAGCAAGGGAGAACTGCTGTCAAGCGTTGTCTGCCGCTGGTAATAACCGACGCAACCCACATCAATGGTCTTCGTCACGGACTTGCTCAAGCCCCATTCAACGGTGTAAACCTGACCCGGATCGATGTGCGTGTCCTTCTGCTCGTGGGCGAACTCATAGCGGTTCAGGATCGAGAAAGCCCAGGTCTTGGCCTCATCAATGTGCCAGGTTCCACCCGCTGTCAGCATGTGGGACCAGTAACCCTTCGAGATCAGGTCGGGCTGACCCACCTTGAAATCCCCGGTCGGCGCCCAGAAGGCATACCCTGCAGCAAGATCAAACTGACCCAGATTCCATGAGAGCAGCAACGGCTCCACTGAGATATCGCCCAGGCCAAAGTGATGACCGTGGGAACCCATGACTTCCCAATCCATGTAACCGAAGGGAACGATCACATCCATCCCATAACTCGCGCCGAGAACCTTCTTGTCGGTCATCCAGATCACACGCGGAGCATTGATGAAGGCCGAAATATCAAAGCTGGGAGGACCATCCTTGTAGGTGTCAGCACTGTAGTAAAAGCTGTAATCCCGCAGGTAGAGCCCTGGAGGTGGCAGCGATCCCGCCTTTATGCCTTCGGCGCCGGCTGGGTAATGCCCCGCCACGATCTGTGCCTGGGCAACACCGCCAAGGCACATGCCTGCGGCCATTACGCCGCCCAGCAATGACAATGAGTCTTTCATAACTATCTAATGGTTTATTGTTGTTGTTAGGTTTCTATATGTCGGAAAGCTTTCCGTTCAAGTAGGTTTCGTAGGCGCTCAGATCAAGGAGTCCGTGACCGGAAAGGTTGAACAGAATCACGCGCTTCTTCCCGGTTTCCCTCGCTTTGATGGCCTCCTCAACCACACCCGCTATCGCGTGCGCGGATTCAGGAGCCGGTATGATGCCTTCCGTCCGCGCGAAGAGTGTCGCAGCCTCAAACACCTTGGTCTGGTGGTAGGCTTCCGCCTCAATCAATCCAAGCTTCAACGCATGACTCACCATGGGTGACATTCCGTGGTAGCGCAGTCCGCCGGCATGAATCGACGGCGGCATGAATTTGTGACCCAGCGTATACATCATCATCAAAGGAGTCGTCTCAGCTGTGTCGCCAAAATCATACCTCAACTCGCCCTCGGTCAGGGATGGGCACGCGGAAGGTTCCACACCCACAATCCGGTAGTTCTTCCCCTCCTTGATCTTCTTCCGCAGGAATGGGAACGCCAATCCGGCGAAATTGCTCCCGCCTCCGCAGCAGGCAAAGATGGAATCCGGCTCCTCACCCGCCATCTCCATCTGCTTGATGGTCTCCTCGCCGATCACCGTCTGATGGAGGCAGACATGGTTCAACACACTGCCAAGAGAATATTTGGTGTCCGGATGGGTGACCGTGTCCTCGATCGCTTCGCTGATCGCAATGCCCAAACTCCCTGGACAATGGGGATCCTCGGCGATCAGTTTCCGACCGTAGCTCGTTTGGTCACTGGGGCTCGCATGGACGGTGGCACCCCAGGTATGCATCAGCATGCGCCTATAGGGCTTCTGCTGGTAGCTGACTTTCACCATGTAAACATTGCACTCGAGCCCAAAAAGCTTGCAGGCGAGCGCCACAGAGGAACCCCACTGCCCGGCCCCCGTCTCGGTGGCCAACCGCTTCGTACCAGCCTCTTTGTTAAAGAACGCCTGAGGCACCGACGTGTTGACCTTGTGACTCCCCGAAGGACTTGCCCCCTCATACTTGTAGTAAATATGGGCTGGAGTCTGCAGGGCGCGCTCGAGCCGCACAGCCCTCAGCAGGGGCGTGGGCCTCCAGAGTGCGTAAATCTCACGAACCGGCTCAGGAACCTCCACCCACTGGTCCGGGCACATCTCCTGCCTGACCAGATTTTCCGGAAAAATCGCCGTCAGCGCCTCAGGGGGGCACGGTTGCTTGGTGCCCGGATGCAGGGGGGGCGGAAGCGGCTCGGGGAAGTCCGCGAGCAGGTTATACCAAGCCTTCGGAATGTCGGATTGAGTCAGATCAAAACGTGTTTGCATGTTACAACGGCGTTTGTTTGTTGAATGGTCAGGGGCATTATTAAACAGGTATCCTCCCCTGAGTCACGAAAAACTTTCGACATCTTCCAAAAAAATTACAACCCAAGAGCACGCCTGGCCTCGGGATGTCCCGGACGCAACCGCAACGCCTCCTCAAAGTGCTTCCGGGCCTCGGCTCCCCTGTTCAACCGCTGCAAAGATAGCCCCAGATTACAATGCGCCTCAGGATTGTCTGGCTGCAGACGGATCGCCTCCTCATACTCCGCCACGGCATCAGCCACCTTCCCCTGCTCCACCAGCACGTTGGCCAGATTGTTGTGCGCCTGTGGATCCTTCGGATTCAACCGCAGGCAAACCCGATACTGCTCAACGGCTGCCTCAGGCCTTTTTAGAGCAGCCAGGGCGTTGCCCAGATTGCTGTGGGCGGAGGCATAATCCTTCTTGTTCTGGATCGCAGTTCGAAAGTGACCGACCGCGTCCTCAAGATTCCCCTTCATCGCCAAAGCAATCCCCAGATTGTTGTTGGCGTCCGGATGCAGCCGATTCCTTTGGATCACGAACCGGTATTGTTCAATGGCCTCATCCAAACGTCCCAAGTCAGAAAGGGAGTTTCCGTAGTTGTTTCGCACCTCCACCTGATCCGGCTGCACCCGTATCGCTGCCTCGTAATAGGGAATCGCTTCCGCATGTCGACGCTGCGCCGCTAGGGCGTGCCCCATGTTGTTCAACGCATCCGGATACTGCGGATTGATGGCAAGGGATTTCCTGTACTCAGTCAGCGCTTCCTCCGTCCTGCCCTGATTGGAGTAGTAAAAGCCCAGATTGTTGTATGCGAGATAATTGTCCCGCGTCGCGGTGACGGTTTGCCTGAAAAGGGTCTCCGAATTGCCCCAAACATCCACCTGGCGACGCCCCAGTCCGGCACACAGAGCCATAACAACGACCGCCACGGCAACCACCGCACGCCTCCCGATTCCTAACCGTTGAGACAATTCGCCAGCACCCCATGCCATCGCGATGAACAGGCCGATCATCGGAAGATACGTATAACGGTCGGCCATCGACTGGATTCCAACCTGCACAATCCCCACCACCGGCACAAGCATCCCCAAAAACCAGCACCATCCCGTGAGCACCCACGGTCGCCCCCTCCAACACCATGCGGCAACAGCCGAGATTCCGAGCATAACCGCCAGGCTTCCACACACCGCCCATGTCGCCCAATGGCCCGGGTGGGGATACAGCACGGCAAGATCCATCGGCCAGACCATCTTAGCCATATACCTCACACAGGCCACAACCGCATTTCCCAATCTCGCTTCCAGCGGCAGGCTCATCGAAACAGCCCCTCCCTCCCGCTGCACGAGAAACGTCACAACGCTCGATCCCACACTCAGGGCGAGAAAAGGCGCTTTCTCAAACAGGATCCACACCACGCGTCTGCCCCACCCCGGTTCTTCAAAACCCAACCGTCCCAAAGGCCACCAATCGAGCAGGATAAGAAGAAACGGAACAGTCACCAGCATCGGCTTGCTCATCAACCCAAGAGCAAAGGCCGCCAATGCCCCCATATACCACAACCAGCGCCGACTCTTCCCGGCAACTACCGCCCCCCCGGTTCCAACACACACGGCTGGTTGAAGACTTCCCAAGTAGGTTCGGTAGCTGAGGAGAGTTAAAAAAAAGAAAAACGCGCTTAGCACATCCTTGCGCTCCGATACCCACGCAACCGATTCCACATGAAGCGGATGCAGCGCAAAAAGACCGGCAACCGCCAGACTGCGCCATCTTGCCCCGGTCAAAGACCGCACTGCGAGAAAGAGCAAAACGGTGTTCGCAAGGTGCCAAAAAAGGCTCACAAGGTGGGGGCCACCCGACCCGGTGCCAAAAAGCGTGCAATCCAGTTGGTGACTGATCCATGTGATGGGATGCCAGTTGCTCGCATGCCCCGTGGTGAACGCCCACTTCACCCCCTCCAGAGTCACGCCATCGGTGACGTGCGGGTTGGCGGTGACATAATCCGGGTCGTCATAATTGACAAAATCATGATGCCACCCGGGCCCATACATCCACGCTGTGACCAATAGAATGAGTCCCAGCCAAAAGCCAACCCGATCCCACGGGCGAACCACCGTAAATTCGGCGGACACGCCAGTCGGTTGCTTGCGTTTTGAACCATGACCAGGAGCCATTGCACCGCAGTCTGCCAGCCTTGCCGCTTTTTCGCTACGGTGTTTTTTCAGGTTCTGCTCGATAGCTCGCAACCACCCACCCGCTCAGCACCTTGTCAGGATTTTCAACCGCGGCCACATCCAGCAGGAATTCCGTCTGGCCGGAATTCTGCGCGATCAACTTCAACCCGAAATGGAAATCCTTGAAACGCTCCGAGCACAGATCCCGCACGGACTTCCCCTTTTCCAAAGCCTCCCCCACAAGCAGGTCAGTCGCTGCATCGCAGAAGGAAATCTTCATCCCGTGCAACTCCCGAAATCGATGGGCGAACTCCTCCACCAGTCCCCGGGCGATCAACCGCTCCTCCCGCCGGGGATCAGCCAGCAAGCTCTCCAACTCCTTCCGGGGGTTGTCCACGACGGGGCGGGTGACCACAAACCGGCGCACGCTTGAGGATGGCAGTTCAAATTTGATATCACGAAAAACCCGCTCACACACAGTCATCAAGCCCCGTGCTCCGGTCTGCTCCTCCACAGCCTTCTCTGCGATCCTCCTCAAGCCCTCATCCGAAAACAGCACCTCTATGCCATAAGCCGAAAAATCCTCTTCATATTGCCGGATGATGCTTCCCTCGGCGTTTTTGAGGATCAGGAACAGGTCATCCACCTCCAACGATTGGCAAACGACCCGCACCGGCAATCGACCAATGAACTCCGGCTCAAAACCGAACTCAATAAAGTCCCTGGTCCGTGCATCCTCAAGCAGTTGCTCCCGCCCCGATGGATGGATCTCCCGTGATGCAAATCCCAGAGATGCCTCCCGCTTCCGCTTCCGCACAATGGCCTCAAGCCCGCCGAAGGCTCCGCTGACAATGAACAGGATGTGCTTCGTGTTGATTGTGGCGGGACTCTTCTTCCCCCGTTGCGTAAAATCCATCATCGCTTGAAGCTGACCGGCCAGATCATTTGGAGGCCTTGCCGGAACCTCAGTCTCTTCCATCAATTTCAGCAGGTTTGTCTGCACCCCCCGCCCGCTCACATCCCGACTGCCCATATTCCCCACTGCCCCGATCTTGTCGATCTCATCAATGTAGATAATCCCATACTGGGCCCGCTTCACATCTCCATCCGCCAGCTTGACCAGATCCCGCACCATGTCTTCTACATCAGCCCCCACATACCCTGTCTCCGAAAACTTCGTCGCATCCGCCCTCGCAAACGGAACGCCGATCAAATCTGCCGCCTTTCGGATCAGGTAGGTCTTCCCCACCCCGGTTGGCCCGACCAGAATGATGTTCTGCTTCGCGTAGTTCGGCGACTCGCGCCCCTCCATTGCCAAACGCACGTGGTGGTAGTGATCGCACAGTGCCACACTCAAAACCTTCTTGGCATCCTCCTGCTTGATGACGAATCGGTCGAGGTAGTCCTTCACATTCCTGGGCTTGTGACTGAACTGGAATGCTCCGGAATCAGGCTTCACCTCGCTCGGTTGAATGGGCTCCCCAGCCACCCCGGGGGCAGTCCGGCCTGAACTGGCCATGTGCCCACTCAGCAAATCCGAAAACTGGCGTTGAAAGTCCTCCGGGGATGGCGGGCCGCTAAAAATCGCATTTTCCATATTTATCATACCTGCCGGCTGCAGAACGGCGGAACACACTTGTAACGATACGCCACCTTTGAGATAAAACAATCGTGACTCAGCGTGCCGCAGAACCAACTCCTGAATTTTCTCCCTTTGAAAAAGCGATCCGGCGCTTCGATGCGGAAAACTCTGCAGACCCAAACCGCGTCATGGTGGAGGGTCAACCGTGCCCAAAGGAACTGGCCCACGCTCAATGGCTGACCGCATGGGTTCACCGGCTCCACCCTGCCCCGTCTGAAGAATTGCTCCTCGCCGCCCGGGCACAGCACCTCCGTCGTTGGCAGATCCCCCGGGAGACCCACCCGCGCACAAGACAGGGCTACCTGCAATGGCGGGAAACGCTCAAGCGCTTTCACGCCCAATCCGCAGGAGAGATACTTCTCGAATTCGGCTATCCGGAGGCTTCAATCGCCCGTGTCAGAGATCTCATCCTCAAAAAAAACATCACGACGGACCAGGACGGTCGCACACTTGAGGATGCCCTGTGCCTCGTGTTTCTTGAACATCAATTTGACGATCTTTCGTAAGCGGTAAGCGGAGCACGTTGCTCCCATGGAATTGGGAGTGGCATGAGAGGCTGGGATGGGACGGTGAGACCTCTTGCTGTGTCAGGCGAGGATAACCGTGGCTTGATGTGGGGTTCTGCCCCCCAGAG
>CAIWMU010000055.1 GCA_903913865.1 uncultured Verrucomicrobia subdivision 3 bacterium
CTCTGGGGGGCAGAACCCCACATCAAGCCACGGTTATCCTCGCCTGACACAGCAAGAGGTCTCACCGTCCCATCCCAGCCTCTCATGCCACTCCCAATTCCATGGGAGCAACGTGCTCCGCTTACCGCTTACGAAAGATCGGCAAACGGTCCGCAAGACGCATGCCGACAACCCCTGTTCCTGAAACCGCTGCCACACAAGCGACTGCACTCCCGGGTCTGGGTCTGATGAACAGGCACGCTAGATTCTCCCCTGAATATTTTGTGCCACCAATGGAAACCTCCCCCCGCCCCACCTGCACCGGGCTCCCGCCGAGCAGGCGGTCCCAAGCCGAATTGGAATCACGGTTCCCATAAAGCACCACCCCACGATCCACATCCCGGGCAGGATCAAAAGTCGTGTCCGCAACCACATCCACCGCCCCATTGCCCCGATACCAGAACGTCTCAGCATCAAATCGCGCCTTGGCTTTCGCCCATCCAGTCTCTGCAGCCGAACCGGTGGTGCCATAGACGAAAATCATGCGATGCCGGAATCCGTCCTTGAACGGGCCTGAGCGAACAGGATTTTTTTGGCTGAGGGATGGACAGTTAGTGGGGATCCATTTGTCCTGTCCATGCTGGAGCCAGAGCACGCCGCTCTTCGGCCACGCCAATCCCTCCAATTTCTGCCCATCCAGATCAACGCGGAGCGGGGCGGTCGGCGTGAGATGCCCCACATCAAGTCTGAGCATCGCAATATTCTCCGTCCCTCCCGAAAACCGTCGCTGACCGGGATCGCACCGGATGTCGGCACGACTGGGAAGGAGGGGGTGTTGCTGTTGGACAACAGTCAACCAGTGTGAACGGGCAGAGACGCCAGGATTTGCGGTTGTGAATCGAATCTGGCGGACGGCGCTGTCGCTTGGAATACGGTGGCGGCCGAAGAAGTCGAACATGGGGGCCCAATCCACGCAGTCGGTGCCGGATTCATCTGAAGCATCCCACCAATGGCCGGCGCCGGGTTGCTCAAACCAATCCCAATCACGATGGAATGTCCCAAGGTGTTCGCGCATGGTTCTGGCTTCCGTGACGGGCACATTGTCATCAGCATCCCCATGAAGGATATAAACACCCTCATGCAGATAGTTTGTCTCAAGGGCCAGGGTATCGCTCACTCCGGAGGCTCGCTGAATGAGGAGTTCGGCAGGTGTTGCATTTGTAGGCCTCCCCCCTCCTGCGTAGGACAGGAAACTGATCCACCCCGCACTCGGCCCGATGGCAGCGAACTGGTCCGGAAAAAGTGCTCCCAAATGCCATGTCCCGTGCCCCCCCATCGAGTGCCCGGTGAGATAAACACGTGAAGGATCATGCCAAAGCTGTCTCTTCGCCAAGGCCAGCACCTCCATTGCATCGAGCCTCCCCCAGCCCTCCCAATCGAAGCCGTAAGGCCGCCGGTTGGTCGGTGCCACTATGTGGCCCCATGACTTCGGCGAGCATGCATCCGCCTGTCCCAAAGCCTCCACGCTCGCCCCATGCAGCGAGAGGAAGATGGCCGGCCCGACCTCCCCCTCACAAGCCGTTCCCACCGCCTTGAGGTTTGACGAACGGGTGAATGTTCCGGGATTCAAGGCCCAATACTGAACACTCCCATCCACTTCACTCAGGAATGTCCTCTTATGAACCTGTGATGGCAGGCGAAGGCGTAACTGCACGGTTTCGGAGGCAAGAGCGCGGCCGCCTTTCCCCTCGTGAACCGTCAGGTTGACTGGAATCGCATCCCCTGTGGCAGGAGCCTTTCCGCCCAATCGCACCGGAACTTTCCTCGAGCTGAACGGAGGGATGCATGGAAGAACCGTGTCAATCCCCTTGCCGGAGCCCAGAACCGACCTCATGTGCAACTGGTCCATGGCGCGGTCAGTGGCGTTCACAAGAACAACTCCGGCCCAGGCCTCGTTCTTCTCGCCGAGGAACAGGTCGGGGAGTGTCGCATCCCCGAGGTTAAAACTCAGGGCAGGCGCAGTGGGTGTCAGGGTCGCGCGCATCCGCCCCCTCCCCGCCAGGAAAAGCAATTCGTTGGTGCCCGCCCGAAGAGGGATGGGGGTAACCACGTAGCCGGTTTCGTAAACATCTCCGGCGCGGGGCTCGCCATTCACATAAACCATCCCATGCCCCACTGCGCGCAAGAGCATGACACAATTCGAGCTGACGACCACGGGAACGGACGCATACCCTCCACGAAACGCTTCATTTGCAAACCATCCGTCCTTGTCTGCCTCCGCCGGGGTCCATGTCTGCTTCCCTCCGTTGATATCAACCACTTCCTCCCCTGCACAAGGGACACCCCAGGTTCCGCCGACCATTCGGGCCTCAACCGGATCCGGCCGGGGGAGACCCCGGCCACTCCGCCCTGGCCGGGGAAGGACAAGGCATTTGCGGATCTGAATCTCATCTCCGGCGATCGATTCCCCCACCATAAGAAGGAGAAGCGCCATCAGGAGGGGCAAGACCATTTTGCCACGACCGGAGTCATGTGCAATTGCTCCAATTGATGCGAAATCCGGAACAGGGCAGCTGTCGTTTGTCAAAATCATAAGAAATCGGTCCCTATCGTCGGTAATGCATCCCGCATCGGCAAGCAAAGGAATACAAAACGCGGATCAAAGGGCGGGTTGCTTTGACTTTCACCAGCCTGAATAGGACGTTCATCGCCATTGTTCCTCACCTCCGGCGCTTCCGCGACCTGCAGATGACGACAAAGCATGGGCAGTGATCACGGTCCAACGCAATTCGGTGCCCTTGATGTTGAATCCTTTCCCCAACCCGCGAGTTCGGATAGAATTCAAGCAGATGGATATCAAATCGCAGACAAAGGAAGCGTTGGTGGGTGTGCTCGCTGAGTGGGGGCATCCAGCCTACCGCGCGGATCAGGTGCTCAGATGGATCTACTCCCAGCACGCAACAAGCTGGGAGGTTATGACAAACATCCCGGCGGCACTGCGGGAAAAGCTCGCATCAGAGTTCACCCTGACAACGCTGGGATTTGTCCGGTTGCAGGGGGCGGCCGACACGACCCGCAAATTCCTTTGGCGCCTCAAGGACCAGTCCTTTATCGAAAGCGTCCTGATCCCTGCCAACCCGGCTCTTGACGGGGACAAGAGCGATCGCCACACCCTATGCATCTCGACACAGGTCGGTTGTGCGTATGGATGCCGGTTCTGCGCCAGTGGGCTTGATGGATTTAAGCGCAATCTCGAAGCGGCTGAAATCGTGGATCAGGTTCTCGCTGTGGAACGATACATACAGGCAAACCCTCCAACCACACCTGAGGGGACGGCTGTGGCACCCGGGGAAAAGATCGTGAGCAATCTCGTCATCATGGGCATGGGTGAACCGCTCGCCAACTATGACAACCTCCTCACCGCCCTGAAAATCCTCAATGCACCGTGGGGGGGAGGCATCGGTGCCCGCAAGATCACGATTTCAACCAGCGGCCTTGCCCCGCAGATTGGCAAGCTGGCCGATGAGCCTTTTCAATTTCAACTCGCCATTTCCCTGCATGGAGCCACCAATGCCACCCGCGAGAAAATCATGCCGGTCAATCGCAAATACCCCCTCGAAGAGTTGGTGGCTGCTTGCGAATACTACCAAAAGCAAAAAGGCCGGATGATGACCTTTGAATACATCCTCATCGCAGGAGTCAATGATGCCGTGGCTGAAGTCGCCCCCCTCGCATCCCTTGCCAAACGTCTGAATGCGAAGGTGAATCTCATCCCCTATAATCCAGTGGAGGGATTGCCCTGGCAGCGCCCCACAGAAGCGGTTGCCGAGGCTTTCCTTAATGCGCTTCTCAAACGAAACGTCAGCGCCACCCTCCGCAGGGAAAAGGGCGGGGATATCGACGCCGCCTGCGGACAGCTGCGCCTGCGGACCATGAAGGAAGCCAATGCGTCGAAAGTTTGAGATCTGGGGAAACTCACTACGGAATAACGGTGCCTGAGCAACCCCTGACAATCAGGCAAAATACGTTACTGGAGCAAAGATCTGTGAGTGCTGAAAATAGCGAATTGGACAAACCATCTGCACGCGGGTTCCAAGCATCCGCACCACAAGGATCAACCCGTGGTTCGGGCCTCCTCTCCATGATCGGGGGGACTCCCCTTATAAGCCTGCACTTTCCTGAGGCACACCGGTCAATCCTCGCAAAATGCGAGTTTCTAAACCCCAGTGGCAGCATCAAGGACCGCCTGGCCAAGACCATTATAGAGGATGCCGAACAGAGCGGAAGGCTGGGGCCGGATTCAATCATTCTCGAATGCACCAGCGGGAATACCGGCATCGCGCTGGCCATGGTCGGAGCTGCCAGAGGGCATCGTGTCGCCATTCTCATGTCCGAAAGTGCCAGTCAGGAGAGGCGCCTCATCATGCGCCAGCTTGGAGCTGAACTGATCCTGTTCAAGGCCGGAGCCGGGTATCGCACCGGCATCACCATCTCCGAGGAGATGGCATCGAGGGATTCCCGTTACTTTCTTCCGAGGCAGTTCGAAAACCCATTAAATGCCGCCGATCACGAACATGGCACCGGTAAGGAACTGCTCGCTCAGGCGGGTGGCATGATCGACGCTTTCGTCGCAGGATACGGCACGGGAGGAACTCTGGCCGGGTGCGGGAAGGCCATCAAACATGCATGCCCCTCCGCCCGGATCATCGCCATGGAACCGGCGGAAGCCGCCCTGCTCTGCGGCGAGATGCCCTGCTGCCATACCATCGAGGGTATTGCCGGGGGCTTTATCCCGCCACTCCTCCGCTCAGCTCCCATTGATGGGGAGGTCGCCATCACCAGTGCCGCAGCCCTCCAGATGACCCGACGTCTCAACAGTGAATTCGGCCTGCTCGTGGGAACTTCCTCCGGAGCAAACGTTGCTGCGGCCCTGCAGGTTGCCCAAAGCCTTGAACCCGGTGCCCGCGTTGTCACGATCCTTTGCGACCGTGCAGAACGTTACTTCAGCACACAACTCTTTGCACATGCAGACCCGGAGGCAGCTTGATTCAGGCGCGTGAAGGAGGAAGTCAGCTCCCACGAATCCCCGTCGCAGGAAGTGCCGGCACTCGGGGCGGACAGGTCTACAAAGAGGCAGGATCGTTAAAAATGAAGAAGGCCGGCTTACATCGTTGTGAACGCCACAAACGTGGAAGCCGGCCTCGGAATTTGTTAGTTCGATGCCCATTTGACGCAACGGGGCAGGAATCCTGCAGCCGTATGCCGGGGCATCGTCGCTAATAGCTCAGGACAGCATTCCCCCCGTTAAGGGAGATTCCGGTGATGCTCACCTGACGATTCCAGACGACACGATAGAAACGGGTGCTCCCACCCTGGGGAACTGTGATCCGGCGTGCTCCGGCATCCACAAGCACATTTGCTTCAGGAGTATAGCTTCCATTCACCTGGGATGATGACATCACCTGGGGAACCGCTGGAATCAGAACGATATAGTTCATCGACAATCCCGATCTGAACCCCTCAGACTGAATACTATCGAGGGTCAGCCTGAGCGTGTTGGTTCCATCGAGTTGAATCAGCGCACGACTTCCGTTCGTGAGCAGCAGGGGAGTGTAGGTGTAGTTGTTCAGGTAAAAGGAACTGGCCACATTAAACCTGCCCAGAATGTTTGTTACGTTCCCGGGTCCTATCGTGTCCAACCTGACTGGTTGCGCCAAACCAGCCGCTGAGCGCAAGTAGGCGTTGTAGGAATTCGTACCCTTGAAAATCCGGGTGTAGTTCAACCACTCCCCACCCTCGCAACGTTCCACAATGTAGTCCTGAAGGCTTGAATTTACATTTGAGAATCTTTTCCGCTGAGTGTCGTAGCTTTGGGAGTATATCACACCCATCGCGCTGTCGGCATAAACGAAAAGTCCCTGGTTGCCCTGCTGTGTTCCCACGCCGTCCCACGACCGGTATTGGTTTTCCGGTGAGTGCGAATTTACGTCTCGGTCGAAGAAGTCCACACCTGCAACGCCGATCGCCTCCGCATAACCAACCGGAAACAGGTTGTATTGGTCACTGAGGTCGGGCTTGTAACCGGAGGCCACGGGTGAATCCATGAAGCTGCCCCCTCCGAAATCATAGTCCTCACATTCTATGGTCTTAACTGCTGCGGAGGAGAAATATGTGTCGGAAAAGGTGTCAAACGCGAAGGCATTCGTTGTGCTCCTTCCCAGCACGTCTTTCAGTTCGATCCGGGCCTCGTAGACAACGTTTGAAGCGAGACCAAAATAGCTGACGTTCACATTGGTGGCGGGCCCGGACTGGATGAGGCTCTGGGACACATCCACCCCGTTCAGGAACAACTTGATGGCGCTGGTGTTGATCGCGTTGGTGGTGGTCAGGGTGGTCGCCCTGAACGTGATGCCGCTCGCAACCGGATGGAAATTCTTGAAGGAAACCGGTGACCGACCCACCACCTGTGGAGCTGCGGTCAACCCATTGGGAATGGCCGGAAACGCAACGCTCGTGGGAGCCACGGCAGAAGCATAAAAATTGTCGAAGGTCACGTCCACGGTGGGGTCGTAATCACCATTTGAAAGGTGGTAACCAAAAACACCTATGTATCCGTATGGAGGAATGTATAATGAGTTCCCGCCATAGGAGTCATCCCCTGTCATTGTAAGCAGGGGCTGGGTCAGATCGTTCCCATCATAGATGCTGCAGGTATAAAACTGGGCAAAGTCACCGAAACTGTTCGTGCAGCTAAAGGTCATCCTGTAGCTGTGCCCGGGAACCCAGCGAAACCCGCATTGTGAGACGGCAACCGGATTTCCCAACATCAGAGTCCCGCCAGCATTGACCATGCCCCAGATGCTCATCTGATCTCTGGACCCCAAAGGACCGGAATTGGTAGGGCCAACATAGGAACGGTTGCTGTGAAGCCGGGCGTTGAAGGTCAACCCCATTGGGATGCTCGGATCAAAGGCCGCACCGGGATAAATCATCTCATTGCTGCTTCCTCTGGCGATAAGCCCCACCACCATGTCTGCATCCTGATTGGTGTTCCAGGCAACCACGTCAACAGCGGCAAAGAAGTTTGTGTATATCCGGTTGGTCAAGAACGAGAACGCACGGGCATTCGTATCCCCGCCACCCGTACCCGGATTGCCTTGCAACCTGTAGGAATGGCCACCGTTCTGGTTAGTGGGAAAAGTGAATATCCCCGCAGGAACGGAGGACCTGCGCCATCCAGCGTCATTACCATCGTTGAAGTCATCCGATTGGGCGATGACACGTGTTGCCCATCCTCCAGCCAGAAAAAGGCCAAGAGTGAAGGCGAATATGGCACGGCAGACTCTTGCCGGGCGACCGCATTTTGATACAGAACCAAACGGGGTAGTTTTCATTTTATTCCTTAACAATCCATCAAGTGATCAACCGATTCTGAAGACGAACATCAAACGGAAGTAGCTTTAAAGATTCAGGGGCCGAGTTTAAGCTCGGCCCCTGGCTTGTAAACTGCGGGACGCACCGTGCTTCCAAGCATCAGTTATTGACTGCTCTTAGAGCGGCGGTTTCTGCGGAACGCCAAACCGGCTCCCATCCCGAGCAAGCCCAGAGACAGGGTGCTGGGCTCGGGGATCACTGCGACCATTGTCCCAGCCCAATCCTCGTAGCGATTGCTGCCGGTGGTGTGGAGTTGCACGGGAATGGTCAACGTGGTTCCATCGAAAGTAAAGTTGGAGAGAGCTGTATCAAGACCACTAACGCTTACCAACGAGCCTGAACCTCCTGCCGGTCCCAATCCAGTGGTGGCACCCCAATCTAGCCTGCCACCCGTGAAGGTGAAAGTAAGACCGCTTGGAGCGGAGGCGTCCGACGCACTGCCGGTAACATCAAGAGTCAGTGACCGATAAACTCCGTTGACAGTGACCAATCCGTAACCTGTCACAAAACCAGGGCCCGCCTTAACACCAAAATTGTCTCCGCCTGTCGGATAGGGTGCGGGAGTGGATGAATAAGGGCCGCCTGGATTCGCCAATGCCGTGATAACGCTACCACCCGTGAAATTGAGAACACCTCCAGTGACATCCGCATTGATGGTCCCACTGAAGAAAGCAGTGGTGGAACCGGCAGATTGGGCCCCATAGCTCAGGCCAAACGCCGCACCACCTAGTGTCAGACTGCTAAGACCGGAGTTGATGAAAAATGTTCGTTGGTCGGCTTGGGCAGAGACCGCCAAACCCACACCAGCGGTTAATACTGCGGTTCCAAGAACCTTTGAAAAGCTGATCTTCATGGTTTTATTCGCTAATTACGGCTTTTATATTTATGTTACAAAACACCTTTTCAGGGTCTGCTTGTTGTTCCGATGTTAACTACACAGCCCTGCCTGTCAATAGATTTTCATTTTCTTTTGCATCAGCCTTCCTACCCTTTTTAACATGTTCACCACCTTTAGACTGTCACCCGGGCCCGGAACCCCTGTTTCCACCCTCTGGGCGTGGATCACGGCTGCGGCTCTTGTTCTGCCAGCCTCTCACGGATCCAGTTCGCAGATCGGTTACCCGTTGGAAGTTCGCCCGCCTGAGTGCGAGAAGCGGATCGACCCCTTGTCCGGCGCGGAACTCCTGTTCATCACCACCTGCCCAGAGGTCGATTCGAACCTATATTTCCATGAATTCTCCTGGCTTGGGGATGAATCTGTGATCCTTTTCACATCAAAGCGCCACGATGGCGGGCTGATGGGATACATCAACGCAACCGGGGAATTGATCCGCATTCACACCCCGGACGGTCCGGTGGGTGGAGCGACCGCGGCCGCCAGGGGTAACGCCATCTACGCCACCCGTGGCCGGAGTATTCTGGAGTTAACCCTCAGGATCGCCCCTTCCAAGTCCCCATCGACCATCCCATCCAAAGTGATGGCCATTGAGAGGGTGCTTTGTACACTCCCGGATGGATCGCCTGCAACTTCCTTGAATCCAAGCTGCGACGGGCGCTACCTCTCCCTCGGAGCGACTGGTTTCAGGGATTCGTCGCGTGGGCCCACCCTTTTCAAGGTTCAAATCAGCAATGGCAAACTGAGCGAGGTTTGCCGGATCCCGCAACCCCCTGGATATGGTGGACATGTCCAGTGGAGCCGGACGAATCCCCATTTGATAAGCTTCGTGCGTGGCGACCGACCCAATGGCGATGTTGCGACCGCCCCCCAACCGGGTATCCCCGATGATGATCTGATCCATCGTGAACAGCGGTTGTGGGTGGTGGACATTCTTGAGAAAATTCCCAGGAACGTCTATCTGGCTGCGGAGGGGGAACTTGTGACGCACGAGTCATGGTGGGTCAACGACCAGATGTTGTTTTGCGGCGGAAGAAGTTCCACCAAGGGGGTGCAATCCCATGTCAAATCGCTCGACATTCACACCGGCCAGGTGCGGATCGTGGGATCCGGTGCCTGGTGGCCTGAAGCATCGCCTGCAGAGGCTGCCAAGCTCAACTGGTGGCACGCCTCCGGCAGTTCCGATGGGCGTTGGATCGCCGCCGACAACTGGCATGGGGACATCATGCTCTTTGAAGGGCAGACAACCCGCCCTCATCTCCTCACCTCCGGGCACCGGACATATGGAAAAGGAGAGCATCCGCACGTTGGCTGGGATCGAAAAGGGGAGAAAGTGGTCTTCTCCTCGAACATGCTCGGGAATTGGAACGTGTGTGTCGCCACAATCCCCAAATCCTGGCAACAGGAAGTAAGTCAAATCAGGAACGGCTTCGTGAAGCCGACCAAGTAGGTTCCCAACTCGCTCGCCCTTGCTCCATCGAGCGGAGTGCATCTGGCCCAATGAGAGGGTGCGTAAGTGAATATCCCGGAGACGGGCAAGCAACTGGAACGGCACCCTGCCCCGAAGCCTCCAGCCCTCCCCAATCAAATAAAAAGGCTGGCGGCGATCACGCCACCAGCCTTGGAGAGTTAACGGAATCTTCAGGCCCCGCGTCAATTCAGACGCCTGAACCTGCTCCGAAAAACTTAGAACGTCAGGGTCACGGTAGAACCCGAGAGGGATACGCTCTTGATCTTGAGAGGCACGGACGAGCCGAGCCGGTAGTAGCGGCTGCTCCCGGAACTGGTCAGGGTGATCGTGCGTGCGGCCATGTTGACATTCGCCCCGGCCTCAGCGCTGTACGTTCCATCCACTGTGGCTGAGGAGAGGACGGCAACGGAGGTCTGCACAAACATGATATAGTTCTGCATGGCCTTGCGGACATCCTGCCCCGGGGTCCCTGCAATCGCGAGCCGGATCGTGTTGGTCCCGCTCAGGTTGAGGAGGACGGGCTCGCCGGAATCGTCCAACAACGGGGTGTAGAGGTAGTTGGGATGGCGGAAGTTGTTCGCCAGACTGAACGTGCCCAGCTTCACGCTGGTCTGGTCGGGCTGGGTAGGATCGCTGGTCACCCGATGCAGTTCGTTCGTGGTGGTTCCAAAGGATGAATAACGCAGGAATGCCGTGTAGGTGCCGGGGGCGAAAATGCGGGTGTAGTTCAACCACTCGTTGGGTTCTGAACGGCAAATCACATACTCCAACAGCCCGGCTGCAGCGTAGCGACTCCTAACGTTGTCAGAGCCCGGGTCGAACTCTGTCGGATGATTGCCATCCTCGATCCCGATCAAACCACCGCTGAGCGAACGAACGGGGTCTGCCGTCCGGAATTTGGAGAAGCTGAAATCAGGATTTACATTCCGGTTTGAATAGTCAATTCCGGCATGACCAACCATGTCATAGTAGCCAACCTGTCCACCACCGACTTGATTCAGATTGGTGTCCAAACCGGAGACGTGGATGGGATCCAGCTGGTATGTGCCGTAATCGTAGTTGTATTCTTCGGCCTCGATTGTTTTGACCTTGGAGCTAAGGAGAAACGCATCCGAGAACGTGTCGAACCAGAACGTGTTGGTTGACTTCTTGAGGCCCCCCACATCGGAAACAATGATTTCGGCGCTGTAGAGGTTATTCGCCTGGAGAACTGAGGCCGGGAGGCTGGCGCTGATATTCGTCCCATTGGCGGAAACAGTGAGCTTGGAGGAGATATCCACTCCATTCAACGTGAACTTCGTCGCAGCAGCGTCAATCACATTGGCACTGTAGCTGTTGGCGGTGAAACTGATGGGGGTGGCGGGATTGAAAAAGTTCTTCCAGCGCGATGACGGAACCCTTGAGGTTACGACAGGAGTTCCAGGGACCGGATGGACAATACCTGAACCGATGGCAACCGATGGAGCTGCTGCCCCGGCATAATAGTTGTCGATTGTAATATCGACGGTTCCGGTGGTGCCGTCACGGCTGAATCCGAGCACGCCGCAGGCGCCCGTTGTGGCGGTGCCGACCGTGTCGTCCGCCTCAAGGGTCACCAGAGGGGTGCTGAGATCATTCCAGTCGTAGGCCTGTGCCGTATAGTGCAAGCCTTTGCCCTGGAAGATGATACGGTAGGGACGGCCTGGAACCAATGTGATGTCCGCAGCTGCGATGGTGCTGGCATCAAAACCGCCTCCGAGCATGTTGATCTGAAGCTGCCCCTGCTTCCGGTCCGTGGCCGCCTCGCCATATTGTGAGGCATCATAATTACAGATCACCCCCTGTGCGCTCGCCGGGCTCTGGTCACTCACCACAGTACCGGTGCTGGCTTCGGTCATGCGGCCAAACAAAACCAATGCTTGATCCTTCCCCGTCCCGGGCCAACTCGCGATATCCACCGCCATGTAAAAGTCGGCATATTCGTTGGTCTTGTACCACATTATCGCAGCGGGTGCCGCGTCGGGAAACGGATTCGCCTGAAGGCGTGCCCCTTTTCCTGTCCCGGTCCCAACGATCGAAGGGTTGACCAGGGCGGGATTGAGGTAGGAGAGGATCCAACCCGCAGCCTTCATGTCATTGATATTGCCATAGGAATCAAAATTATCTGTCTGGGCGTTCGCCAATGACTGACCGCCGAGGATCAGACCGGCGACGGCAATGGCGGTGCAAACGCGCCTGGCCGAGCGTGGAGTCGTTGGGTATGTTCCAGCTACTGAACTTGGGTGTTTCATTGGAGTATTCATGTTACCGACAACTTTCGGGATGGTTAATTTGTTTTTGTTCAACTTTTTTTCACCTGATTGGGAATGCGACCCAACGTAGGGTCCCTCATTCTGAGAGTCAACACTTCTATTTTTCCCTGAATGGGACTCCTTGAGTCTAACACAGATATCGTCCATCGATGCCAAAAAGCTGATCCCCCTGCCCTTCCAACCGGAAACTGAAGGCAACCTTCGAATGCGGGATTGACTCCGGAACGGGAAGCGCTATCTCTCAATCCATCGATTTTATCCTAAACCAAATTCTTAGTGATCTCAAGAATAGGATTCCCCAGATGTTCCAGTTGGATCGTCAGGCGGGTGGTTTGGGACCGCAGACTCAAATATTATATGATTAAGAAACCTTTGTTCGAGGCGGCTTCCAGCCTCCGCAAGCAGGCCCTCTGGCTCTGCCTCTCCAGCATTATCCTTGCCGGCTGTTCCCCTACACCGGGAACGGGTGGTGGTGGATCCACGGCAAGCCATCCGGATAAAGTGGCAGGCAGTGAGCTAACGGCTCTGGATGAATACATGGCCAAGCCCGATGCCAACTACAACTATCGGCTGGTGAGCAAATCAAGCGGCGGTGGACAGACCACCTACATTCTAGACATGACCTCCCAGGCATGGCTTACCACCAACGAGGTGGACCGCCCCCTTTGGCAGCACTGGATGATGGTCATCAAACCGGACGTCGTCACCAGCACCAAGGCACTCCTAATGATCAGCGGCGGCGGGAATGGTGGCAAACCGCCGACATCCGCCGATGGAAATCTGGTGCAAATCGCCGTCGCAACAAAGTCTGTCATTGTCGAATTGAAGTTGGTTCCCAACCAACCTCTGGTTTTTGCGGGCGAAACGGAGGGACGCAAGGAGGACTCGCTCATCACCTACACCTGGGACAAATTTCTTCGGACCGGGGACAAGAAATGGCCGGCACGTCTGCCAATGACCAAGTCTGCCGTTCGTGCCATGGACACCGTGACCTCATTCTGCGCCACAAACGATGATGGCAAGCTGAAGGTGGATCAATTTGTGGTCGCGGGGGCTTCGAAGAGGGGATGGACCACCTGGATGACAGCCGCCGTGGACAGGCGCGTGGTGGGGATTGTCCCGATTGTGATTGATGTCCTGAACATCGAGCCTTCGATGACACACCATTACAATGCCTACGGTTTCTGGGCTCCGTCGGTCCAGGACTATACGGATTTCAAAATCATGGAGTGGACCGGAACACCCGAATACCACGCCCTCATGAAAATTGAGGAGCCCTATGAATACCGGAGCCGGTTCACGATGCCGAAGTTCATCATGAACGCTGCCGGCGATCAGTTCTTTCTTCCCGATTCCTCCCAATTTTACTTCGACGACCTGCCTGGAGTGAAGTATCTGCGCTACGTTCCCAACGCCGACCACTCGCTCAAGGGATCGGATGCCTACCTGACGCTCGCCGCCTGTTACAACGCGGTGGTGAATGACGTTCCACTCCCTCAACTCTCCTGGACTCTTGAGAAAGACGGCTCCATCCGCGCCACTACGAAGGACAAGATTTCCTCAGCGACGCTCTGGCAGGCCACCAACCCGGATGCCCGGGATTTCCGGCTGGAGACGCTTGGACCAAAGTATGTCAGTTCCCCCCTGGCTGATCAGGGGAATGGGGTTTATATCGGCAAGGTGGCAACCCCGGCGAAAGGGTGGACCGCCTTTTTCATCGAGTTTACGTTCCCCAACGGAACTGCCTACCCCTTCAAATTCACCACCCAGGTTCGCGTGATCCCGGATCTCCTGCCCTATAAGTTCGAGCCCAAGGGCAGACCTCAGTAACCCCGGCCGGGTGAAGCTACAAACATTCCCCCCCTTCAGCAAAATGGAGGGGGGGATTTGTGACAGAAGGCCCCACATTGAAGCCGGACGGGCCGTAAGCCAAAGCCCCTCGGGTTTCCCCACGGACTGGGCGCCAGCATTCCTCCCGCATCGAGGGGAAATGAAAAATCGGCCTGCAAGCCGGGCTTACAGGCCGATTTCGAGATCCTTTGAAACGGTCTTATCAATAGGGAAAACCGGGAAGTCCCTGCTGAACTCGCTGGAGGTCTGGCTTTTCCTGGGGGAGCACCGAACCACGCATGAATGACTTGCGGCTGGATTTCCACTTCCAATACTCAACGTGCCCATCCACCAGCGAAACAATCGCCCCGTTATTGTGCCGGCGGCCCGGTGAATCACCCCACTCGTCAGTGGGATAGGTCCGAACCCCGATGTTGCCGTCATTGATCCCGTTGATCGGGTTGTTCAACCGGTCATCCTCGTCCATGAAGACAAGAGCCTTGGTGGGTTTGGGATCGATGATCGTCGAATATTTCTGCCCTGCCGGAGGCATGGAACTGACCATCGAAACGCTCCGTGTTGTTGGGTAAAGCTCACCACCCCGTTTGACGGTGAACTTGTCCATCGGACAGACGTAGATGGCCGCCGACTTGTTGTATTTGAACAGAACCCCCTCCTGAATGTTCGTGGTGTTCACGTCCACGGTCACATCACCGTAAATCCAAGCCTCACTTCCCGGCGGACCGCCCGGCCGCCCTCCCGGGTTGTTGGGGGCGCATCGATCGTTGTTATCATCGGCATACATGATCCAGCACATCTGCAACTGTTTGAAGTTGTTCAGGCACTTTGTTGTCTGTGCCTTGTCCTTGGCGCGATTCAAAGCCGGCAATAGCATGGCGGCAAGAATGGCGATGATGGCGATGACCACCAGCAATTCGATGAGAGTGAAACCGCCGGGCCGATTATGGCCGGCTCTGAATGTTTTCGAAGGGTTCATGAATGTGCCTCTCAGATATGATTTGGATTAGAAATTGTCAAACTGAAATTCCAACCCTTAATTTGTGGGTTGACGTAGATACCGGTCAAACCAGTCGGCGAAACGCCGCAAATCCCATACCATTGTCACCCATCCATGCTTCCCCCCGGGATGAACAACCAACTCCACGGTGCGCCCCAGTTTACGCGCTTCGGCCTGGAACCGCTCTGATTGATCCAAGGGCACCAACGTGTCGGCATCCCCATGATAAATCAGCGAGGGTGGAAGATTGGTTGTGACATAATAAATGGGAGACAATTCGTGTCCGATCACCTTCCAGACGGCCAGGTTGGTGGCTTGCGGACCAAAGCCTTTGATAAAACTTCTGGGGGCACCCCCATCCCCCATGTTCTCCGTGGATTTACCGAGGTTCAGGAGGTCGGTAACAGGATAGAAAATGGCAACGGCCTGAATCGCACTGCTCTCCCGGTCAACAGGGTCGGCAGCGTCCGCCTGGCCGGGACCGCCCCGGGTCGCCAGCATGAGGCTAAGATGCCCTCCCGAACTTCCCCCTGTTATCCCCAAACGATCAGGATTGATGTGAAATTGGGCCGCGTTATGGCGCACGTAGCGAACTCCACGATTCACATCTTCGGTGATCTCCATGATCGTCGCCTCAGGCTGTGGGATGTGATAGATTGCGAAGACTGTGTAGCCGGAACGTAACAAAGGGGCGGCGATCCAGGATCGGAATGATCCAGCCTGGGACTTCCATCCGCCGCTGGCCATGAGAACCACCCCGAACCCGTTCGGATTTGAGGGACGGAAGACGTCGATGGTGAGATCCTTCCCATTCCGGTGGCCATACACGATGCCCTTGGTCACCTCCAGAGTTGGATGGATGTAGAGCCACACTGCCCCTATCGTCAACCCCACGAGCAGGATCAAAACCGCAACAGCGGTCAACAGGTGGCGGATAACACGAGGCAATCTCATGGGCAAAATATTTAGGAAGCCATCCGGTGAAGCAAGAATCAAGTGGCTCGCCCGGCCTGATGCTCCCAAATTCGTTGGGAAATCGCTCGTAATAATCTGTTTATGTCACCCGCTCCGGACCTCACGACGCTCTTGTGATCCGGTCTCCACGTAACTAACTTTGGCTCCAGTCCATGAATGATGCCCAAAATGCCTCGGAAGGGCCTATGCCAGACGCAGGATGCCAACTTCCCGAGGGATCGATCCCCGTGAACAAACCACGGGGTTGCCTGACCCGCGCCTTTAAGCTCTGCCTTTGGATCCTGGCCGCCTGTTGTGTTTTGATTTACTTCGGCTTCGTCCTTCCTTTTTGGGGCATTCCATTCAACAAATCACGCCACGGCAACGTTCCCCTGACGCCCCCCTGGGCTCTGGAATGCTGGCTGTGGGAGGATGATGTCAACACATCCTCCCGTGTCACTGAACTGCTGGATGGCTATGCCAAATATGACCTTCCCGTCAGGACCATCCTCATCGACAGTCCCTGGAGCCTGCGTTACAACGACTTTGAAGTGGATCAGGAACGGTATCCCGAGCCGGGAACGTTCTTCCGCGGCCTTCAGGACAAGGGCTATCGGGTGGTCCTCTGGATGACTTGCATGGTTAACAGTAGGAGCAAGGATACCCGCATCACCGAATCCCGGGATTTCTATGAAAATGCCCGGGCCAAAGGTTATCTCGCTGGAGGAGGCTACCAGTGGCGCTGGTGGAAGGGTTCGGGAGGCTTCATCGACTATACCAATCCCGATGCACAAAAGTGGTGGCACGGCATGCAACAGCAGGTGCTGGATTGGGGCGTGGACGGTTGGAAGCTGGATGGCTGCGACACCTTTTTCTCCGGCAGATTCTGGAAAATCCCCACCCTTTTCAACCGGACATATTCCGGCTGGCTGACCACCCGCCAATACATGGATCATTACGCGCGGGACGAATATCGGAACGGACTCGCACACAATCCTGAATTCGCGATCCTGGTCCGTTCGATGGATCATTTGTGGAGCCATCCCGAGGGCTTTGCACCTTTGGACTCCGCCCCGGTGACCTGGGTGGGAGACAACGGCCACACCTGGACTTCGAAGGACCGGGGGATTGAATCGGCGCTCACAGACATCCTCCAGAGTGCTCGGCTCGGCTATTGTGTCATCGGAAGTGACGTGGCGGGTTATCATGGCCGTAGCAACCCCGAGGATATCGGCCCCGCAACCTCCGCCTTGCTGGCCTCCTGGAGCAGCCCAGCCACCCCTTCCCAGAATGGAGCATCACCCACCCCGCAACCATCCCAGGGTGGCGATTTCGGCACCGGGGCGGACAATGAGATCGCCCCGAATATCTACATCCGCTGGGCCCAGTTCTCGACGTTCTGCGGTCTGTTCCTCAACGGAGGGCACGGCGAACGTCGCCTTTGGAAGCGCAGTGCGCCGGAATTGGAGATAATCCGCAAGTTCTCCTGGCTGCACACAGAACTGGTCCCCTACATGTATTCCCATGTCGTGGAATGCCACAAGGGAGGAAAACCGCTGATGCGTCCCCTCCCCGAAGGCGATTATCACTACCTCTTCGGTGACGATTTCCTTGTCGCCCCCATCCATTCGGACAGTCTGGATCGGCAGGTCTCGCTGCCCGCGGGACGGTGGCGGAACTTTTTCCACGATCAACAGGCCTTCGAAGGCCCGGCACAACTGTCCTTGAAAGTCCCCATGGATGAGTTCCCTGTGTTCATCCGGGAGGGCGCCGTTATTCCAATGAACGTCACCCGCCCCTACACCGGGATCGGCACCGCCAACTCAGCCGGATTTAGAACCTGGCTGATCTACCCCCACGGGACCAACCAATTCACTCTTTGGCATCCTGAGACACATCCCAAACCGGAGGGCACAACGGTTGAAGTCGCTGCGGGTTCCTCCGGTGGCCCCTTGCGCATCACCTTCAAAGGTCGGCACGAAGCGCATCTTCTTCGGATCATGGCCCCGTCAAAGCCAAAGACGGTTACTTTGGATGGAACCGCCCTGCAGGAGGGAGTTGGATGGGACTACGATACACCAGGCCAGCACCTGCAAATTCGAACAAGCCAATATGAGAGCGGGTACTACGAGATTTTCGCCCCTGGAAAATAGGCCGTCCCCACTCGGGGCTTCCTCACTTGTGCTGAATTGATTTTAGCAGTGGCTTCACCCGCCAATCTGCGTTTGGCCCGAATCGTACGTTCCGCCCTCCCCAACCGGTCGGAAGGTCCCCATAGACGCTGCGAATGCAAGTCGTGTAAACCGTGGTTGTGACAACCAGCAGCATGAGGGCGAACAGACCCGCCTTGCGCGTCCAGCTTCCAAAATCGACTTCACGAATGGCCGGAGTCTCATCAGCCTGCCTCGTCCACCCCAATATGAGCACCGTGCAAATCAGGGCATTGAACATGGTTGTGCCTTCGGTCGCAATCCGCCCATCCGAGAAGGCCACCACGGCCTTCGCAAAGTTCGCAATCACGATCAGCCAAAGGAACATCAGGTAAAGCAGCTGCCCCTTCCCCAGCCAGGATTTGGGAAGCAGCGCAACCGGGTGCGTGCGGTGGCGCACCAGCACCGTGAGGGTCGCCGCGGTGAAGGCGATCCACATCAGGGTGAACCACGCCCACGCCGACATCTGGATGTTCCCGAAAAGAGGCGCGCGCAACACCTCCCCCACCGCGCGGAACACGGCTTCTCCGCCATTGACACCGACCTTGTGGGCAGCGGTCCAATCTTCGATGTTCTTTACGATGTTCACGTAGCTCAGAATGTTAAACACGAACACAACGGAGAAAATCTCCGTCCACCGCCTCACCCGGGGCTCATCCCTGCGCACCGGGAGCCTCGATGCCAGCAGCCCGATTGGAATAACAATCGCCAGGCCGTAAAGAACTCCGGCAAATTGCTCGAGCATGATGCTGTGCCAGTTGGCGCTCCTCCAGTGTTGCCAGGCCTGGATCACGGCGGGATCGGTGGTGAGAACCGGGTTGCCCGGAGTATAGCAAAACACTTTCAGGAACTGTGCGGTCGTCAAAGCGAGCCCCCCAAACGCACCTGAAAGCAACGCTGCAAACACGATTGGCTTTTGCCCGGTCTTCCGAAAGTAGAGAATCAGCCCGATCATGCACCCCAGGATGTTCGCCCAGCTATCCCCCCGGGGAGGCGTCAGCCGGAATCCACCAAACGCCTGGAAAAATGGCAAATTCGAAAGCAGGACCGGACCGATCAGAAACACAATCATGCTCCAAAGCGCCATTCTGATCAGCAGACCGGAACCAGATCGCCATGCCCCATACCGGTAAAAGTAAATCCCCAGCCCCACCCCTGCGCCGAGCGCCCACCCCAAATGGTTGCTGTGCTGGCTAAAAATGGCGGGCCAATTGGTGACGAGGTCGCCTGCCGCGAATTTTGCCAAACCAGTGGCCGGATCCACAAAGTTCAGATCCCCCTGGGGATGAACAAGGGCACCCACCACGGCATCCTTCCATCCTGCGACTTCCAGCAACCGTTGCAGTCCATAACCAAGTCCCGCCCCGGTTGCGCCCAAACCCACCAATTGCGGCAGCTTTCCAAATCGGCGGTCCCACAGGTCGAACAAACAGAGTGCAACAATGGCATAGGTTGCTTCGATCCATTCGCTGTCCAGCCAATAGAGGGGATCACGCTGCCGGAACCAAGTCCGGTCCGCACCGGCATCCCTGAACAACCGCTCCTGAATGTCGAAAGGGGTATCCTGCAGCACATACTGGACGGCCCAGAACCCAAAAACCCAAAGCAGGGGCTTGAAGATGGAGGTCAGTTTCTCGCGATCTTCGACGGCTGCATACGCTGTCGCAGCCCCGCCCAGCCCGGCCCAGAGAAACGCCTCAAAGTAGGTGGAAAAAAAGCCGTAAAGTTGGGTGGAAAGCATTCCTGTTTCCGTATAGCTCGGGGGATGCATGTAGGCGATGGATCCGCCAAATCCCCAGCCCAGTGCACCGAAAAATGCAAAATAAGGAACCCGTTGGCGCCAATCCTCCCGGCCGGAAACCAGGGCTGCCGCCATCCCCGCCAACGCGCCCGCGAGCATGGCCCCATACTCATGCCCATAGTTGCCACGGATCCCCCAGCCTATCGACAGGGACAGGAGAATCAACAAAACCGAGGGGGTTCTGAATGAGGGTGATTTCATCGCGTCTCCCGCTGTTGTCTGTTTTGAGTCGTGTTAACATCGCATGAATCGCAAAACCAGACCACCAGGACAAGGTCACTCCCCAGAACAGACGGAGGCTTCAGCAGTGGGAATCGGCTTCCGGGCCTGGTATCTTGAATCGGGATCATGTTGAGGGCGCAAGGTAGCCCACCCTGCTGGAGGGACTCAAGCCCGCTGATGAATCCGCTCAAACTTTCCCGCACACAGGCTGCATGCCTCACCATCACACCATCGAAAACCGGGGCCTTCCCGGCACATGAGAAAAGCGGCCGGCAAGGATGTCTTATTGGCGCGAACAGTCGAAGTGTCCCAACCCAAATCAGGGAGTTGCCAGCCGCCAACCGGACAAGTAGAGTGGGGCATGCCAATTAATTTGAACTGTTTGCGTCTTCTACCAGCGCTGATGACCATGGCCTCCCTTCTTTCGACTCAAGACGTTCAGGCAGCCGATAAACCCACCCTCGCAGAACGGCTCGGCTACAAGGCAACCGACAAGCTGTTGATCGTCAATGGCGATGATGCCGGCATGTGCCACCCTGCGAATCTGGCCACCATCGCCTGCATGGAAAAGGGCATGATGCGCTCGGCAACCATCATGGTCCCCTGCCCCTGGTTTCCGGAACTTGTCGGATACGCCGGGAGCCATCCTGAAAAGAGTTTCGGCGTGCACCTGACCCACACCTCGGAGTGGGAGAGGTATCGTTGGGCCCCTGTGGCCGGTGTGGAGAAGGTTCCCGGGTTGGTGGATATGCAGGGTTACCTTTGGCCCAGCATCGAGGAGGTTTATGCGCATGGCAGCCCGGAGGAGGCGCTGGTTGAGGGCCGTGCACAGATCAAGAAGGCTCTATCCGCCAAAATTGATGTCACCCATCTGGATTCCCACATGGGCACACTGCAATTGGATCCGCGCTTTGTCGAAACATACCTGAAACTTGCCGTCGAGTTCGATCTGCCAGTCCGGATGGCTTCCCTGGACACTCTCACGAAGTTCGGATTTCCCCAGCTCCGGGACATTTTCGCCTCGAAAGGAATCCTGTTCCCTGATGACTTCGTTTACGAGACGCTCAAGGAGGAGAAAAAGGATGTGAGGGGCTTCTGGTTGGATGCCGTCAAAAAGCTCAAGCCCGGTGTCACCGAACTCTACATCCACGCAGCCCTGCCCACTGATGAGATGAAGGCCATCACCGGTTCCTGGTCCACCCGGTCCCAGGAATACGAGGTGTTCACAAACGATGAGGAGATGAAGAAAATTGTGGCGGACCAGGGCATCATTCTCATCAGCTACAAACCCATTCGCGAACTCCAGCACAAGGAGCGGAAGAAGTAGGCAAGCCGGTCAACTCTGTTTTACTCTCGTCTTATCAACATTGGACCCTTCGGTAGGACATCTGGAACCGCCCATTTTCGGGCGGTAACAGTCGTGTGACTCTGAAATACCAAAACAAACATATCCCATGCACCGAATACTTTGCATTCTTCTGGGGCTGACTGTCAGCGTGGCCAGCGCTGCAGATTTCACCCCCGCAGGCCAGCGCTTTCAGCAGGAAATCGCCCGCTCGTTCACGGCCAAGGATGGAGCCCCTCCCGGTCCCATCCAACTGATCGATGCCGCCCCCGGCAGCGGGATTCGGGCCTTCTCAGGGGGAACCTGGTATGAGTTCCGTCAGGGGACCTGGAATCAGAACCCCGCTCTGGCTCAGAAAGAGGACACTCAATTCGTCCTTCCAGGTACAACAGACAAGCCGCTGACAGTCCCCATCCCTTGGGGCAAAGTCCACCAGGTGTTAAGGGGCGGCTCATCCATCTGGATCACCACTTCGAACGAATGCTTTGTCACCACAGGAGACGGATCCACGAAGTGCATTTGTGGGGCTGGCGGCGTCCTGCTTCATCAGATTGCCGCCTCTCCGGAGGGTCAGATCTATTCCGCTACCAGCACCGGCCTTGGCAGCTATGCTGACGTTGACGTTGGTCCATGGAAGAGCGTGAAAGTGATGGATGCTGTGGGCAGGGACTGGAGTGCCGATGGTGTCCTGGGTGTGGCCTTCGATAAGGCCGGGCAACTCTGGATCGCCACAAAGGCCGGGGCCGCATGCAGAACACCAAAGGGATGGCAATTCTTCGAGGGCAAGGATGGTCTTCCCTGGAACGATTTCACCGGTGCCGCCGCCGGACCGGGTGGAGATGTCTGGTTCTCAACCCACCTGGGTGTCATCCGCTACAATGGCAAGGAATGGGCCTACCGCCAGGGTCCCCGCTGGCTTCCGGATGATGATGTCGCACAGGTGCTGGTTGACGGCTCCGGCTCCGCCTGGTTCAGGACCAAAACCGGGTTGGGAGTGATCGAACGCCGGTCCATGACTCTCGCGGAAAAAGCCGCTTTCTATGAAGAGGAGATGCAACGGTATGTGAAACGCACCCCCTTTGGCTATGTCTCCGAAGCCCCCCTGGCACGCCCCGCAGACAAGACCTCCGCCAACCCCCAAGACAGCGACAATGATGGGTTGTGGACCTCCATGTATGGCGCTGGTGAGTGTTTTGCCTATGGGGCAACGAAGGATCCCGCCGCCAAGGTGCGCGCCAAACAGGCCTTCGAGGCGTTGCGGTTTCTTCAAAAAGTCACCCAGGGCGGACCGCACGAGCCCCCCAAAGGGTTCATTGCACGGACCATCCGCCCGGTGGAATGGGCCGATCCGAATGTTGGCCGTATCGAGGGGGACAGGGAAAAGGCCAAATCCGACAAGTTGTGGAAGGTCTATGAACCCCGCTGGCCCAAGAGTGCTGATGGTAAATGGTATTGGAAGTCGGACACCAGCAGCGACGAGCTGGATGGCCATTACTTCTTTTATCCCCTTTATTACGATCTTTGCGCGGATACGGACGCCGAGAAGGACCGCGTTCGCGAAGTGGTCAGGGATGTGACAGACCACCTGATTGCGCACGGATTCGCCCTGACCGATCATGACGGAAAACCCACCCGTTGGGCTGTTTACGGTCCACAGTTGCTCAATAGCGACCCCATGTGGTGGCAGGAGCGGGGTCTTAAGTCCTTGAGCATGCTCAGCTATCTGGCTGTGGCTGAACATGTGACCGGGGATGCCCGCTATGCAGAAATCGCGAAAGAGCTGGTCGAGAAACACGGCTATGCCCACAACGCCATGAATCCCAAGGTGCAGAAAGGGCCGGGCTCCGGAAATCAATCGGATGATGAGATGGCCTACATGAGCTACTACGGTCTCCTCAACTGTTCCCGGGATGAGAACCTCAAGGGAATGATCCGGACTTCCTTCTACCACTATTGGGTAAACGATGCTCCGGAAATGAATCCGTTCTTCAATTTCACCTATGCATCCCAATGCCTGACCACCATGGGGGTCAGTCCGTGGGGGGACTTCCCCGTCAAACCATGGGCCGGTTGGCACGACGATTCCATGGCCACCCTCTATGGGTTCCCGCTGGATCGTCTGCACTGGCGCCTTCATAACAGCCATCGTCTGGACATCACCTTCCTGCCGCCAACCGCCGCGATTGATGTGGAGTCCCCGAATGAACGGGGTGAACGGGGACATCTGCGCTCGGGCAAAGTCATCCCGGTCGAAAATCGCCATTTCAACCACTGGAACACCGACCCCTGGGACCTTGATTACGGTGGCAACGGGAGTGAACTTGGATCAGGAACAGTATTCCTCCTGCCCTACTACATGGGACTCTATCACGGGTTCATCGAGAAGCCCCAGTAACCGCAGCATCCCGCCCGCCCCGTGCCATGGGCCAGGGTTTACTTTGGTGTTCAGTAACCAGAGAGCCTGTTTCGATCTGAAACACATGCTGATCAGCAGCGGTGTGGGCTTCCTGTTCGGGTTGCCTTGCCTGGTCCAGGTGCTGGGGGTATTCACATGAATGCCCCCGCCACCGTTGCTTCGGGACTGCTGGTCCACGGCGCAGGAGCATGGGGCGTGATTCCGGTTGCAATTATGTACCAGTGGATTTTAGTGGGGTCAATTGTCGGTCTCATTTTTCATCTTGGCAACAAACCCAAGCAGTTTCCCCTTCGCCCAGACACCGTCCCAGCCATCCCCCGCAAGCGGACTCCGCAGTGCTGCGCCAAAGACTGCGCTACCCCGAATGAGCTTTTTGACCGCCTCCGCTCCGCTTCACTCACAACTTCAAGAAACTCCTGAACGAACCAAAGGCGAAGTTTGCACACCTGCAAACCCGTCGGCGAGCGGATTTCCCTTTGCGGAACTCCTGCGATAACCAATCCCCCACAGGTAATCCGCAGATGACGCAGATGAACGCAGCTGCCCGAGGTGGCCCAATTCCCATCTGCGGTAATCTGCGAAATCTGCGGATAATTATTGGCCTGGGAACTTTTTTGCGTGACAAACGGGTAGGTCGGGTGTCTGTTTAAGTCATGGTGACCCTTTCTCAGGTCACCGGGTGGAACATGAAATCGTGACGGGAACAATGAAATCGCTCAAACTTCCGAAGATATTGCCGCTTGAATATTCGCCCCGGGTCCATGCCCGGCAGGCTAGGAGCCTGGCCCTGTCCCATGTCGCGAGCCCACCGTTGGCAGGCCAATACGGGGTGAACCTGAAGTATCAGCGCCACACGGCCAACAACCTCAACCAGTACACCAGCCGTTCGGTTCCCGGGTATGTGGAGGTGGTGGGCACCGCAAACTCCCAGGCCACGGTGACGGTCAACGGAACCCCCAC
>CAIWMU010000056.1 GCA_903913865.1 uncultured Verrucomicrobia subdivision 3 bacterium
CACCCACCCATGCGCACCGAAGGGAAGTTATCGCGCAGAGAGGCTGAGACGCGGAGAACCCGAATCCATCTTCTCTGCGCCTCCGCCCCTCTGCGCGAGATCCCTCCCGGGCCCGATCCAGGCGCGATCCCAAAACGATTGCCAAGAATCATAATACATCCACACCCGGTCGAGGCACCCTTTCTATCGCCCCCCAGAGTCCTGGAAACGGAAAAAGCCCCCTAATTCTTAAGTATTAATTCTTAATTCTCCCCCCTCCGCGCCTCATTACGAGGTTCCCCTTTCCAAAGTCACACCCCGCATGGCCACACAGCCGGACCACGAGGCCACCCAGCCCCATGGTACGCCCCCCACAACAGAGGGATGAACGGTCGCACATTGAGGGAAAAGGCAGTGCTTTGAATCCGGTTCAGGGGTCTGGCATCGCACCGAATGCAGCTTGCTAGGTGCTTCCGCGCTCCCGGTGCTTTTGCGCCTCAACACCTGCGGTAGCGCCACATGAAACAGGAGGCCCCCAATAGAACCAGGGCCATCGTTCCAGGCTCGGGAACAACGATGCCTTCACGGAACCAAATGTCACCTCCAAGTCGCAGTGGATCGCCCGGAAAGTAAAGGCGTCCACCAGGATAATTGACGCTGGCGCAGAAGATCCAGAATCCAATCCCCCAGGATGACGGCTTGACCACAAAAGGCTCCATATAGTAAACATCTCCCGGAACCAGTGGAATTTCGGCGGGAAACAAGAACGACAGGATGCCTGTGTAATTCGTTCCGCGCGGAATTGTCAGGGTGGAGGTTGTCCCAAGAATCGTTCCATCCGGCGAGTTCGCCCGCAGGTTCACTGCCAACTGTGTGGTGGGAGATACATGATCACCCAGTAATTCCACGAATCCAATCCCGTTCAAAGAGGGTGTAAACGACTGCACAGGCCATGGTGCAAACCAATTACCCGTAGCAGCGTCAAGCAATGGGTTGGCTGTCCGCTGGTCATACACAAAGGTTCCCTGGCCAAAAGCAAGGTGCGTGGTCAGCAGCGCACCCAGTATCGCTAATTTACGTTTCATGCGCTATTGGGGGAGGTTGGGAAGTTCAGTCAGTTGCATCGACCAGAAGGTTCCGGAGCGGGGCACCGACCAGACACGTTGATGGGTCTGTGCACAGACGGAGTTGGCCAGCAGCAATGAAACAGCCAGGAAAAGAAATCTTCGAGTGGCAGACATAATTTACCTTTTACTAAGGGACCAACGGGGTGTCAATAATTATTTTTTTGCGGGTGCCTGCCGCCTGCCTGCCTCACTGCGCCGACGGGTCTCCGCCCTCCTGGCCGAACACAGCCAAGAGTGGGAATCCGGAAAAATCCACCTCAAAATGAACACCACCACCCAGCCCTCAGTTTAAGATACTACTGCATTTTACAGAAAAAAACTTGCGAGGTCCTACCGTGTAGCACTAACATCAAAATAGTTAACACCAGTTCTCTAATATGCTTACAACAAAAACAAAATGCTTTCTTGTCATCACACTCGCCAGTATCTCCCTTGCCGGTATCGCGGCTCAGGGCAACACCTGCAGTGGTGGGTGTAACTATGGTACACCGGCAAGCCCAGATTGGGTGTGTGTAACTTGGCAGTGTAACAGCGGCCAAGTATGTGAACTCAACTGCGCAGGTAATCCGCCGGTCGGTGGCTGCATCACCGGTGGGTAGAAAGGCCCGGTCTTACAAGCGCGCAGACAACAGGGCCGCAGCCATTGTCCGCCGCTTCTGTCAGGTTTGGCCCTTGTTGCCCATATGAAAGAAACCACCACCATCACGGTTTGCTTCGGCCTCTCCCTCCTGCTTTTTTGTGGCCTTATTGTTTACCGCAAAAGCCACCCGCGAGCCGATGCCGGGAGGCTGCAAGACAGCCAACTGGCCACAACGACGAACCCCGACTACCAAAAACAGGAACAGGATTGGTTGGCGAACCCTTTTGAACTGTTATATGGGGAGAGCAGCCTCGCATCCAAACTTGACGCGTTGCCAATCCGATTGGCAGGACTTCAAAACGGAGCGGTGGACAGTGCCAGTCTGCACCAAGCTGTTAACAGAATTGTCCAGTCGCTCCTTGCAAAGACGTTCGAGGAATACATGACCCAGCGGTCGGTGGGAGAGTCGTTCGTCCTGAACAACGGCACCCTTTCCAACCAGGGTGCCTTGCTGCAGCGTTTTTTCAGTGTTGCGCACCCGCCGGCAAACCCATTTGAACTGCACAGGCTGTTTTGGTCCAAGACCACCGGTGGCGGCAGCCGGGCCACACTTTGGAAGTCCGCTAGCTGGCGGGCTTCCTGGATTGAGTGCACAAGGATTACCAGCCTTGAGCAACTCACCTCAACCAGAGTTTTTGCAGATACCATCAGGACGAGAGTTCCCAATTGCGGCATCGTAGGGTACCCATCCTCGTTCGATTACGGTCCCAACCCCAAAGATGTCTTCTCGAAGGACAGCAGCATTATGACGGCCCTGGCGTATCTGCTGGTTAAGACGAGCGAAGAAAAAGCATACCCCTTGGTGGTTCAATTCTACTGGGCACCTTCGTGCAGCACATGGCTTCCAACCCACTTGGCGGTCGGCTACGTCGGGAGCAGGCAATTTGACCCGGTTTTTTGATCCTCCCTGCAGCCGGTTTCCCGCCCGGGAGCATCGGCCAACCGCTTGGCCAACTGACTCTTCTCTTGCGCGTGCGGTGAGGATACATCCACCTTGGCGGGTGGATTCGACGCTGCGCCAATTTCGAACCCGCTCACCCGCGACTCTCGGGATTCGATGCTCACCCGGGGCTGGGGCACGCTCCGCTGACACTGGTGCACGAATGATAACTATTCCGTCCGCCCGCGCCCACGCAGCACAGCCCACCCAAATGCAATCGCGGAGACACAAAATGCAGTCCAAACGACTGCCTTGGATGCGGGGGGGCGCCGTTCACTCCCCTTTTGCAAGCGGGCATGCTGGTCCCGCTTTTGGCGCAATGTTTCATCCGCGTCATCCACCCATCCCCGGGACACGTATTGGAAAGCCTGAGCCCCGTTGGATGCAGACCTCATGTCAATGACCTGCATCAAACCCGACATCTCGGGGCGGATGTCCTCCGGACCCTCCAACTGGACCGCGTATAAAGCCTTCCCACGCACCTGCCAGACCTCATGCAGATCGTTGGTTGTCCCGGCATCATCCAGCGGGTTGAAGACGGACAGGGAAAACTCCGCCCCGGCTGATCATACCGGTCTTCTGTATGGGATCACCAAGATCCGACTTCCCACTCACCGGACCAGGCCCAAGGGAACAAAACCGGTACAGGTCCACCCCGTCATACGCATAGGAATAGTATGCCCCGGTCGGGCTTGTGAGATCGAAGTCTGTTTGCGCCGTCCTGATCCGCCAACGACACCCACCCACCTCCGCACGGAACCGGAGGTGCTCGACAACCGGATCGCCCTCCAATGGGCGTTGCACAAACTGGAGACTGCCTTGGAACTGCACCATGCCCCCGGAATCAAGCGCACCAGCCACCCCATCCGTCCCAAGAAAAATCCCCAAGGCGCCAAAGGCCCACCCTGCACGGGATGGTCCCATCCGCGTTGTACTCATACCCCTCCCCCATTTCCTCTGCCAGCCTGGCCGGGCACCTGCCGGCTTTTCCCCCGGGATAGAACCCAGAACAACCCAGCCGAGGCCACTGCGGCCGCTATGACTACCGCACGCACCACCCCCCGGGTTCCCTTTCCGCTATCCGCAACCACCCGGCTTTCCAACCTGTTGACCGCCTCCTTTGTCAGCACCTCCCCCTGCTCAGAAATGTAAACCCGGGGGGTGTTGCCTGCGGAAGTGAACCTGTAATCGCTTACCCGGGTGAATTTGGGGAGTTGTTTCGGAAGCACAAAAGGTCCTGCGTCTTTCAGAACGACAACGTTGCTGGCGTGGCCTTCGTAGGTCATCTGGAGGATCAGACCCGATGCGGGTTGGTTCGTGCCGGGAGGACTGAATCTCGAATACCGGAAATGAAGGGGGATTTCGACCCCGGAGAAATTGGTCCAACTGAGCACCTGGTAAATCCCATTCGTGTAACCCCCGCGATGCTCCGGCTGAAGTGGGGAGCGGCCGAACTTCCTGCCGATCTCGTCAAGAAAATCAAAAATCAGCTTGTCACCCTGTTGAACGAGTTGACTGGGAAGCCGGGGCGGGATTGCTGAGTTTTCCCAGGTGGCACTGGTCCGGTGCCCGCCAAACTGCGGCCAGCCAGGGCCAAGAAACCCCATCGGCGGCAGCTCCCCGGATCCACGGGCATCCAGCCGGCAACTCGAGGCATAAGCCAGCCAGGGCATGAAGAGGAAACCGGCGTGGCTTGGAGGAAACACCTCCGGGAGAAAGTCGGCGAGGGCTTCGACCCTCACCTCAGCCGAACCGTGCCCCAGATCCATGCTGCCCACGCCCGGAATGTGCACCGCCGGGGAATTGGTCTGGACAACCCCAAGGGTGGTGACCACACAGGAGTTGGATCCATCCGACAAGTAGCACAACTCCATTGGCTCAATCCCAACCCCACTGGAGGCGGGTGTCACCACAATCCTTGAACTGCAACCCGCCACTTCCACCTCGAAGTGCATCCGCTGTGTCAAAACCGGCAGCCCCGACTCAATAAAGGTGTAATCTACCGAACCAGAAACCCCGAAGCCGGCGCCCTCCTGCCCCGCCCGGGCCGCGTTTGACAACAAAAGTCCGATGGTTACAGACACTGCAAACCCCACCCTCCCGGGAGAAGCACACACGAACCGCAGGAGCCGGACCAAGGCCCGGGCGCCACCAGACAGGCCAGTGATGACAGTATGATCCACATGGCAGGTGCAGGCACCGGACGCCTGAACCGAAACCCCAAAACGCAACGACATGATGTGCCCGCGCCCAACCGCAGAGTTGTTTGGCATGGTGTTACGATCTAACCGCGGCTCGTTTGTTTGTCAATGGTGCATTTTAACTCCATGTAATGCCTTACAACAAGCCAGCAGGCTTGGAACTCGTTTGCATCCTGCTTCTGCGCCATGCCACTTCCCCCGCATGGCGTTTGTCACAGATGGCCTGCCACCCAACTTGCAATATCGGCAAAATAATGTTGACAAAAAGGCGGGGTTCGCCAAACCTGACCAGACAAGCCAATACCTACTACAGCCTGCGGCGGCCTCCGCCACAGGCCAACATGGGTGCCGGAATCGTATGAAACTTGAACAGTTCAGAATCGACGACTTGCGCAGGCAAGCGGTTGCTGCCGGATACTGCGTCACAGGGCTCGCAGTCCGGTGTGGTGTCTGCCCCCGGACGCTCGAACGTTATTTTTCCGGAAGCTACGGCTGCACCCCCTCCGCCTGGATGCAGGACGAGAGAATGCGCCGCGCCTCAAGCCTCCTCCTGGAGGGATGGACCGTGAAGGCAACCGCCCTCGAACTGTGCTACACCCAGGCAAACCACTTCTCGCGCGACTATAAGAAACACCATGGCTTCCCCCCATCGCACCAGCCAGTAAGTCCCGCAGTTGCCATGGCGAGCGCCACCACCAAACATATTACGAGAATCACATGAAAATGTCGCGTTTTGATACGCTTTTCTGCTTGGCCACCGGAGTCCCAGACACTATGCACTACAACTCGGGCCAACATCGGATCAGTTCGTCCATGACCCGAACAATAGTCATTTCTTTATTGTTGCTGGCAGTGGCTGGTGTGGCGGGCTCCAGCAAGGCTGCTGGATTTGAAAGTGCCGGAGAACTGCGGTTCTTCAATGGCACGAACGCGCCAGTCAAATCCAAATTCAGGGTTCAAGTCAACTCCTGCTCGTGGTCAATCCAGGTCAGCGAAGATCCCTATTATCCTTTTCTCGAGGAGTCCACGATTGCTTGCGATGGGACCAACTTGTTTCAAGTGGATGTCTTCAAAAGCAAGCCTGACCCGTTCCCAACCAACAAGACTGATCCCGCCTCCTCCGGCGGAGGAAGCCCCGGGGGGCAGCAGGTCAATTGGATCGCAACCGTAAAAACGGGGAACGTGCCGGATTATGACTCCCATCACAATTCAGCGCTCTGGCTCGCCTTTGCCGCCGGTTGCCAGCTGAACCAAACGGCTGCCAATCAGTTGCCGTGCGAGATCCTGCACCCCCGCAACAAACCTGGGTGCAGTGTCAAAGCCGCATGGGAGCTTCATGGCACCGACCCCGCAGTCCTCTTGGCAGCGACGATTTTTGACGAAGGAAAAGTTGAAATGTTGGATGGAAAATTTATCAACAGGCCCAAGCCGTTCGAGAGTGGATTCACGAATCTGGTTTACAGCGTATCAGCCTTCACAAATATCGGCACAGCAAAAGTGCCTTTGCAGTTCCGCCTGGAGCTGTTCGCACCCCGCCTCGATGCGCACAGTTCCTCGGACATCGCCACAGTTTGGCACCTGGACGGCTTTGTTGAGAGTGCCGCCCCGCTCACCCTCTCGAATCCTGCTCCTCCGCAAATCAGGGAAAGAACCCGGGTTGAAGACTTTCGCGCATCAGAAATCAGCAGCGTAAAGTCTGTCATCTATTACACAACAAATGGGTGGTTGACAACGAACCATCCCGCGTTCAAAAGCTTGATTGCGGGTGTGCCATATACCCCCCGGCAGAGCTCAGTCACGCGGTATGTCGTCGCCACCCTGTTATTTGGTTCCCTGATCTTCCTCCTCATCCTATGGAAACAACAAAAAAGTGGAGCATCGTAGCGTTTCTCCCACCTTTGGTCTTCCTGCTGTTGATCATACTGGTCCGCAGAGCCAAGGAAAGCCCAGGCACTCCCCCCCAGCCCAACTACCCCCCCGGCATTGTACAGTTGCTTGAAAAGTGGAAGGCGGCAGAGTTTGTTGACATAAACGATTCAGCAGCACTGGAGTTGGGAATAGGCGGGATGGCCATGGAGCACGCCCCCGGCACCGCCACCGAACTCCAGGAGCAGAAGCTCCGGGAAAGTATTCGGTCTCTGCTGCTCGCATACCATTCGGGAACCATCGATGCTTTTCGAGCGTTCCGAGCTCCGATAGATAACTTCACGATGACTCCGGGAGTTGCTGAACTTCTAGCCAAAGAGCACAAGCCGCTGCCGCATGACCCTCGCGAGCAGTTCAAAATATACTGGCAGACGGAAAATAGCGGGAATTATTCCTTCTTCAAAGGCGCATCGTTCAGAACGGCACAAGCGGACATCGTGGCCAGAACCAACCTGATTGACGACCTGAGTTTTCAGGTCCAGCAAAATCCAAACGCCGGTCTGATATCAGCCGGGGCCTCGGTTGAGTTTGATGAAACCCCTGCAAAAATCCTCAGTCAGACGGGCCGTATTTATTACGCCACCGTTGCCATTCTCGTGAAACCTGTCGGTCAACCCTATCCTGTCTGGTGCCGGTTCTACTGGTCCGGGAAACACTCGGCATGGCTGCCCTTGGAGCTTGCAGCGGCATACAGCGGGCCGAGACAATTCACGATTACTTTTTAGAAGCAGTGGCAGTGCTGTCGAAATCTCCTGCTTCTTCCTCACCCCACCACCCCATTCAGCCCGCCCCCGGCCCGGGTTGCACCGGTGCAGCTACAGGTAGGTTGCGCGCAGGGGACCTGGGGCGCGGGGAGGACCATCATCTCATCCCCCCTCCGCGTCTCCGCGACTCCGCGCGAGATTCCGCTTTCCAGTCAATCCTACGGGGCTGCAAGCACATCGTGGGCACACACTCCTGGACCTCTTTGTTCCCTTCTTGCGTTTCTGCTCAATACCCCGTCCCCTCCTCAGCCCCATCTGCGTTAATTTGCGACAGCTGCGGATAGCCCCTGCACAACTGCCGCCCTTCTCCGGTAACCCCGGCGCGAAGACTCCCGGCGCAACTCGAGACATCCCATTGTCGCGTTTTGGTATGTGTTTGTGCTGGATAGACGCCCTCCACCCCGCCAAGTTCTCAATAAATACAAACAACCGCCTAACAGCAACACCATGCAACGCTTAATCCTTCTGGCCCTTGGCCTGGTTTCCGCCGGATTGATCACACTTGTCGGCTATCGCATGCTGGCGAGGAAGCCGCAAGCCCCCAACCAGCCGGATGACCGGTTCATGCAGGCAGCCAGGCAGGCGGTGGACAAGTTTAGCGAGGTGAAGACCCGCCCTGTCACCCCGCAGGAGTTCTCGCAGGCGGTCCGGCGTGTGGCCACGAAGGACCTCGACAAGGTCCCGGCGGACGAGCAGGGCAGTCTGGTGGCCTGTCTGGAGAGGTTTTTTTCCTGCTATGTTTCGGGGAGTTTCGAGGATTACAAAACGTTCCGTCTGCGGCCGCCTTTCGAAGTGGGCAGCCACCTGGTTGCCGCCGCAACAAAGGCAGCCGCCCAGTCCGCAGCCAGCCTTAAGACGGATGATGACATCCTGCGCTTCGCCTGGGAGAAATACAACGGCACGAACAGGGTCTGGGAGTTCAATCTTGAGAGCATCCGCCTGGCAGTGGTGGAGAGAAACGATCTGGGTTACGAATTGAGGAAGGCCTCCGCATCGAAGTGGCCTGAGTTGGGGGCATCCTCCTGCTGGGAGGGTGCCGTGGCTTATCAGCCGGACCCGCCCTCCCTCCTCAAGAAGGATGGCAAACTCCGGTTTCTCACGCTTGAGGTTTTCGTGCGGTTCGCCCCCCAGAAGGTGGGACCGGCCACCCCCCTCGTGCTGATGTGCTACTGGGACCCCACCCGCAAGGAATGGATGCCGCAGGCGCTCTGCCGCATGTTCAACGCGGGCGACTACCGAACCTTGTTCTGACAACCGCGACCATCGCCCCTGCCCGGCTGCCGGACAGGGGCTGAATACCCCACAGCGTTATGAATTGGAAAGGAGCCATTAAACCGTGAAGCCCCCAAATCCCGATCCGGAAAAAAGCGGCGCTTCCCTGATGGAAAAGCCCGCCAACCCGCCTCCGGCATGCCGGTGAACCGCCCATGGACACCGGCGGCCATCCTGAAAGCGGGCCTTGTCGGGCTCCTGCTGGCCGCCTGTCTCGGTTCTGAATGGCTCCATCGGGCACCGCTGCCCGGCGCATTCCCCAATCAAATCCTCGCGGAGGTTTTTGCCACAGTCCAGGCAGCCGATATTCAGTGGGTGGTGTTCCTCTGTGTTGCCATCTATTTCTGCGGGTTTGGCTGGCTGCACGGCACGATCCACCGTGGCGGGGAGTTCACGCAGCGCGCGGTGTGGTGGCTCGCCCTTGCCCTCTTCTCCATCTGCGCGCTGGCCTATGGCATGCATTACCAGGAGGCATCCCGCAGCACCGACCCGTTGCTCCTCGGTTTTGGCCTGGCCCTGTTCCTCGGGGTAAAGCTCTGGCGCGCCGCCAACGCAAGGCGCACCCAACCCTTCAACATTGACCTGGCAGTCGTCACCTCCCTGCTCCTCCTGCTCCCGCTCGGCTCGCTCTTCCACCCTGATCCCTTGCAGCGATTCCACTACCGGGGCCATGTTCGCTGGAGCGGGGTGTGGGAAAACCCCAACACCTTCGGCTTGTTGATGGGAACGGGATTCGTGCTGGCGGTTGGATCCTTGCTTCTCCGATCCCGCCTCCGGCATACGGCGGTGGCCTACGGAAGTTCACCCCGGGGAACCGCACATCCCCCGGCCCGCGCCATCGCCGCAGCAGCCCTGTGCCTGATTCCGGCTGCGTTGTGCGGCCTCGGGTTGCTGCGCAGCTACAGCAGGGGGGCATGGGTTGGCACCGCCATTGGCCTCTGCTGGCTCCTGTGGCAGTGGTTCATGCCGCCCCCCTGCGCCCGGGTCCACCCGGCGGAAAACCCGCACCCCCAGGGTGGTGCCGCACCCGCTCCACCCGGCCTGCGGCGTTCACGGATGGTCCAGATGGCAATCATCCTCGCATCCCTGCTTGTGCTCTCCTTCTGGACTTTTCGCCACACGGAGCAGAGGGTTGTCCGTCGTGCATTTTCCGTGGCAAACATCAACGATTTCTCCTGGCGGAACCGGGTCGCGGCCTATGTCGGGTCATTCCAGATGATGGCGGCAAAGCCGTGGTTCGGATATGGCTGGAATGCAACCACGCAGGCCTATGACCAGTTGTTCCTACCCCCGAAGGCCGTTGAGTGGGCGGCGATCCGGGTCAATGATTACCTGTCCATCGGCACGTCGCTCGGATTCCCGGCACTGCTATGCCTCATCGCCATGGTCGCTTTGTCCCTTCGCCAGGGAGGGGCTGCCCCGCTGCAACAGGGGGGGGGCCCCGCCGCAGCCCCTCCCCCGGATCTCGCATCCATCTGCCGTTGTGCCTTGATGGTTCTGATCGTCGGCTTCTGGTTCGAGGCGGGTCTGTTCAAGCTGGCCACCTCAAGCCTGTTTTGGGTCCTGCTTGCGCTGGGAAGCAATCAATGGGGGCCGCAGCCGGCTGCAACTGCGGGCTCGGCATCCCGTTGCGCCGGCCCGGCTTCCGGGCATGCAGCCCCGGGGCGGTGGGCGCCGCAGGCCCGCCTCCCGTGGAGTTCGATCGGGTCAGCCGCCCTGTGGCTCTCCCCACTGGCGGGCCTGTTGGGTGCCATGGCATGGGCAGGTTCGGCGGACCCGTTCCAACGGATTGAGTTCTCCCTGAAAAGCTCCCGGGGCGGAACCGTCCAAGGCATGGTGGTGCTTCCCAAGCCTGTGGGAATTCATCCGGTTGTGATTTTCCTCCCCGATTCCCCAGGAACCCTGCACAGTGCAGGCAGGGAGTTGCGCACCCTCGCCGCGCGGGGTCTGGCAGCCGTCGGCATGGAGTATGACCAGACAGCCCAGGAGACGTTCGACACGCAGTTCATCGCACTGCTGGACTACATCAGCCACCAGCCGTGGGCGCAGCCCCGGGCCACCGCCTGGGTCGGGTCCGGCCTTGCGGCGGAGCGCATTCTGCGTTTTGCGTTGCAGCATCCGGAAGCCGGTCCGCAGCTGCTGGTCTGCACGTCGGGCGGCTGGCTCAAGGAGTTGGATGGTGCGGGAACACACCTCTGGCAGGGGCCCACCCCCCGCCCAGACCCGCCACTCCAGAGCCGCGTGAATTTCCCGGTGCTCCTCGTGCAGGGGGGGGGAGGATGACCAGTTTCCGGCGGCTGACTGCCACAGGCTGGCCGACTATTTGCGCCAGCAGGGCACGCCGGTGGATGTCCGGATTTTGCCGGGGGTCCGGCATTCGTGGGGGGAGGATGACGACACCATCGTGAGGGGGCTTGGGGAATACTGCGCGGCAAGGCTCCCGTTGCCCGATTATGCGGCGGGGCTTCCCGGGTGCCACCTGGGCCCGGCTGAGGCCCGGCGGTTCAATCTGGCAATGTCCCGCGCGGGGCTGAACCGGCGCGAGCTGTGGAAGGGGGTCGTCTCGTCGCACGAACCCGAACGCCACACCCTGATGAATGTCATCGGTGGTCTGGAGGATTACGACCTTGCCCACCTCCCGGCAGCCCGGTTGCGGGCTGGCGTGGAACGTGCATGGCAGGCACGCAGAAAATACCCATGGTGCAGGGACACGCCACCGGAGATCTTCGAAAAATTTGTCGCAAATCCGCGCATTTATGAGGAACCGCCCGGGGAGGATCCCGCCGTTTTCGGCCCCGGCCTGCAACCCCCGACAAAATATTGCCACACGACCGCCGGGACGAGCGATGCCATCGGCAGCTGGATACACAGCCGCCTGCAGCTGCGGAACACCCCGGCTGAGCCGGAGTTGCCACTGGCCGACCTGATGGCGCGAGGGGGGACATGCCGCGAAGGGGCGATGATCCATGCCCACCTCTGCCGCCAGGCAGGCCTCCCGGCACGGCCGGTCTATGTGCTCTGGCCCACACTGGGATCATGGCACTGGTTCACCGAAGTCTGGAGCACGGACGAACAGCAATGGCACGCGGTGGACAGCGCCAACCCCGACCGGCCCTATGGCGCATCCTGGCTGCACAAAGTCCGCAAGGCCACCACCCTCGCCACCACCGGGGAGCGGGGCGGCTGGAATGCCCTGCAGGAACGGCGGTGGGAGGCCTTCACCAATACCATCGGCATCCATTACCCGAACGGACGCGTTTGTGTGCGGGTAACCGACGGGGACCATCCGGTGCGGGATGCCCGGGTGGTGACGCAAATCTGGTTGAAAGGCGAGGTTGTCCCCGTTCTGGCAACCCGCACCGGTCAGCAGGGCGAAGCCTACCTCACCCTTGGGCCATCGGCCCTCCACCCATACAGGATCGTGGTCGAGGGCTCGGGCGATGCCCCGTGGAAATGGCTTACCGTGCAATCCAACCGGACCTGCACAGTGGAACTGGATCTTCGAAATGCCAGCCCGTTCGACAAGTCCGCCGATCCTCCACCCCTGGAGGATGTGAAGGGGGAGGGTGCCAAATGAACCCGGCCCGGATCCCCATCCCGGCAACGGCCCAACCCACCGCACGGTTTCTCATTGCCGCCGCTGCGCTGGCCGTGGTGCATGCTGTGTTTCGGGAATGGGCTCTCTATCCCCAGGTCGCCCTCTGGAGGGAGGATGCCTTCTGGGCCTCCCTGCCCGCGGCACCATGCATTCCCCTGGCCCATGGCTTGTTCTGGGCCCTGGCATCTGCGGGCCGAATCAATCCAGCCCGGCCCATCCTCGCCGCTGCCGCCATCCTGTGCCTGGGGGATCTCCTTTCGCTCCTCCTCTGGTTGAACATCCAGGCCCTCGGTTTTGAGTCGGGGAAATGGGTGGGCTACTGGGACTGGTGGGGCTGCTGGCTGCCTGCAATCCTCCTCTGCGGCAACCTGTATCTCGCCCGGCAATGGTGGAAAATATTCAGCCGCCGTGCGGTTGCCCCAGCCAGCCCCGTTGCCCCACTGGATCGCGCACTCAAAAGCACCGCCATGCTCCTGGGCGGCTCGGCCGCCCTGGTCTCCGGCATCCACCTGCTTGCCCCAGCCATGCCGGTGAACGATCTCTCCCTTTCCCTTGCCGATCTGTTCCTCGTGGAGGATCCATGGAGGAAGGACTTTGATTTCGTCGTGCGGAACGCCCCCATCCGGGGAAAGAGGCTGGGCGCGGTTCTCGAGCACCCTGAACTGGCACACCTGCAGCGCCACCATTTCTATGCCGAACTCGATGAGGCGATGTATCAGCAATTCATCCTCTCCCCGCTGGTGGATTCGCTGCCGCTCTCCGAACTGGATTGGCGCCGGACGCTGTGGGAGGGCTTTTACCCCAGGATCCGAAATGAGCACGACCCGCTCCAGGCAGCCCGGGCTGTGGTGCGCTTTCTACGCGGGCAGGTCGGCGTTGATCCAGCCTCCTCTTCCCGTGTGGGTGTGGAGACGATCTGGACCCGGCAAATGACCGATGAGCAGGGCTTTGCGCGGATCCATGTCGCAGCGCTCCGCTCCGTGGGAATCGCCGCCCGGTTGAACACACAAGGCCTCGCCGAATTATGGACGGGAACAGCCTGGAAGGATGCCCCCCGGTCGATGCTTGCCGGTTGGGCCATCAGCCCCGCAAACACCCCATGAGCAGGCCTCCCACACCACCCCATCCACACCCGCAGCCTTTTTGAACCTGGAAACAACATGCACACATCAGGAAACAAACCCAATACAGGAGCATTCACACTCGTCGAACTGCTCGTTGTCATCTCCATCATCGGAATCCTCGCCGCCCTTCTGCTGCCCGCCCTGTCCCGTGCCAAAATGAAGGCAAACCAGATCGTCTGCCTGAACAACATCAAACAACTCGGGGTCGCCACGCACGAATATCTGGGCGACAGCAACGACCGGCTGCCCTATGCGGCGATCGAAATGTTTGAGGCCACCGCCACGGCCACCCGCGAGCTGACCTGGGACAGCCTCCTGCACCGGTATATCGGCGGCACCCTCACCGAGGAGCAGTTGTGGAATCCGCGTGGCAGCCTGCCCATCGCCCGCCAGATTCCAATCCTGAAATGCCCCTCCGACTCCTCCCCCCGCCCGGCCTTCCTGGCCCCTCCACTGCCCTTTTATCGCAGGAGTTACGCCATGCCGCGCTACATGTCCTCCGAGGGCAACCTGGATGACGGTACGCCCGCCCCCTGGCCCCCCTCCCGCGAGAGCCAGACCGGGGTGGGCCTCAATTGGTATCCCATGTCCCCCCACTGGAACCGGGCGGATGATGCAGTGGGGGATGGCTCCCCGGGCCACCCCCGCCCCTCACACCAACTGGCAATCAAAAGCACAATCATACCGGAACCCTCCGGAACCATCCTTCTCACCGAACGCATTCACGTCGAGAACATCATGATGTTCGCCAACCGCCAGGACATCCCGGGCACCACCGACCATGTCGGCTCCGGCTCGGCCTCCGTCTATGCACCCCCGTATTTCTACCCCTCACCCAAAAACCACCATTCCGGCCGGTTTCAATACCTGATGATCGACAGCCATGTCGAGTCCCTGCCTCCGAACAAAACAACATCAGACCCCGGCCTCCGCAGGGGAATGTGGTCCATCAAGGCTGGGGATTAAACGCTGTGCTGTCGCGCACTTTGCGCCTTGCGAAGCCCATGCCAAATCCCGGTGGAACATCCCCATCCCCCCTCAACCCCATGCGCCATGCCCACCCCACACGCCCGGCAGCTTGATTCCCGCAGGGGAATTGAACCAAACTCCTGACAATGCAAATGACCCGGATGCCCCCAAACCCAAAAAGCGAGATGGGACTTCGTTCTTTCATGCGCCTGTTCCACGTCCTGGGTCTGCTCTTGGGAACGGTGGGAGTGGCGATGCTCCGTGGGGCGGGGGACACAATCCCCCCGCTGGCCCAGCCCGATGCCGTGTTTGGCGTGAGCACAAGGGCGTTTCTGGCTGCCGCAGGTCTCATCCACATTGCGGGGGCGGCCTGCCTGATTTTTCTGCGGGATCCGATCAAACTGGGGGTGGTCGCCTGCTGGGTGGGATTCAACCACCTTGTTTACGCCGCAGGCGCAGCGTGGCTCAATCCTGCCGCCGGGATTCCCGCGATGGTTGTCCTCGCCTGGGAGGCCGGGCTGACTGTTCCGATGGTTGCCATCCTCTGGAAACTCCTGGTCTCCTGCCTGATTCTGGGCGGGTCCATCCTCGTGCTGATGGAGCGTCAACGCCTGCAATCTCTTGAAGTCACAGCCTTCCTGAACCGTTGGCGCACCCTCCGCCAGAACCAGCCCAACCCACCGCAACCCCCGGCAGCCTCGCAGCCACCCTGACCCATCCCCACTGCGTTAATCGGCATCATCTGATAACGGAAACGAGGTCAACGAAGGTTGCAAGACACCACACACGCTTCCCCAACGCCACGAATGTGCCCGGCGCAACCAACATAGCCCCTTCGTGGCTTCGTGCCTTCGTGTGAAACATCCTCCGATTCCATCCCACGAAACCGGGCCTCTGGCCCGATGTCCTGTCCGGTATTCATGGCGGGAACCGATATCCCGGGCCTGCAGCCCTCCTGTTCCATTATTATAACCTCCACCCGGGCCGGTGGCCTGGGCTATCTCATCGTGCGCCGTTGGCGCGGCGGAAACATGCCATCCGTTGGCACGGCAAAACGGTCAGCGCCCGATCGAAAGGGCGTTCCCCCTTTCGCGTCCATCAGCGTCCATTCGCGGTTCTCCCCTTCCCCCTCCCCAACCCCGTTGAACCAAGCCCGGGGTTGCGCCATCAGGAATGTCGGTGTTCTGCCCCAAAGCCCGGGGTTGCACGGTTCTCCGCGCTGCCCCGGGTGCGTATCGGAAAACCGAAACAACCGCAACGCGGTTGTGCAGAAGCACCGAACGTGTCGATGCCCCCCACAGGGTGGGTTGAGATGTTGAAAACCCATGATGGCGTTGCCCATTCCGCCGGATCCAGCCACACGGCGGGCGCCTCCCCGGATGTTGCCTCGGCACAACCCCTTTGCGGTTGTTTATATGTTGGGGATGGACCCGGGGTAGCGCCTCGGCGGCGCAACCCCGGGCTTTGGGGCTGAAC